>NZ_JAKJTB010000017.1:0-161111 GCF_050337565.1 Vibrio kasasachensis | reverse complement strand
TGTGTTGCTGTTTTAGACGGCAACAAGCCACGCGTAATTGAAAACGCGGAAGGCGAGCGTACAACCGCATCTGTTGTAGCCTACACAGACAGCGAAACGCTAGTAGGCCAACCGGCTAAACGCCAAGCAGTGACAAACCCAACTAACACGCTATATGCAATTAAGCGTCTTATCGGTCGTCGTTTCGAAGACGAAGAAGTTCAGCGTGATATCGAAATCATGCCTTACAAAATTGTTAAGGCTGACAACGGTGATGCATGGGTAGAAGCGCAAGGCCAAAAAATGGCGGCTCCTCAAGTTTCAGCTGAAATCTTGAAAAAGATGAAGAAAACGGCAGAAGACTTCCTAGGTGAAGAAGTAACGGGTGCTGTTATCACTGTTCCTGCTTACTTTAACGATGCTCAACGTCAAGCAACGAAAGATGCTGGTCGTATCGCAGGTCTAGAAGTTAAACGTATCATCAACGAACCAACAGCAGCAGCGCTAGCTTACGGTCTAGACAAGTCAGGCGGCGATCGTACTATCGCAGTTTACGACCTTGGTGGTGGTACATTTGATATCTCTATCATCGAAATCGATGAAGTTGAAGGCGAGAAAACTTTCGAAGTTCTAGCAACTAACGGTGACACTCACCTAGGTGGTGAAGATTTTGATAGCCGTCTAATCAACTACTTAGTAGACGAATTCAAAAAAGAGCAAGGTATCAACCTTAAGACTGATCCACTAGCAATGCAGCGCGTTAAAGAAGCAGCAGAAAAAGCGAAAATTGAGCTTTCTTCTACTACTCAAACAGACGTAAACCTACCTTACGTAACTGCAGATGCRACTGGTCCTAAGCACATGAACGTTAAAGTKACTCGTGCAAAACTAGAAKCTCTAGTTGAAGACCTAGTACARCGTTCACTTGAGCCACTAAAAGTTGCTCTAGCAGATGCTGAGCTATCAGTAGGYGACATCACWGAYGTTATCCTAGTTGGTGGTCAAACTCGTATGCCAATGGTTCAAGCTAAAGTTGCTGAGTTCTTCGGTAAAGAAGCTCGCCGTGATGTAAACCCTGATGAAGCAGTAGCAATGGGTGCTGCAGTTCAAGGTGGTGTACTTGCGGGTGAAGTGAAAGACGTACTACTACTAGACGTTACACCTCTGTCTCTAGGTATCGAGACTATGGGCGGCGTAATGACTAAGCTWGTTGAGAAGAACACGACKATYCCAACAAAAGCGAACCAAGTWTTCTCTACTGCAGAAGACAACCAGAACGCGGTAACTATCCATGTTCTACAAGGTGAGCGTAAGCAAGCGTCATACAATAAGTCTCTAGGTCAATTTAACCTAGAAGGGATCCAAGCAGCTGCACGTGGCATGCCACAAATTGAAGTAACTTTCGACCTAGATGCGGATGGTATCCTGCACGTATCTGCGAAAGACAAGCAGACTGGTAAAGAGCAGAAGATCACGATTCAAGCTTCAAGCGGTCTAAGCGATGAAGACATCGAGAAAATGGTTCAAGAAGCAGAAGCTAACAAAGAAGCGGACAAAAAGTTCGAAGAGCTAGCATCTGCACGTAACCAAGCAGACCAAATGATTCACGGTACTCGTAAGCAAATTGAAGAAGCTGGTGAAGCGCTTCCTGCTGATGAGAAAGAGAAGATTGAAGCTGCTATCACTGAGCTTGAAGAAGCACGTAAAGGTGATGATAAAGAAGCGATCGATGCGAAAGTTCAAGCGTTAATGGCTGCTGCTCAAAAGCTGATGGAAATTACTCAGCAACAAACTCAAGCACAACACGCTGAAGATGCAGATGCTGGAGATCACTCTAAGAACGACGATGTTGTTGATGCAGAGTTTGAAGAAGTGAAATAACGCCTAAGCTCAACTATTTGTTCTCTCTAGAGTAGCTGAGCGGTATAACAACATTGGTATTTAGGGCGTAAGAGGCAACTCATACGCCCTTTTCCATGGCAGTTAGGAATAAAAGTAAGAGGCTAACATGTCCAAGCGAGACTATTACAACGTGCTAGGTGTCTCTAAAACAAATTCAGAAAAAGAGATTAGAAAAGCCTATAAAAAGCTAGCGATGAAGTACCATCCCGACAAGAACCCCGGTGATGCAACGGCAGAAGATAAATTTAAAGAAATAAAAGAAGCCTACGAGACACTCACGGATACTGACAAACGTCGACAGTACGACCAATTCGGTCATGCTGCTTTTGATGGCAGTCGCGGTGGTTTTGGTGATCACTCTCAACACAGTAATGGCGGTTTTGATGATTTCTTTGGCGGCGGTTTTAGGCAGCAAGGTGGTGGATTTAGTGGCGGATTCGGTGGTTTTGAAGACATCTTCTCCCGAAGTAATCGCGTGCAAAAAGGGCAAGACCGAGAATTTACTTTAACCGTTGATTTTGTAGATGCAGTTCAAGGTGCTGAGAAAGTCGTCGAGTTACCGATCAATGGTGAACAGAAAAAAATCAACGTGAAGATCCCTGCGGGCATCAAAGATGGCGAAAAGATTCGATTTTCTGGTAAAGGTGGTATAGGCGTAAACGGTGGTCCAGCTGGTGATCTGTTGCTTGTGATCACCACTCGCTCACATGCTTTCCTTAAACGTGATGGAGATAACCTAGTCTGCACCACTCATGTTGACATGATCACTGCAACGCTAGGGGGCGAAGCAGAAGTTCATGTGTTGGATAGCCATTTTAAACTAAAAATTCCTACGGGCACGCAAAGTGGGCGCAAGTTTAAAATTCCAGGTAAAGGTGTCACCAACCGAAAAGGAATAACGGGCGATTTATTGGTCAGCATTCAAGTGGATACACCAACAAACCTGACCGAACAACAGCAAGATCTCTTGCAGAAATTTAGATCCACACTCTAAAGCTGCCCTTATCTTAAAGAAAACGGTCCAAATTCAGGACCGTTTATAAACTCACTACCGTATCTCAGCAATTGTCATGTTGCCGCTAGGACAAGAGTGAAAGAATCGGCTATATGCCATCAAACTTTAGGTTTCTAAAATAATACTCTTTATCTCTCTCGGAGATGTCTCTCATCACTCGGCATGGATTCCCAACCGCGACGACGTTTGCTGGTATGTCTTTCATCACAATGCTTCCCGCACCAATCACACTATTTTCGCCAATGGTCACTCCAGGGAGCACCACCACATTGGCGCCAATCCATACGTTATCGCAAATAGTAATGGGGATATTAAATTGAGCAACCTTACGACGTGAATCTGGGTCTACTGGGTGCCCTGCTGTTGTCAGTGTCACGTTGGGACCGATCATGACATGATTCCCAATCATTATTTTGGTGTCATCGACCAGAGTTAAGTTGAAATTTGCATAGAAATAATCGCCGATGACAGTGTGCTTACCCCAGTTCGCATGCAATGGGGGCTCGATATAACACTCTTTCCCAGCCCCACCCAATAAGCTGCGCGCCAACTCATCACGTAATTTAACTTCGCTTGGTCTTGAATGATTAAAATCGTAGAGAACCTCCAAGCACGCTCGTTGTTCTTCAAATAGTAATGGGTCATCACAATAGTAAATTTGACCACTGTGCATTTTTTTTCGGCAATCCATACTGCTCATCCCAGATGACTTAATTACTAAATTACTAAATTACTAAATTAACGCAGCGTACCTAAAGGTGTGCCGGATATGATGCTCTGCTTACCAATTTTATATAAACAGTGACATTGTAACTCGTGGTCTTCTGGTAACTTCGGGTGATTGAAGTCCATGCAAGTATTGACCATGCCTAAGCGTTTCATCACCATTTGTGACGGGATGTTTACTTTGGCGGTAAATGAGTAAACATCATCAACACCCAATACAAAAAAGGCGTAACGAATGGCTTGCTCAGCCGCTTCAGTTGCGTAGCCTTTATGCCAGTGTTGACTTGCCGTGCGCCAACCAATCTCGAGCATTGGTGCATTAGGGAGCCCACTTTCACCATCTTGTGCATTCAAACCAACAAAACCGATAAACTCACGCGTACTTTTGAGCTCTACCGCCCAAAAACCCCAGCCATTCTTATCAATCAGTGCGCGGATCCGATCAGCCAATTGAAAGCTTTCAGATTCCGTAAGCACGCTGGGGAAATATTTCATCACTTCTGGGTCGGCGCACATACGTGCAAAGTGAGGATAATCCGCATCCTGCCACTGCCTAAGTATTAATCGTTTTGTTTCTAACATACAGCCTCATAATTCGCTGGTTAACTTAGCTATATTCAGCTTTGATCCAGAAGAAAACTAATTTCATAACAATATGATAGCAGTAACGGTATTCGAAATTTAACGGTTTCTAATACTAAAGTAGAGAAAAGGGATACTCGACGCATAAATCTGCTTAATTAATACGACAAAAGATTATGGGCTGTCATCACGCAGTAGAAATGTCACAAAGCCATCTTTAAAACAACGTCATTCTGCTACCCTTCTCACTTATTGAGTTGATTCAGGTCTCCAAGCCAACCAAATGAATCGACGAGAAACGACTCCGCTTGCGATTCTATGATCTCACCATGGGACATAATAATTCGCTGTGGATGCCAAGAGAGAATCGTCAACATATGTTCGCGGGCGATCTTTTTATGAAATTGAAACGTCAATCGCCAGTCTAGTGGCATCTTTCCATTTGGTGAGAGTATACCAACTACTTTGGCGATGTTTCTTTGCAGCGGTTTAAATCTCTGTGGATCAAAGTTCTCAATCAGGTCCGTCACTATCAGCGTGTTCGTCTCTTTATGGAGGAAGACACTTTCTTGCATTACTGATGAACCAGTAAACAACAAATGCTCTATCTCCTCATCCCAAGGAAACGTCGCAGATTCCGCTAAAGAGTTTTCAAAACGTAAATCCTGCCTTTTTTTTATGACTTGCGCGGTACCGTAGGTAAGCGCCTGTGGATATTGTGCCTGCCATTCACCAACAAATAAGTGATGCAAATGATTAGGCGCGATAAGAAAACAAACATCGCCTAATTGATCTATTTGTTCTTTTAAATAAGGATTCAATGCAATTGGGCTGTGCACCCAAAGCCGACCGTCGTTTAAACGGATAACGGTCATACGAGTGGAGAAAGGTAACCCTAAAAACGGCACATCTTTGCCATCAAATATCCATACGTTGGGTTGAATCTCATACATAACATTTCCCTCTACACTAACGGTGATACTTCAGCATACACTTCCTTGTTAAGGATTGTTTTCGCAATCTTATTTGCCACACTAATGTATGATTAATAGGGATGGGCTTCACATTTTCCATTGATATTTCTCAGCTAAACGTAACAACCGCGTTTGCTCTTTCTCAAATAGACATTGCAGCCATTGCAGCAAGTCCGCAGAGATCTCGCTCTGTTGAGGAATATACGCAAAGTACTGCCACGCACTTGATCGAATAGGCGCCAAATTTGGAGTACGCAAATAGCCTCTTTCTAGTTCAGGTAACACCAGAAGCAAATCCGTTACGGTTGCACCATAACCCGCTAAACAAGCACTTATCGCCAGGTCCAAACTCACAAATGACGTATCTCGGCTTTGTTTTACACCGTTGTCTTGCTCCTGTGCGAGCCAAGCACTCCAATCTAGATGATCATCCGTTGCGTGAAGTCGGGCCATTGCCAATACTTCATGCAGTTCCTTATTACTTTGACCTTCGCTCAGAGTATAAATGGGCGCCATATACTCATCACGCAAAAATGTGGCTTTCGGGTGCCCTCGATACAGCTCGGGCTGCCGTGTATTAATGATCGCCAAATCGCTATGTTCATGGGTTAAATCCCAATCCCCTTCGATTAGCGGAATAATGACAATTTCATAGTCTGGGTACCTTTCATTGAGTTCCATTAGCCTTGGGATCAAAATTCGAGTAGCAAAGCTCACTGCACTCTTAATCACTAAACGTTTTTTCTCTGGCGCTGACCATTTTTCGAGTAATGCTTGCAGCTCTAAATAGTTGCTCCTCAGTACTTCAAACAGAGCCATGCCTTTCATGGTCAATTCAATTGAGCGATGTTTTCTTACGATCAGAACAACATTTAGTTCTTGTTCGAGGGATTTAATCTGCCGACTTACGGCGCTTTGCGTCACGTTCAACTCCTGTGCGGCTTGAGTAAAACTCAGTAGCCGAGCCACAGACTCAAACACCTTAAGACTGTTTTGACTATAAGGTAAATGGGGATAAGGCTTCATAATATAACTCACATAACTTCAACTCATAACAGATTGACATATTTATCATTTGATAGCGAAGCCGATTGATCGTTAAATTGGCGAAAATCGCATACCTATTATGTCTTTCGTCTTTTATTTCTGAGCACTTATGAGAAAAATTCTCTTTTTAGCATTCCCTCTTATCATCTCTCAACTTATCTCTATGGCCTTGGTATTAACCGATGTATGGATGATGTCTCGATTGAGTATTTCCGCTCTTGCCGCTGGTGGTCTAGGAGCCTCAATCTATAGTTTTGTTTTTATTGTTGCGAGTAGCACCGTGGGATGCGTGGCAAATCTAATTGCCATTGCTTACGGTCAGAGAGTGGCAAGACCTGAGTTCGGCAATCAACAAATTCGCTTTGCCCTTAAAGGGGCAGTGCTTTTAGCGCTGGTGCTTTCCGCAATGCTGTACGTCTGCTTTTCTTTTGGAGCGGATTTACTTCGTTTGGCCAATCAGCCTGAAGAAATTATTGCACCAGCAATGCAATACGTCGATGCCTTAAAATGGGCAATGCTACCGTCGCTACTACTACTCATCTTGCGCGGACTCACCAGCGTATTTGGTAACGTTCGGTCAATATTGCTGATGTCCGTAATGACGATATTGCTCAATATACCGATCAGCTACGTACTTGCATTTACTTTTGAACTTGGGCTCGCAGGCTTAGGGACTGGTACGGCATTAGCTTCAGCTATTGTCACCATCGCTTATGGTTACTGGGTGTTTACTCGTCCTGAGTTTGAATCGTTTGCACCATGGAAAAACCTAAACGAATACTCCGTTTCGCTGGTTAAACCCTTGCTTGCGATGGGATTTCCGATTGGATTAGCCGCTTTGCTTGAACACGGCTTGATTTACGGCGGTACTTTAATGGCAGGAACCGTGAGTATTTCAGCACTAGCACTACACCAGATTCTACTTCAGTGCCTTGGCTTTACGTGGAATATAAATTTCGGTTTATCTCAAGCTGCCGCCATTTTAGTTGGCCAAGATTTTGGCGCTGAAAATTATACTGGCATAAAAAAAACGGCGATTCGAAGCTTCACTGTAACCACTGTTATCAGTATTGTGTTAGCGGGAGGTTTTATGTTGTGGCCAGAATTTATCGCCGCTCTTTTCAATCTCGATATTCATCTTACTGATTTACTAATTTCAGTACTGTGGGTAGTGGCATTAGCCTTCGTGGTCGATGCATGGCAGTTGCTCGCCATTAACCTGCTACGCGGAATGAAAATTGTCATAGCGCCGACCATTATGACAGCTATTGGTTATTGGGTATTTGGCTTGCCTGCTGCTTGGTTACTACTTGAAACCTACCAACTAACCGGTATATGGGCAGGGATTGGGATTGGATTAGCGGTAACGGGTGTGTTGTTGCTAGCGCAGTTAGTGTGGTCGATTAAACGTCAACATGTCTAGCAACTCGGCATCAAAACCGTGAGGATTACGTTCTTGCGATGTATTTCAATATTATACCCAAAAAACTTGAAGATGTAGGTAGGCGGCAAGTAAAAAGTCCCCTGTGCATAGGTAAACTATGTGATTGGGGCGCACGAATACAGCCAACACCGCTGCAACTTCAAGTATGACGGGGATAGATGGCGAAATTGTTACGAATATCTGGTATTTTTTACCATAAACAACGCTTAGAAACCCAAATGAACGACACCGATATTGAATTTGAACACCTAATGATCGAAATCACAGCTCAACGCTGGACGATGGTTGAGCGTTTTCTACTGAGTTATTTCTGTTTTCGTGAAGGCTATGCTTCGAAATTAGGTAAACCGGATTGGCAAATGGCGAGAGAGCACTGCCCACGCTCAGGCTCGGTCATTACCACTAAACATGCGGAACTTGAGCCGTTAGTGCCGTTGGCGTCCATTATTGGTGAGCTAAAACGTTACCAACGTGATGGTGAATTGTCTCGCCAATCAGCAAGACGCATAATCCATGGCTTACTGCAGTTTGCGGTGATCAGTAAAACCGAAAAGCAACGATTAAAAACGATGGGGCTTTCCGATGCCATGCCCGCAGATTGGTATCACTCCATCGATAAAAATCCCAGTGCACGATTTCTTGCTGCTCGCATAGCTCTGTAGCACATAAACAACCACTTTGATTAAATTTGTAGTGATATTCCTTATCTATGCTAACCGTTTCTAGAATCAGAACTTCTGTCCATTTTTAGCGAGCAACTCTTGCTAACCGCCACACCTATGCTCGTATGGCTCGCTCAATCTGCCAGTAAAAACCAAATAAAAGATAAGACCAATATCTGTTGGCATTATCTTACTAATGTGCCCTCCCTCATCCATGCGTATCGTATGATTTCCATTTGATACAATGATGCCTTCAATCACATACAAGCACTATTTCCTGATCAGTATCTCGCCAACTAAATGGTATAATAAACCAATAAAATCAATAGCATAATCACCTAGGTGCACACTTTGCCCTTAGGTAAATTCTCTTTTTTTAGAAAATTTTGCGCCCTATCCCACAAAAATAGTTATTAATAATATTGTTAATCCGTTTTTACACAACAGGTCACACTATTTGATGGTTAATTTCAATATAACTACGCGCTTTCATAAGTGAATACACTAATTAAATCAACGCGTTTTCGTTGCAAGCTTTCAAACAGGACTCGGTAATATGTTGTTAGATAAAACCACTCTTAAAACACGGCTCATTTTAGCCGTACTCACGCCATGTTCAGCGTTACTCATTATTGCCGTTATGGGTCTCAACACTATGACTCAAATTCAAGGAAAAACAGAGTCTATCTACTTAGGGACAGCTGACCCGATGCGCTCCATGGCAGAGGTTACTTCTCGCATCCCACGTATGCGCGTCGGTATTGATATGATGCTTCTGCAACAAACCGATTACCTAAAAGACGGTAAAGGGGTAAAAACTCGTATCAAAGAAGCGAGAACAGAAGATATCCCTCAACTTATCGCCTCTCTAGAGCACGCCTTGTCAACGCAAGTTAACCCGCAAATGCAGCGAGATGTAAGATCACTAAAATCAGCAGCAGAGAGAATGATTAACCAAGAGCTAACGCCAATGCTGGAAGCTTTTGAGAGTGGGGACATGGCAACAGCAAGCCAAATTTACCGCGACAAATATGCGAACAGCTACGGTACATTACGTAAACAAGCCGACCAAATTTTAGACCGTCTACTAGTGGAAGCAAAAACTCATCACCAACAAAGTGAGCAAACAACTGCTTCAGCAAAATATGCCATTTATACCGCTATTACATTTGGTCTATTACTCTCGATTTTGATTTCATTTGTTGTAATTAACGGCTTAAGAAAAAAGGTCGAAACTTTAAAGCACAGCATGAATCAAGCTGCACAAAATCTTTCCTTAGATGCACGCCTTGATGTCTCTTCAAACGATGAACTTAGCGACGTAGGGCGCAGTTTTAATACTTTGATGGAGCGCATGCATCAGTCATTCGCCGAGGTCGCATCAAGCAGCTTTAAAATGTCTGAAGCGGCAGATAAAGTCGCACAACAAGCGCAGCATACTCAACGTATTTGTGTCTCTCAGCGTGATCGTACCACTCAAGTCGCTACTGCCATTAATCAACTAGGAGCTACAGTCGCAGAAATCTCGTCAAACGCAGCCAATGCCGCTGATGTCGCACTAGAAGCGAAAGAAGGGGCGAATACGGGTGTAAGAGAGGTATTAAACGCGAAAAATAATATCGATAACCTCTCAAACGGTCTTGATAATACGAAAATGGTGGTTAGCTCACTGGCACAACAAGTGAATGATATTAGCTCAATTCTTGAAACAATCCGCAGCATTTCAGACCAAACGAATTTACTAGCATTGAACGCAGCGATTGAAGCTGCGCGTGCTGGCGAACAAGGACGCGGTTTTGCCGTTGTTGCTGATGAAGTGCGTAATCTTGCAAGCCGCTCTGCTGAGTCAACTGAAGAAATTCAAGGTGTGATTAACCGTTTGCAACAAGAGTCTCAAAAGGCAGTTGAATCAATGAGTTTAGGTCATGAGCAAAGTGGGACAGTTGCTGAACAGGCAGAAATGGCGAACCAAGCATGGCAGCAAATTCACTCCTTCATTGAGAAGATCAACGACCAAAATACATTGGTTGCAACAGCAACAGAGGAGCAATCAAGCGTGGTCGAAGACATTAATCTCAATATTAGTGAAATCAGTAACTTGACCGATGAAACTGCCTTATCTGCCGATCAATTGTCTGCGAGTAGCGAAACTCTCAATGCGTTGTCAACACAACTTGAGACGTTAACTAGCAGATTCAAAATCTAATAAATCGTTCTATGTCAGCCTCATTAGAGTGCTAATTAAACAAATCCCAACGCATGTTAAACGTGCATTGGGATTTTTTGATCCAAGACGGAAAAACCACGAAAAACAACCACAATAACCACTAGCTCTACTTCATCTACCGTTGCCTCGCCAAATAGTAATCCACCAAATTCGAACCAAGCGGAAGTTTTTCTTATATTTATTGCGTACTCCATCCCATTTAATTAATTTATTAAAGTCGTTAATTCTACAACCCCCTTTATGTCACATTCTAGTGCAATAAAGTTTCATATAAATATAGCTTTAACGCAGGCGACTCAAAAATCCATAATCTAATATTGAGAGCCTTACATATCATCCAGCCTTAAGCTCTTCGCTTTCAAACAGGAAAACCCATGCTTTTAGACCAAACAACCATTCGAGCACGACTTATTTTAGCCGTTCTTTCACCATGTATAGCGCTGCTCGTGGTAGCATTTATGAGCCTAAGCTCAATGAATAAGCTTCAAACCAAAACAGACGCCATCTACCAAAATACTGCCGATCCAATGCGTGCCATGGCGGAAGTTGCATCACGAATTCCTCGCATGCGAGTGGGCATCGATATGATGCTTTTGCAACAAACTGATTATTTAAAAGATAAGAAAGGGGTAATGACTCGCGTCAAAGAGACCCGAGAAGAGGATATTCCACAGTTGATAGCTTCTCTCGATCAGGCCGTCGAGGCGCAAGTAAATCCGCAAGTGCAGCAAGAAGCCAAAGTGCTAAAAAAGGCAATGGAGCTGATGGTTTCGCAAGAACTGAATCCAATGCTTGAAGCTTTCGAGCGCGGAGACATGGCAACGGCTAGCCAAATCTATCAACAAAAATACGCAAAGAGTTATGGCTCTCTGCGTAAGCAAGCCGACGAAATTCTAAACAACTTGTTGCTTCAAGCGAAAACCCAACACGCGGAAAGTGAGGAAGCCTACCTTGCAGGAAAATATGTTTTATTGACCGTTATTATTGTCGGTCTAATCATTTCATTTGCTATTGCTTTCTTAGTCGTTAGTGGCTTGAGAAAGAAAGTCGATTCGTTAAAGCAGAATATGAATCAGGCAGCGCAAAACCTTGCCCTAGACTTACGTCTCGACGTTTCCTCCAACGATGAACTAAGCGATATTGGTAGAAGCTTCAATACACTAATGAGCCGTGTTCATGAGTCGATAACTGAAATAATCTCAAGCAGCCACCAAATGTCTGAAGCCGCAGAGAAATTATCACATCAGGCTCAGCAAACACAGCAAATTTGTGTTGCTCAACGTGATCGAACAACACAAGTTGCGACAGCTATAACCGAGCTTGGTGCCACCGTTGGTGAGATTTCTTCTAACGCAGCGAGTGCCGCAAATGTTGCGAAGGATGCAACACTAGAAGCAAACTCAGGCATGAAAAACCTCGAAGAAACAACCGGTGCAATTGAGTTTTTATCTCAAGAAATTGATGGCGCGAAGAACGTCGTCAGTACCCTAGCCATTCAAGTTGAAGATATCAGTTCAATCTTGGAAACCATTCGTAGTATCTCTGAACAAACTAACTTACTCGCTCTAAATGCAGCGATTGAGGCTGCACGCGCAGGTGAGCAAGGGCGTGGATTTGCGGTGGTTGCCGACGAAGTTCGAAACCTAGCTAGCCGCTCTGCTGAATCCACAGAAGAAATTCAAGGGGTGATTAACCGCCTACAGCAAGAATCAAGCAATGCGGTTGATTCAATGTCTCGAGGGCATGACCAGAGTTTAGTCGTAGTTGAGCAATCTGAAGTGGTGAGCAAGTCACTGCAACAAATAAATACATTTATTGATATGATCAACGATCAAAACACGCTCGTTGCAACGGCAACAGAACAGCAATCAATCGTTGTGAACGACATCAACGTGAATATTAATGAAATTAGTAGCCTAACCGATGAAACAGCTCAATCCGCGGACCATCTATCTGACAGCAGCGAAACGCTTAACGCACTTTCCACTCAACTTGAAGAACTAGCTAAGCGCTTTAAGATTTAGCCTCTAAACAAAAAAACCTGCCTATTCGGCAGGTTTTTAGTTTCAATCAATGTGAGAATTAGTCGCGAAGTGAAGCGTCAAATTTCTCTGATACATGAGCAACGATAGCTTCTACTGCACCAGCAATATCCGCATCTTCAAGTGTACGCTCTAATGATTGTAACGTTAGCGCAATAGCTAAGCTCTTCTTGCCTTCTTCAACACCTTTGCCGACATAAACGTCAAACAGTTTCGCGTCTTTTAGGAACTCGCCGCCTTGCTCTAGGCAAGCCTCTACGATATCACCTGAAGCTACTGTTTCGTCGACCACTACTGCGATATCACGACGGTTTGCAGGGAACTTCGATAGTGCAGCTGCTTCTGGAATTACGCGAGTGTTGATCGCGGACCATTCAATTTCGAATACGATTGTACGACCATTCAAGCCAAACTTACGCTCAAGCTCTGGATGTACTGTACCGATGACACCAACCGGGTTGCCATCAACAATGATTGCCGCTGATTGACCAGGGTGAAGCGCTGGGTGTGTCACTGCTGTAAATGAGTAAGCTTGTTCGTTTGAAGTTAGCTCAAGAACCGCTTCTAGATCCGCTTTAAGATCAAAGAAATCAACAGTGTTCGTTGCAATGTCCCAGTGCTCTTCGCTGCGTGTACCAGCAATCACACCAGCCAGCATTGGTTCTTGAAGCATACCGTTTTCAGCCGTTTCACACGGGACAAAACGCAGACCATACTCGAATAAACGAACGCGAGGCTGCTGACGTTTTTGGTTGTGAACCACTGTATTCAATAGACCTTGAATAAGACCAAGACGCATTGCTGACATGTCTGCCGAAATTGGATTTGGCAGGACAAGTGGTGCAACATCTGGCACAGTCAGCTTTTGTTGCTCAGGCTCTACAAAGCTGTAAGTAATCGCTTCGTGGAAACCGCGATCAACAAGTAAATCACGTACACGTTTTAGCGGTTGATCCGCTTCAACGTGGTTGTTCATTTTAAGCGCTGCCACTGGATGTTGATTAGGGATGTTATTGTAGCCGTAGATACGACCAACTTCTTCAATCAAATCTGGTTCGATTGCGATATCGAAACGCCACGTTGGTGCGGTTGCAATCCAACCTTCTGCATTCGCTTCAACAGCCATACCTAAGCGTTCTAGAATTTCAACAACGTCCGCATCAACAATATGGTGACCAAGTAGGTTGTCTAATTTTGTACGACGCAATAACACTTTCTTAGCTTGTGGTAGATCAGCTTCAGATTCAACCGCAACGATAGGAGCAACTTCACCACCACAAATTTCAACAAGTAGCTGAGTAGCACGCTCTACTGCGTTAAATTGTAATGCGTAATCAACACCACGCTCGAAGCGCATTGAAGAATCAGTGTGTAGACCGTAGCTACGAGCACGACCACGGATATGGTCTGGAGCAAAGAATGCACATTCAAGTAGAACATCTTTAGTTTCAGTCGATACGCCTGAACCTTCACCACCAAAGATACCTGCGATAGCAAGTGTTTTGCTATGGTCAGCGATAACTAAAGTGTCTGCGTTTAGCTCTGCTTCGTTGCCGTCTAGTAGAGTTAGCTTCTCGCCTTGCTCAGCCATACGTACCACGATACCACCATCGATGGTCGCTAGATCGAACGCGTGCATTGGTTGACCTTGCTCTAACATCACGTAGTTTGTCACGTCTACTACAGGGTCAATTGAACGCATGCCGCAACGGCGTAGTTTCTCTTGAATCCAAAGTGGTGTTGGAGCTTGTACGTTAACATTTTTGATCACACGACCAAGGTAACGAGGACAAGCTACTGGCGCTTTAACTTCGATAGAAACTGTATCGGTAATGGTTTCAGCTACTGTTTCTACAGTAGGCTCAGTTACGTCGGCACGGTTTAACACGCCAACTTCACGAGCTAGACCACGAATGCTGAAACAGTCAGCGCGGTTTGCTGTTAGATCAACATCTACCGTTACGTCATCTAATGCTAAAAATTCACGGAAATCTGTACCAATAACTGCGTCTTCTGCTAGTTCCATTATGCCATCAGACTCAACATCAATACCGAGTTCAGTAAATGAACAAAGCATGCCGTGAGACGGTTGACCACGAAGTTTTGCTTTTTTGATTTTGAAATCACCCGGTAGAACAGCACCTACTGTCGCTACCGCTACTTTTAGACCTTGGCGGCAGTTGGCTGCGCCACATACGATGTCTAGAAGCTCTTCTTCACCCACGTCGACTTTTGTAATGCGCAGTTTGTCCGCATCTGGATGTTGACCACATTCTACAACGTGACCAACTTTTACGCCGTTGAAAGTGCCAGCTACAGGAAGAACGTCGTCAACCTCTAGGCCAGCCATGGTGATTTGATGTGTTAGTTCGTCAGTGGTAATCGCAGGATTCACCCACTCACGAAGCCATGATTCGCTGAATTTCATTGTGATAGATCCCCTGGATTACTTAAACTGTTTTAGGAAACGAAGGTCGTTTTCAAAGAACGAACGCAGATCGTTTACACCGTAGCGAAGCATCGTTAGACGCTCGATACCCATACCGAATGCAAAACCAGAGTATTTCTCAGAATCAATACCTACGCTACCAAGTACGTTCGGGTGAACCATACCGCAGCCTAGAACTTCCAACCACTTACCGTTTTTACCTTTCACGTCTACTTCTGCTGAAGGCTCAGTGAACGGGAAGTAAGATGGACGGAAACGCACTTCTACTTCTTCTTCGAAGAAGTTGCATAGGAAGTCATGCAAAATGCCTTTTAGCTGTGCGAAGTTTACGTTTTCATCAACCAGAAGACCTTCCACTTGGTGGAACATTGGCGTATGCGTTTGATCGTAGTCATTACGATATACGCGTCCCGGCGCAATGAAACGGAATGGTGGTTTACCATTTTCCATTTTACGGATCTGTACGCCAGAGGTATGAGTACGAAGCATCAAGTCTGGGTTAAAGAAGAAAGTGTCGTGATCAGTACGCGCTGGGTGATCGGCTGCGATGTTCAGAGCATCGAAGTTGTGGAATGCATCTTCGATCTCAGGACCTGCTTCAGTATTGAAGCCCAGCTCACCAAAGAACTGTTCAATACGCTCAACAGTACGAGTAACAGGATGTAGACCACCATTCTCAATACGACGACCTGGTAGAGTTACGTCGATTGTTTCAGCTGCTAATTTCGCTTCTAACTCGGCACTTTGCAGTGCATCTTTACGAGCCGCGATTGCTTGCTGTACTGCGCCTTTCGCTTTGTTGATCTCTTGACCAGCTTCACGGCGCTCTTCTGGTGGCAATTTACCTAAGGTTTGAAGTTGAACAGTTAGCTCACCTTTCTTACCTAGGTACTGAACACGCACTTCATCAAGTGCGACTAGCGATTGCGCAGCTTCGATTGCTGTGCTCGCATTAGCAATGATCTCTTCTAGATGTTGCATCGTTTCCTCATCTACCTATGCCCTAGCTCGAGATAAACTCAGATACAGTGGCATAAGTGGTAGTGTCCATAAGCGTCCCGACAGGGATCTTGGGGCTTTAAATAGCTATACATAGTAACGAATGCCAAGTCTAAATCCAATCTGAAATCACGAATCTCACCGCCTTTGCGTGAAAATTCAGCTCTAATGTTGATTGTTAGTAGTTTCACACCCATATCAACAACACAATACAAACAAAAAGGAACAGCAAATGTCGTTAGTTATTTCTCCAATCACTAAAGAGTACAATCACGAAATTTGCCAAATAATCAAAGCGGTAGGTAAAGAGTTTGGTGCGATCGGTGAGGGCTTTGGTCCTTCAGATCCTGAAGTGACCGCGATGAGTGAGTTTTACAGCTTAGAAAACAAAAGTTTGTATTTGCTTGCCAGCTTAGATGGCAACATTGTTGGTGGGTGTGGGCTTGCACCTTTTAATGGTTCAGCTCAAATATGCGAGCTTAAAAAGCTGTTTTTGTTACCACATGGACGGGGATTAGGGCTAGGTAGACAACTGAGTGAGCATTGCCTAAAGTTTGCCCAGCAACAAGGATTTAATCAATGCTATCTTGATACGCTAAGTTCAATGACATCTGCGATTGCTTTATACGAAAAACTGGGCTTTTCGCACCTAGAAGAACCGATGGTCGGTACTGAACATAACGGCTGTGATGTATGGATGATAAGATCAGTCTGAATCTTTTCATCTGATGCCTATTCAGTACTTAACCAAGCAGACACACGATCTCTCCCTTCTGATTTTGAACGGTAAACGGCATTATCGGCTGCTTTAATTAAACTGTGATAATTTCTCATTTCATCATCACGCTGGGCAACTCCCACGCTGATACTGCCATACCAAAATGCTTGTCCTAAATCCAATTGCAGTTCAGAGATAGACTCTTGCGCCTGACGAGCCACGTACATCCCACCAACTTGGTCGGTATTGGGGCAAATAATAAAGAACTCATCACCACCGAGACGACAAACCACATCATCATTACGGAAATGATGCCTAAGCATCGTGGCTATTTCCTGCAAAACCAAATCACCCGCATCATGCCCCGCAGTATCATTAACCTCTTTAAAGTTGTCCACGTCGATCATTATCGCCACCAGCGGTTCATTTTTAACCACCGAAATTTCCCACAATTGATTAAGTTGGCGCATCGCAAAGCGACGATTAGGTAACTGAGTCAATGAATCCGTTAATGACAACTCTTCAAGTTGTTTATTGGCCATCACCAATTGTTGGGTTCGCTCGTCAACCATATCTTCCAAGCGTTGATTAAGATCGAGCAACGCTTTATTTCGTTCCGACACTTGTTCAAACAAACCTTTTAGAGCGGCGAGCAATGGCTCCGTACTGCTATCTTGCGATTTTTCTTCTTCTTCGTAAGCAATTTGTGGATCAACGCCAGCCTTAATTTTTGCCAACTGGCGCGACATGTTCTTATCAATGCCTAGAATATGATATGCTAACCAATGAATAAGGAAGTTAAGTAGCAATTCCGAACCTTGTTTATCCTCTTCTGAGACAAATGCTTGCATGCTGATGATCTCAGTCATAAATGCGCGATGAACTTTGATGTGTTTTTCTAGATGAAGCGGATGAATGCCAGTTTTGCGCATTAACGCTTCTTCTTCACAAAAATGGAACTCTGAATATTGGGAAAGTTCGAAAAGGATGAGTTGAAGGTCTTGGGTGGAAATATTGTTTTCGGCGACCAGAACACCATAACGATTAATGATATCAACAAGAAATTGATGCTGCTCATCCACTTCATCGATGCCCGTTTCAAAGCAACTGCCCCATTGGAATGAATTCATTGGCAAACCTCTAATATTTGGACACTTTTTATGCCATCAATTTCTCATTAAGTTTTAACATTCTATCCAAATTAGTGTAATAACTCATACTTTATTATAAAAAAAGGGAGCTCGATCTGCTCCCTTAGTTTATTTTTATACTCAAACTAATTTATATCAAATATAGGCATATCTAAAAGTAATATTCTAACGATAATTCAACAAAATCATCTTTTCGCCCAAAATAGAGTAAATCTGTTGGAGTATTATTTTCAAATAGCCAAGCATCTAAGCGCCATTTGAGGTGATTATTTAGTCGACTTGTTGCCTCCAATTTAGCGTTGAAAACGTCGCTATGATCTAAATCTTGAGTGACTCCGAATAGAAACTCGGTTCCTGCTTCGTCATTAAGTACAAAGCGGCTGCCAGCAAACAGATCATTTTGCGCTATGGTTTGTGCATTATTACCGCGACTGTCGTATAGATACTCAGAGATCAATCCTATATCCCAGATTGATCCGAATACACCGACCCATGTATATTCAAAGCCACCAACTAAGCCAGTATGATGGTCAAAACTGTCGCGATAGACACCTTCAAACTTCCATAGCCAATCACCGATAATTCCCTGAATATCAAGCCCCACTTGCTTTGACTGAGCATAATATGGAGCGAGAACTTGCCCCGTACCTTGTTCAACAACTTGATAGAATGGATCTCGATTCGTTCCTTGGAAATAACTCAAGCCAAGGTCCCAATCATCCAGCATTACGCTATACCTCAACGCATAATCAATATGTTGCTGCTCGCGCGTGGACTCGTAGATAGCTGGACCTGAAACAGGGATAAGTGGACGTAAGCGTCCATCTTCACCGGCAAACGTGCGCTCTCGGAAATATGGTAACAACAGCACGTCAACAGTGCCCCACTCTTTTATTGCAGAGAAATGCACCATGGGCTGGCCAAGCTTATCTTCACCATCAACCGATTCAATTTGATCTGTTTGGTTAACGACATCAACCAAGTGAGCGGACTCTGTCACTCCCCAAAACACTTTGCTGATACCGATTCGCAGTTCATAGTCATCCCAATAGGTCAGATACAAGGCTTCACGAATATCACCGTGGCTACGTTCGCTATCTAAGCTGTCGTAACGGTAAAATGGGGTAAAGGTAAAACTGGCTTCACCACCAAATAGTTCCCAATACAGCTCTGGCTGTGCCACCAATGAAGTTTGTTCATTGCTTTGCCCTTGTAAACCGTCGCTAATAAACTGACGGTGTTCAAGGTTAATTTGCCCAGCAAACTCAACAGCGTTCGCAGTAGAAACGAGTGCAGCGAATAAAAAACCACTGGCTATTTTATTGTGTATAGAGATACCACTTTGCCTCATGCTCCCCCCTACCTAACACGTTTAAGAACATTCTTTTGGAAGTCTTTCTCCGTTAGCCCTGTTTGAAACTCCAAAGCGCTAGTTTTCAGTTCGGTACTCTTTCCAGACAGGTGATTAACCATCACCATCTTATGCGCTCGCCAGTACTTACTTAGATACTGCTGGTAGTCACTAAAGGTAAGGGTTTTCAATATCGCACCACGTCGATCATAAAATTCGACTTTAAGCGGTCGATAATGCTCGCTATCAAGCCAAGTAATTTGCTTGGTATAACCAGAATGCTTATCTGTGGGGATCTGCTCTAAAACAAAGGTTGATACGTCGCCTAATCGCTCATCTTTAACAAAGCTGAAGCTGTATTTTTCTAGTTCAAACGAACTGAGATCTTCGTATGAAAATTCACTGCCCATAAAGGGACCCGACTTATTGCGCGATGAGATGCGCTTTACGCGCTTTAACGCTGGAAGATATAACCATTGATCATCAGCTTCTGAAATATGCGAATGATTCAAAAATGCGGTACCTTTTACATCCCTAGGCTGGTCAAAAATGGTCAAACCTTTGTCACCATCACCATGCATTTCAAAATTTTTCAAACGCATCAAACGCGTACTGCTGGCTCCTTGCGAGTCGGTGAGTATCATTTCCATCGTTGCGATAGAGTCACCCCATCCTTCGTCTCGAGCTTTACGCTCTTTGGCAATCTCAAGACCTCGCTCAACATTTGCATATACCATATTACTTAAACTAACCGCAGCTATCGAAGCCAGCGCGAGAGTTTTGACCCATTTTTTAGCCATCATTTTCATTGTCTAATTCCTTCTAAATTCTGCTTAGCTGTTTACAGGTGAAAGTGGCGTGTTGTCAGATCGAGGCTGATCCTCTATTGCTGGATATTCAGCTTTATCAAACTTCATCAACAATGCTGGTAGGAAAATGAAATCCACCACCAAAGCGATGAAGACGACAATCGCACTCAGTAGGCCCATATCGGAATTTAGCCTAAAGCTCGACATCGCCAAGACAGAGAAACCCGCAACCAGTACTACTGTCGTAATCCATAAAGCGCGACCAACTGTGTGGAAGGCATATCGAACCGCTTGCTCTGCGTTTTGTCCCATTTTTCTCGCACGTTGATATTTGGAGAGAAAATGAACAGCATCATCAACAACAATGCCTAGAGTCAATGTCACCACTACGGATAGACCAAGGTTAATTTCGCCAGAAATTAACGCCCAAAGACCAAAACCAATAATGGCGGGAGCGACATTTGGCATTAGACTAATTAGGCCCAGTCGAAATGATTTCAAAGAAAAAACCATTAATGCTGATATCATTAATAAGGTGATAGGTAGCGTAGTTAACATACTTGCCATGTTCGTTTCGCCAATATGAGCAAACATCAAATTTGGGCTAGACGCGACTACTTGATACTGCGGTGCATTGCTGGCGAACCACTGGTAGATACGCTGTTCAAGATCGACTAATTCAACGCTGCCAAGATTCTTAGTCGTAACCACCACCTTCACTGAAGACTTGTCGATATTAATTTGATTATTTAGATCTAAACCAAACGGCAATGACATTTCATATAACAGAAGATACTGTGCCGCCAATTCACGCTGATCCGGCAGACGATAATAGCTATCCTGATCGCTATGCATGTTTTTGTTTAATCGCTTGTAGGTATCAGACAGCGAAGCGACATGATCAGTTTCTGGTTGAGCACGAAGCCACTGAGTAAAATCACCCAAGGCTGTGATTAACTCTGGCGCAGCCACACCTTGTGAGTCACCCGTTTTAATCGCAATACTGATATTGGTCATACCGCTGATACGTTGTTCCATAAAATCAGCCGCTTGACGAAACTCACTGCTTTGATCAAAGTATTTTACCGAGTCATCATTCACTTTGTTTAATGGGATCGCCGCCGCCGCTAAGGCGATAACAGCCATCGATACGGGCAACAACACAGTTCGATACGCCACGACGGTATTTGCCAACTTATCCATGAAACTTGGATTTTGTTTGTTTGAATCTGGTTCGCTTTGAACTTTTATCGGTAACACTTTCAATAATGCCGGTAGCAAGGTCATTGAAAGTACACAAGCCAACATTACCCCCAGCGCCGCGACATTGCCGAAATCACGCAAAACCGGTGAATCCGACATGTTCATCATTAGAAAGCCAATTGCCGTCGTGATAGAAGTGATGAATATCGGTAACGCATTGATTGCAATGCTGTGATTGATGGCATGTACCTTGTCATCGCCTGATTTCATCCGTTGGCGCATGGTGGCAATGACATGCACACAGTCAGCGACTGCTAACGTCATCACCAATGTAGGGATATTGACGGTTGCGGTGGTAATGAACATCCCAGCCCATCCCGTCAACCCCATTGTTGCCGCCACCGAGCCGATAATCACAACAAGAGTGGCAAGCACACTAAGAATCGAGCGAAGCATTAAGGTAAGAAAGAACAGGATCACTAGGAACATTGCCGGAACTAGCGTTGCGCTATCATCTTGAGCGGCGACCATAAATGCATCATTTAGGGCAACCACACCAGCTTTGTAGAAGTCGACATCTGGATAAAGGGTCTGATACTTCTCGATAAGCTGGTCGACAAACTCAATGACCTCAACCGATTCGGCGGTTTTGTCGACTTCCGGCATTTGGATGGTGACATTAATTACAGATACATCACCTGCATGAGAAATCATTGAGCCAACCAATGCAGGCTCATCAAAGGCGATTTGTTTTACTCGTTCGATCCTTTCAGAGGTGTGAGAATATTCCTCGAATAATAGATCTTCTACCAATAAATCGTCTTCAACCGCTTCAGTATGCTGAAAGTTTGATAATGAATCGACACGGCTAGAGTATGGGATTTGCCAAGCATCTTCAGTGAACTGCTGGATAAGCGTCAGAGTTTGCTTAGAAAAAATATTTCGATCACTTGGTGCAACCACTATCGAAATGTTATCTGACTTAGAGAAAGTCGCTTGTATTTCATCAAATGCTTGTAGCTGTTTATTTTCACCATCAAAGAAGACTTCATAGTCGCCTTCAAAGTACAGGTTTTTCCCACCTATTGTGGCAGCAACAACCAGTAACATCGTTAGGGTTATTACCCACCAAGTAAAGCGCGTTGGCCATGTAAACCAAGCTTTAGAATTGGGGTTAGTCGTGTTCATCACACTCTCCATTTGTGACGTTTCGTCAAAATAGTTCAAATAAAAAGCCAAAAAACATGGCTAATTAGTGAACTGACTGTGTTGGTCAAATTAAAAACTTCAACCACATCAAAAGTGACGATTCGTCATAAACGGTCATTTTAAAAGCCCCTAAGGGCTTTGATGCTCTAACGACCTATAGAGTCAAGGAACTCAATTTCTTCTCTAAATAGTTCTCGCTCAACTCGCTGCCACGTTTTCCGATAATCCCACTGAGTTGAAAGAGGCTTCCAGTTGAGACCATCAAGTAACATATTAGCGTTATTTAGTACGGTGAAAGGATCTTGTAACCGCTTAATACAATGGCTGCGAGAAGCATTTTGAGCTAACGCATTGGAACCAAAAGCAATGGCCCAGTTAGCAAATACAATTGAGTCTGAGCCTATGCCTGACGAAAATCTAAGATCACCAGCCTCTACAGCCTGCAGAACTAATCCGTCAGCATACGCTACGACTTGTTCTTCCAACTCATTCATCTCTTTCACTCGTGCAGGCGAGGCTTTTTCTAGAACCCAAGGGCTTTTTGCCATTATCGCACATGTTGATAACACCGGCTCCATTCGAGCATATATGCGGTAACTAACATGCATGGCAACGACCTGCTCACGCGTACTACCACTGAACTGGTTAGTCCTTGAGAATAGTACAGCCTCTGATTTGAGTGAGTGAATACACAACGCTATAATCACATCTTCTTTGCTGCAAAAATGATTGTAGATCGTCCCCTTTGAATAAGGACTTAATGCCGTTAATTTATCCATGGTTAAATTACTAAAGCCTTGTTCTTGAACCAAAGACTTAGCAAGTAACACAAGTTCTACTTCGCGATCGGCGATGGATTGTTGTTTTTTACTCAACCCAAACGAACAACCTGTGACATTTTTTTGCTCTTTATTTTTACAGCTGAAACCAAACATGATTTTCTTTGCCCGTATATCCGTACTCCCTGACCTTCGTATTATAACACGGTTCGATCTCTCTACCGAACTCATTTTATGACGACTCGTCATTTCTGACGCTTCGTCATATTAATCAACATATGCACTTAGTTCAAGTTGTTTCACAAATTACTTTAATGCTATTGATTAGTATTTGCTTTACGTCCAATTTGCTAAGATAACAACATCACACCTTGCTATGGATGGCGTTTATATGAAGATAGTTAACATACTGCTGTTACTTTTAGTTGCTAGCGCTGTTGATGCAAAGGCGTGGCAGGCTCATATGATTACTTCTAAGCTTGACGTTCCTTGGGGTATGGCAGTAGTGGATGAACAACACTTATTAGTCACTGAGCGCAATGGACGAGTTGGGATACTTAACCATCTATCAGGTCAATACAAAAAACTTATACATTTCCCTCATGTTATCGCCAAAGGTCAAGGTGGATTACTTGATGTGGCCCGCTCCCCATTTGAAGCCAATACTTATTATTTCACTTATAGCCGCGACACTAGCACAGGCATTGAAACCTTACTTGCTAAAGCGGTACTAGAAGAAAACAAATTAATCAATTTAACCGACATATTCGTCACGCAATCAGGATCAACCTTAGGGCAACATTTTGGTAGTCGCATTACCTTCGACAAAGAGTATATTTACTTCTCCGTTGGTGATCGTGGTATGCGGTCAAATGGTCAAAATTTACAAACCCACGCTGGAAGTATCATGCGACTAAATCCAGACGGTAGCATTCCGAAATCAAATCCATTCTTTGAGCATGGGGAAATAGCGAGTGCTATATGGAGCTATGGACATCGAAATCCACAAGGTTTATTCCACGATGGTAAAACCAATCAACTGTGGTCTATAGAACATGGTCCAAGAGGTGGTGATGAGATAAATCTTATTTTGAAAGGGAAGAATTACGGTTGGCCTATAACTTCTCACGGCAAAGAATATTGGGGACCAGTCCAAGTTGGACAAAGCGAAGAAATGGAAGGCATTGCCTCACCGAAAAAAGTTTACGTGCCATCTATCGCACCAAGTAGCATGATCCTGTACCGCGGCGAGCGCTATCCCAATTTAAAAAATAAACTCATTATAGGTTCACTTAAACTAGCGCATATAAACGTCATCACTTTATCAGGCAACAACGCCATTGATGAGCAGAGAATTTTACAAGACTTAGGAGAGAGAGTTCGCTCGCTTGTTGTTACGCCTGCTGGTGACATTATTTTTTCCACAGACGCTGGTAATATCTATCGCTTAGCTCTTAGCTTAGAGTAAATCACTGTTACTTTGGTACTAAAAACATTTGCCCAAGCAGAACGATTACGCCCTGCTCTTTTACTTTCATATAGCGCATTATCTGCGGTAGTAAATAGAGACTCAACCAAGTGTTGGAAATCGATATCGTCAGAATTTAGGCTATCAATATGAGCGAAGGAAGCACCGATAGAAACGGTGATTTTTTTGAAGATAGGATTGCCGCTGTGAAACAAGTTACTGTTTTCCACTGAGCGTCTTAACAACTCACTCACTCTTTCAAGTTCATTTCTATTGTGTCGACTGCACAGAATGACGAACTCTTCCCCACCGTAGCGAAATGCCATATCCACATTGGTGAGTGGAGCTTGAAGCTGAGTCGCGACATTGACTAACGCGTTATCACCTTGCATGTGCCCATAAATATCGTTGTAGGCTTTAAAATTATCGATGTCACATATCATCAAGCCAACGACTTTACCCTCGCTTACATTGCGCTGAATATAAGAGGTCGCCGTTCGAGCGTATTTATATCGAGAACCGAGCCCGGTCAAAGAGTCAGCATCTGATTTAGCTCGCAGTGAATCTAACTGCTGATCAATTTTTAATAGCAAACCTCGATAAGCTTGAGCTAACTGACCAATTTCGTCATGACGATCTAATTCCGGAAGCGCGCCAAGATTGCGATAACTCACAGAGCCGCCCATACTTTTCGCTAATTTTTTTAGTGGATGAACGATCCAATGAGCGACCCAAAAAACAATAGATAATGCAACCAACAACGCGATTAACGCCTCGAGTGCGATAGAGTCAGTCAAAGTACTCCTCACATCTTTTAACTCTTGAGCATCAAACACCGCCCATATTGAGCCACCATTTTTATTGCGTAGAGGTAAAACAACGTGCAATACATAATTTTTATCATCAAGAAAATAGTCTTCTTTTACGCTTGACGGTTTTTTCCAATCCACAGAAGAAGACGCGACCATTGCGTCACTATCTTCAAGTAATCGATGTTCAGAGCGCGCTTTTTCGAGCAAATAGTTGAGCTTACGCGACTCAAGCGTATTGTGATACTCAACTCTTTTAAGGCGCTCTTCTAGCTTATTTATATGTTCAATCGATGCAGTCATTTCACCGAGGACCACGTCAGTTCGCCACACAGCTCTCGCTGACGGAATATAGCGGACAGTAATCGACTTATCTGAATAGTCTGATGTTCCGCTCACTTCTACAAATAATGCATTTTCGATAGCCGACAACGTATCTACCGTTGAGGACAAAGTCATCGAAGCATAGTTCTCTCTAGAAACAGCGGTAGAAAACATGTGTATTTGCGATTGAAGAGACTGCTTGGCGAGCACAGCAGAGAAGTTAACCTGCCGGTGCCACTCACTCTGATACCTGGCAACACTCATACCAGAAATTATTAACAGCGCGAGCAAAAGATGAGATAGAAACAGAGTTTGACTAACTGTTAACCTTTTTGCCAATGCGATCATTTAAGCATACCCTGCGGCGACGTAGTTTCATGCTCTTCTAGAACCGAGCATATTCCATGTGAGCAAAATTCTTGATACGCAGTGAAGCAACAGTCACAACACTCTGACTTAAGGGAATAATGCATATGACTAATGTCTCCACCTGCATGTTATAGGAACCCAAATTGCGTCGCCACTAAGTGTAGCAAGTCAACCATACGTATCCACTGTGCCCAATATGTTATTTAACAACAATATGTTAGGTTAAATGCGCTCCGATTAACAACGTTTTAGGGGATTGTGTACGCCTACTCATCGACCCTGTGTAGCAAGTCAAGTTCTATGCTTACTGTTTCACACGTTTCAAATTTATACTATATGTATGACAACCAATTATCGTAATTCAAACAAGCGATAACGCTAACGTGAGAGTGAGTTTTTATTCGTGGGAAAGGAATCACTAGATACAAAAATGCCCCGACGATTGTCGAGGCATTAAATTTGTGCTGAATCTTATTGATTCAACCTGACAACATTACACATATCGTCCATGTTGTACTGATTAGGTTAGATGGTGCCCCGGGCCGGACTTGAACCGGCACAGCGCGAACGCCGAGGGATTTTAAATCCCTTGTGTCTACCAATTCCACCACCAGGGCACACAAATCTAAATTTGTAATGGAGACACCATCTTCGCAATCAACTTCAAAGTCAATTCCGGTAAAATTTGGAGCGACACATCGGGTTCGAACCGATGACCTCAACCTTGGCAAGGTTGCGCTCTACCAACTGAGCTAGTGTCGCATTCTCTCTAAGAAGAGAGATGGAGGCGCCTCCCGGAGTCGAACCGAGGTCCACGGATTTGCAATCCGCTGCATAGCCACTCTGCCAAGGCGCCGTTTTGTTCCTTCCAAGCATCTCACTGAGTTGCTCTTGGGTACGGGATGCATTTTACGGATTCACTCTTATGAGTCAACACTAATTTTTGAATTTTAAATCGTTTGGCCAAATTACCATCAATAGTGCTCTATTTACTTACTTTTCTTCATTTCAATAGCTTAATTTGATGACTTTTAAACACATTCTAGATTCAGATAATAAAAACGGGCATGCGCCCGTTTTATCAATTTTTTGTTATTGATGCTCTTCACTAAGCAGATCATCTTTCGCAGCCATTAAATATTGTGCCATTGACCAATACGTTAAAAATGTAGCGATATAGATAGCGGCGTAGCCTACCCAAACCATCCAATCATCATAACGCCAAATTAGCACCCACAATGCAAACATCTGAGCTAATGTTTTAAATTTTCCTACCCATGATACTGCCACATTTGCGCGCTTACCTATTTCTGCCATCCACTCACGCAACGCAGAAATAATAATTTCGCGACCTATCATGGTTACCGCTGGAATGGTAATCCATATACTATGATAATGATCAGTAATCAAAATCAGAGCCGTTGCAACAAGCACTTTATCTGCTACTGGGTCAATAAACGCTCCAAATCGCGAGGTTTGCCCTAGTTTTCGAGCCAGCATACCATCTAGCCAATCAGTAAAACCTGCCACCCAAAAAATCATAGCTGCAGCAAATGGTGCCCAACTATAAGGTAAGTAAAACGCTACGACAAAAACTGGAATAAGAAAAAGTCGTAGTAAAGAGAGAATGTTAGGGATGTTGAAACGCATATTTATTAGCTCTTATGGTGCGCGCTGTTTGCTGCCTAAAAACAGGCTCTTATGGTGCTCGATTTTTACTATTGTTTCAATGCTTGATAAATATTTTCTGCTAAAGAATGACTAATGCCCGGCACTTTGGTGATTTCTTCAACAGTTGCTCGTTTTAACTCTTGCAAACCCCCCATATACTTTAGAAGTGCTTGTCGTCGTTTAGGTCCGACACCTTCTATGCCTTCTAACGCACTGGTACGCCGTGTTTTTCCTCGCTTCGCGCGATGTCCGGCAATCGCGTGATTATGGCTCTCGTCTCTAATATGCTGCATCAAATGCAATGCTGGAGCATCACTGGGGAGGTGAAACTCATCACCATCTGTTGTGATCAGCGTTTCTAAACCTGGCTTCCTCGTCACGCCTTTTGCAATACCAATCAATCGTGGACGCTTGGGCCAATCAGTCCAATATTGACCAATCACTTCATGTGCCCGATTGAGCTGACCTTTACCACCATCAATAAAAACAATATCGGGAATTTTCTCAATATCTAATTGCTTGGCATATCGACGCTCTAACGCCTGCCCCATCGCTGCGTAATCATCCCCACCAGTAATACCCTTGATATTATATCGGCGGTATTCTTGCTTCACGGGCCCCTCAAGATTGAATACAACACAAGATGCGATAGTACTTTCTCCCATCGTGTGCGAGATATCAAAGCATTCCATCCGTTGAATCGATTCTAAATCTAATAATTCTCTCAGCTCTGAAAAACGTTGGGATATGGTCATCTTGTGATTGATTTTGGTGGTTATCGCAGTCAGAGCATTGGTATTGGATAGCTTGAGATAACGGGCACGCGTACCAGTAGGGTTAACATGAAACTGGACTTTTCTGCCGGCGATTGAAGACAAAGCCTCTTGCAATGGCGATGCATCATTCAATAGACCTTCATTCAAAATAATGCGCGTAGGTACCGTCCTTGCCTCATTATGATTCAAGTAATACTGGCTTAAGAAGCTGTAAAAAACTTCTTGCTTAGTGGTGTCGCTAGGGATTTTAGGGAAATGACTGCGGCTACCTAATACCTTACCTTGGCGGATCATTAAGATATGAATGCAGGCGATGCCATTTTCTTGCGCAAAACCTAACACATCAAGATCATCCATTGAGTCTTCGGAAACAAACTGCTGCTCTTGAACTCTGCGGATCGCTTGAATTTGGTCACGAAACTTAGCCGCCGATTCAAATTTTAGCTCGCGGCTTGCCTCTTCCATCTTACCGACTAAGGTTTCCAAGACTTGCTTATCTTTGCCACGCAAGAAAAGCCTGACGTATTCGACCAATTCTTGATATTCGTCATCGGAAATAATGGTGCTAACACACGGTCCGGCACAACGACCAATCTGATACATCAAACAAGGACGAGTACGGTTACCGTAAACACTATCTTCACATTGACGAACGGGGAATATCTTCTGAAGAAGATGCAACGTTTCTCGCACGGCACCAGAGTCTGGATACGGTCCGAAATATTCTCCTTTGCGTTTTTTCGCCCCTCGATGCATCGAAAGACGCGGGTGCTTATGAGCACTGATAAAGATATAGGGATAGGATTTATCATCACGCAGCAGCACGTTGTACTTAGGCAAATACTGCTTGATGTAGTTATGCTCAAGGATCAGCGCTTCTGTCTCGGTATGGGTCACCGTCACATCGATTTTGGTAATATGACTCACCAATGCGCGGGTTTTCTCACTGTCGACTTGCTTGCGGAAATAGCTGGTGAGACGCTTTTTAAGATCTTTGGCTTTACCAACATAAATAACAACCAACTCGGCGTTATACATACGATAAACGCCGGGTTGATTGGTGACTGTCTTTAAAAAAGAAACCGAGTCGAAAGAAGGGGTCACTACAATGTCTCGGTATCTAGCATCCCGTGCCGGATAGCGAGGTGGGTTAACTCAACGTCACCACTGATGCCAAGTTTGGCGAACAGTCTGTAACGGTAACTGTTAACCGTTTTTGGACTCAGGCTAAGTTGTTCAGAAATATCTGTCACTTTTTGCCCTTTGGTAATCATCATCATTATTTGCAGCTCACGTTCAGACAGCTCGGCGAAAGGATTCTCCGATGCTGGTGAAAACTGGCTTAACGCCATCTGTTGAGCTATTTCAGGCGAAATATAACGCTGACCGCTATTCACTACTCGAATAGCGTTAACCATTTCGTCAGGACCAGCACCTTTAGTTAAGTAACCACCAGCACCGGCTTGCATCACTTTAGTTGGAAACGGATTTTCCGTATGAACAGTTAAAACGATGATTTTTACATCCGGATTGAATCGCAAGATTTTTTTGGTGGCTTCCAGCCCCCCAATACCTGGCATATTCATATCCATTAGTACGACGTCAGCATGGTTATTTCTACACCATTTTACTGCGTCTTCACCGCTTACAGCTTCCCCTGCTACGTTCATCCCACGGACGTCTTCAATAATACGTCGTATCCCTGTGCGAACCAGCTCGTGATCATCTACAAGGAAAACACTAATCACACTTGTATCTCCACACTATTAAAAATTGGTTCTGCACCCACTGATCAGAGTGGATAGCAACTAGTTGCCTAGTTTAACTCAAAAATGAAAAATTCATCACTCCGAAATATGTGCGCAAACGCAAAGTTTAGCAAGTACTAATTTTCAGTTATGAAGTTAGTACTGCAATTATTTTTACTATCAGTAAGTTACCCTCTAGTTGCATTGAATGTAGACAGTACGGCGTTTATCTCTTTTTATTTTGTAACATTCATTGAAAATGAAACCAATTTCATTTATTTTTCACCCCATGATAATTTCTTATTATCATGCGCATGAATGCTAACAAGTAAATGTTAGCTCTATATAACGATTAAGGACATATTATGAAAAAGCTACTAGCGGTGGCAGCTCTTGCTGCAACACTACCTCTGTCTCAATTTGCTATGGCTGATCAAGACATCGGTTGTGGTCTAGGTACTATGATTTTTGATGGCAAATCAGGCAAAGTATTTAAAGTGCTAGGTGCAACTACCAACGGTACTTCAGGCAACCAAACTTTCGGTATCACTTTTGGTACTCTAGGTTGTGACGGTACTGGTACTATCTCTTCTTCTGAGAAGCTAGCACTATTCATCGATGGCAACATGGACAACCTTGCTCGTGATATCGCGAAAGGTGAAGGCGAAACGCTAGCAACTCTATCTGAAGTATGGGGCGTTCAAGAAGCAGACAAAGCAGCTTTCAACACTCTAGCTCAAGAAAACTTCGCAGAAGTATTCAAATCAGAGAACGTAACTTCTCAAGAAGTATTTGCTAACCTAAACAACCTAGTAGCTCAAAACGATGCTCTAGTTGGTTACGCAATCTAATTTAAGCTTAGCTTGAGTTTGAAGTGCCCTTCTGGGCACTTTTTTATAGCTGTTTAAATAGTTAAGCGCTTTTGTTTCTCTTTAATAAGAAAGAGCGATCAACTATCTAAATACAAAGACAGTTCTACGGATTTGAATGAAACTTTCAGTTATATCTAAAGCGCTACTCATGGGATGTGGGTTATGTGCGTCTTCCTTTGCATTCTCGGCAACTTCCCTCAATGTAGAACAGCTTGCTCAAGACCCTTATTGGCTTAAGCTTGGTCACTATATCCCAAACACCTTTTCTGGCTTTAAAGGAACGGTCGATAGTGAAGAGTTCTATTTGTCTCCGCAAGGAGCTAAATCGCCAGAGCATGAGCTACAAGCAACCATTGACGCTCTGTATAACAACGATGGGTCTATCGCGCTTCAAAAGCGATGTGAGTACCCGGCTCGCTATACATGGATTCAATCTAAGCTTGGGAAAGAAACGCTGCTAGATTGCCCAGAACTTGAAACATGGCGAGAGGTACTTGACCCTGAGGGAATGACATTGGTTTTCCCAACTGCCTTCATGAACAATCCCTCATCGATGTTTGGTCATACACTGCTAAGAATTGATGCCAAAGATCAAACTCGTCATAAAGAGCTGGTGGCTTTTGCTATCAATTTTGCAGCAGAACCTGAAACACAAGATAACGCGGCTCTATACGCGGTAAAAGGTTTGGTAGGCAGTTATCCAGGTCGTTTTACCGTTATGCCCTACTACCGCAAAGTGCGTGAATATAACGACATTGAGTCACGCGATATTTGGGAATACAAACTCAAACTAAATGAACAAGAAGTTGAGCGAATCTTGCTCCACCTATGGGAAATGCAACGCGCTGAGTTTGACTATTATTTCTTAGACGAAAACTGTTCATATCAACTGTTGGCACTACTGGAACTCGCCCGAGATGACTTACAATTGATTGACCAGTTCCCATTGCATGCAATTCCATCCGACACTGTTGAGGTTCTAAACAGCGCGAAATTGCTCGAACGTCCTGCCTATCGTGAATCGTTCGGAACTCGCCTGCTCCATCAAGCCAACGAAATTAACCCGGAACTGTTTGATGCAGCGATTCAAGCCAAACAAGGGGATTTTCCTAACGACGAGCAATACTCAGCCAAAGAACGCGCAGCAATACTTGAATTTGCCTACGAATGGCTTAATTTTGAGCTATATGATGTGGGATTAGAGCGCGACCCCACGGCCAAACGTTTAACTGAATTGTTGTACCAACGAAGCCGCATTAAGGTCGACTCACCATTTAGCGATGTACCTGTACCTGAGATATCACCCGAGAAAGGTCACGCATCCGCTCGTACAGGTCTCAGCTATCAATACAGCGACCAATTAGGCGCAATGATGACCTTTGAAGGGCGAATTGCGTACCACGACTTGCTGGACTCACATAAGGGCTTTATTCCCGGTGCAAAAATCAGCTTTTTAGATACTCAGTTAAGTGTTGATGAGCAAGGCAGTTCGCGTCTAGATCGTTTCTATTTTATTGATGCCATGGCACTAGCTCCAAGCAACCGCGTGTTTGATAGCCTAGCTTGGAATGCTCGCATCGGTTTTGACCGCATGCCAAACGATGGCAAATTGGAAAGCCGTTGGTTTGGTCAAGGTGGCTACGGAAAAGCCTGGGGAGATGCCGAGTCTTTGCATTTTTACGGTCTACTTTCTGGGGAAATCAGTGGTGGTGAGCTGACAGATTATGACGCAACCTTAGGTGGCGGTATCGAAGCAGGAATGGTTTACCAACTCGCTGATAGCCACCGCGTTGCGGTCCAAGGTCAATATCTTGCCCTAGTAGACAGTGACGCTGAACAAAATGCAAAAGCCACCGCAAGTTGGCATTGGCAACTGGATCGCAATATCGCTTTGCGCAGCCAAGTTAGTTACCTACATTGGGGTGAAGAAGAACTGAGTGGTAAGTTAACCGCTTACCTCTACTTCTAGAAGCGATTGACAATGGATCACTTCTAATCATTTACTTCTGACAGCAGAAAACTATTATAGGGCGAGCAATCGCCCTTTTTTATTGGTGCTATATACCCAAAAAACTTGAAGATGCAGGTAGGCGGCAAGTAAGAAAGTCCCCTGAGCATAGGTGAACTATGTGATTGGGGCGCACGAACACAGCCAACACCGCTGCAACTTCAAGTATGACGGGTATAAACCGCCCAATCACAGGATATATAGTTGACCATTCAGCAAGGCTTTCTACTCACTCGCCAAGCGCGTGATATTCAAGGTTCAACGCAAGTTGAACTGTGGCTGACCACCGAGCGTGGACCTTATCAATTACTGATAAATGGTGAACAAACAGTATTTTTTGTCGCACAAGAAAGCCTCAACCAAATCATCAGTATTGCTGCAAAACTCAATATACCCTGTGAGGTCAAGCCTCTAGCCTTAAAGCATTTTGACCAAACGCATTTGTCAGCTTGCTATTGCCGAACCATCAAAGACTCACAACATTTAGCGCAAGAACTTGAACTGCAAGATATCAATACATTTGAAAGTGATATTCGCTTAGCTGATCGCTATTTAATGGAACGCTTTATTCAAGGCGGTGTGGAATTTACTGGCAACAGCACTCCTTTGCATAACTATCACAGAATTACGCAAGCAAAATGCCGTAAATCTGATTACTCACCGCAACTTAACGTGGTCTCTTTAGATATCGAGTGCTCAGAAAAAGGCATTTTGTATTCCATCGGTTTGGATAGCCCAATGGATAGCCGAGTAATCATGATTGGTGAGCCTCAACCGTCACCTGATACTCCAATCGAATGGGTAAAAGATGAAAAAGATCTATTAGTCGCTTTAATTGATTGGTTCAAACAATTCGACCCTGATGTCATCGTTGGCTGGAACGTTATCGACTTTGATTTTCGCTTACTGCACAAGCGCGCGGAGTGGCATAAGATGAAGCTACTACTTGGGCGCGCTAACCAACCCAGCTACTTCCGCACTTCCAATACCACGCAACAAGCGTTTATATCCATTCCTGGTCGCGTGGTGATGGATGGTATTGATACTCTCAAGACGGCCACCTATCACTTTCGCCGTTGGTCACTTGAGTCTGTATCACAAGAGTTGCTAGGCGAAGGCAAACAGATCCACAATGTGCACGATCGCATGGCAGAAATTAATCATATGTTCCGTCATGATAAAATATCTCTTGCACGCTATAACTTACAAGATTGTGTGCTAGTGAATAAGATTTTTTCCCATACACACTTACTAGAGTTTGCTATCGAGAGATCCAAACTAACAGGGGTCGAACTCGACCGTATTGGTGGCTCTGTAGCCGCGTTTACCAACCTCTATTTGCCACGACTTCACCGGGCAGGTTATGTCGCCCCTAGTCTCCACCCTGAAGACTGGCTTGCCAGCCCTGGTGGATATGTAATGGACTCTATTCCGAATTTGTATGATTCCGTGTTAGTGCTCGATTTCAAAAGCCTATACCCTGCAATCATTCGCTCATTTCTTATTGACCCTATGGGGTTAATAGATGGATTAAAACTAGAAATAGGAATCGGTTCAGATCAAGCGGTACCTGGATTCCGAGGCGGTCAATTTCATCGCCATCATCATTTTTTACCAGAAATGATTGAAAATCTCTGGGCTGCGCGCGATGAAGCCAAGCGCAACAATGAGAAAGCCTTTTCTCAAGCAATTAAAATTATCATGAACTCATTTTATGGGGTGCTTGGATCTTCCGGTTGCCGCTTCTTTGACACTCGCCTTGCTTCCAGTATTACTATGCGCGGCCATGAGATCATGAAGCAGACCAAAACGCTAATCGAAGCCAAAGGCTACCAAGTGATTTATGGTGATACAGACTCGACTTTTGTTTCGTTAAATGGGCAATTCTCTCAACAAAAAGCAGATGAGATTGGCTCGGCGTTAGTGTCTCACATTAACCAGTGGTGGACGCAACATTTAACCGATGAGTACGGGCTTAACTCGATACTGGAACTGGAGTATGAGACCCATTACAAAAAATTCCTCATGCCAACTATTCGTGGGCAAGAGATCGGTTCAAAAAAACGTTACGCAGGTTTAATCGAAGATGGGCAACAGGAGCGGATCGTATTCAAAGGATTAGAAAGCGCGCGAACTGATTGGACACCCTTAGCACAGTCCTTCCAACAGCAACTTTACTCTATGGTCTTTCATGGTGAAGACCCAGCAACATTTGTCCGTCAATTTGTCGAAGATACATTAGCGGGGATCTACGATGATCGCCTGGTTTACCAAAAGCGTCTGCGGCGCAAACTCAGTGAATATCAGAAAAATGTTCCGCCACAAGTAAGGGCTGCACGAATGGCAGATGAGCTCAACGCTCAGCTTGGTAGACCGCTTCAATATCAAAATCGCGGGCAAATAGAGTACTTAATCACTCTCAATGGTCCAGAGCCAAAAGAGTACCTAAAAAGTGGGATTGATTATCAACACTACATCGACAAGCAGCTCAAACCTGTAGCTGAAGCCATTTTACCGTTCATAGGCTTAGATTTTAAAACCTTAAGCGAGCCTCAGTTAGGACTGTTCTAACTCAACATTCACGACATTTCGCGTTGCGATGTATTTTCTCAATGCTTTCAAAGGAATGGATTTACTGTAATACCAGCCTTGAATCGAAAGATGATTTCTCAACGGAATACGCTCTAATTGTGTCTCTGTTTCTACCCCTTCAACCACCACCGATAAATCAAGATCTTGAGCGACGCTGATCAAGCCATTGAACACCTTCTGACCTTTTTCATTCTCAATGGTGTGTATAAAACTGCGATCAATTTTTATGGCATCAACATCGAACATGGTGAGATAGCTAAGAGAAGAAAAACCTGAGCCAAAATCATCGATATATATTGAAGCCCCTACTTTATGCAACGCATGCAACGATGCCGATACTTTTTCTCGGTCTTTAAGCAGAGATTCTTCGGTAATTTCTACATTCACATACTCACCAACTCGGCTGATGTATGCGGTGATTTGATTCATCAACTCAGTATCCAATATGGTTTCAGGCGTCAAATTCACACTAGTTGGGATTGCCCACCCTTCTGCGATGGCAATTTTCAGATCATGAACCACTTGGGTCACTGCCCAACGGTCAATGTCTTTCATCAATCCCGCTTGCTCAAAAGCAGGCAAAAACATACCGGGATATTCAATGCAGCCCTGCTTATCCATAGAACGAATTAGCGCCTCACAACCAATGACATTTCCGGTAACTCGGCAAATCTGCGGTTGGTACTCCATGCAAAATTCTTTGTCGCTGAAAGTATGTAATGTAAGTTCCAAATCCTGCTGCTGTTTATTCGCTATCACAAACTGACTAACACGATCATCACTTAAAGTATGTGCTTCTTCGGCTCTGCGTGAATATGTGGTATCCAGTGATGAAAACAATATCGTTTTATCGCTCGTCATCCGATTCATCAGCAATACAAACGGAGTATAGATCACGCACGAAACACCAATATTGAACAATTGCAATAAGCTGGCGTTCAGATCCCCTTGCGTCACAATCCATGCATTAACAAATACTGGGCTACTAAAAGGCATACCTGTTACGGGAGGGGCAACCAAACCAAAACTGACAGCAAAGTATGCAACCACGGTATTGGCAACAGGAGCAAGTAGGAAAGGAAAAAAAAGCCGTGGATTAAATATTATCGGTAAGCCGAATAGCAATACTTCATTGATATTCAACATACCCAGCGGCAAGCTCGCGATTGCGATCAGCCGATAAGCTCGGTTATTACTAAACAGTAGCAATGAAACCACTAGTCCAAGCGTTGCTCCTGCACCACCGACAAAGGAAAACACTCCCATGAACGAGTGGTTCACAAAATAATCGGTAGTACCACTCGTCACTAAATCAAGCTGAGCGACACCCACCGCATTTTGTAAGATATCGACTAAAGGTAGCAATGCATAATAGCCATGAATGCCGAGGAACCAGAAAAACGAATTCACCATGGCAAAAATAGCGCCAAACTCCAACGGTGAATCGCCGTAATTAAGAGAAAACAACGTCAATACACTGCTCGATTCAATCGCTAAAATTATCGAGGCATTGACCGTCAGAACGACGATACCGACAATAATACAAGGTAAAATTAGATTGAGTGACTCTTTAACAATTCGTCCCAAATGATTGTTGGTGACAAACTTAATCCATCTAAGTCCATAAATGTAGGCGATCAACGGGACCGCATAGAGTGGAGTAATGACAGAGATCAGTAACTCGAAAACAACTGTACTACCAGTAACACTAAACAGCTGATTGAACAGCGACAGATAGACGATCAAAACCAACGCTATAGGCGGACGAGGTAATCGCCATCGCATCGCGAGAATAAATGCCAGAGCCGCTGTTAATAAGATAGGAAAAAGATCGTTAACGAAGTAGTGGAGTTCAAACAGGGTTTTCACCCACGCTTCATCTTTACCGAATATGAATTCACCAATTGAGGCAACGAATAGGATCAAGGAAATAATCATCAAGCAAGGCAGAATCCAAAGCAACCCTTCCCTGATGGCTTGCAACTGTTCCGCTAATAACTTTTTGAATCCTTCAACGTACTGACCGACTATACTCAACAACCTAGTAGCTCGCCCTTGAATAACACTTAAATATGATAGTAAATCAATAATTTGGAACGAGTTGTGAGTCGAATCAATTTAAGTAGCACTTTAGCCTTAGGCTCATGGGATACACATCAATTGCGTCAAATTGTGTGAGGCATCTCTAGCATCGCTAACCGATCCTAAATTCAGTCTTTTTATACTCCTTTGCCAACCATTCGCCGTATGAATCAATTACGCCAATGATCGATCGTTTAGCAATCACTCGCTGTGATAGCATGATCACTAAACGTTCAATTTCTATTTGCATTTCAGGATGATATCGCAAGAATTGTTTGCCACATTCAATTGGCGAGTCATACCATGCTCGGTCTTTAGGGATAACCAAAGAATAACTTGCTCTAAGCATTTTTTTAGCAATGATATGCTGTGATTTAAGCACTTCATTCTCTTTATCTCGAACAATTCGGTTGCGATAAACCGCTAACCAGTCTTCAACATCCATATTCCAGTGCTTTGCGATCTCCCAGCTAGGTTCGTAATCACCAAAACACTCAGAAAGATCCTCTCCATACACACACGTTGCACAGTGGCGCAATAGAAAGCCCCAAGAAAAAAGACTGTCGAGTGAGGCAACCTCGTTGACTAACGCGGTTTTAAAGCTGACTTCTGTCACATGAGGATAGGATTTTTGAAATCGCCACCTTATCGTGTTGAACAATGTTGTACGCTGCTGGTTAAAGCTGTTGTGCGTCACTACAATCACGTCAAGATTAGAACGAAAAGGAACCGCTGTTTTTCTCGCGACGCTACCGTAAATATATACACTGTGGAGATTTCCACCCAGCCCAGAGCGCAAGAAACTTACGAGTTCTTGCACCACCTGACTATAATCGTTTTGGAATGGTTGTTTGGGATCGAGTATCGATAAAATCATCAAAGAATCTGAAGCTATTTCACTTAATTCACCATGTTCCCTTACTGCGCGCTTTCAATCAAGATAATCACGTGGCAATTTACACATTTCATACGATTTCAGAGTGAGTTGAAATAGCATCTTGCATTTACTTGGGTATATAATGCCGCCCTTACAACGCATATGAAGGAAACTGTTCATGCCTAAGGCAAGTGAGCTAAAAAAAGGTTTTGCTATCAACTCAAACGGCAAAACGCTACTAATTAGAGATATCGAAGTGACTACTCCTGGTGGTCGTGGCGGAGCTAAAATCTATAAGCTGCGTTGCGTTGATTTGAATACAGGTGCACGTTCTGACGAGCGCTTCAAATCTGACGACGTTGTTGAAACAGTAGATATGTTTAAGCGCGCTGTGTCTTTCTCTTATGTCGATGGCGACGAGTACATTTTCATGGATAATGAAGATTACACTCAGTTCACATTTAAGGAAGCTGACATTGAAGATGATCTAATGTTCATCACAGAAGAAATTCAAGGTGTGATGGTTGTTCTCGTTGACGGTAACCCTGTTGCCATTGAACTACCAGCAACAGTTGAACTATCAATCGAAGAAACTGACCCTTCAATTAAAGGGGCTTCAGCTTCAGCGCGTACAAAACCGGCTCGCCTGTCAACAGGCTTGACGGTACAAGTTCCTGAATACATCGCACCAGGCGATCGTATCATTGTGAACACTGCAGAACGTAAATACATGAGCCGTGCATAATTATGATTGAACTGATTTCTTACGATGATGCGATTGACACCGCTTACGACATTTTCTTGGAAATGGCACCCGACAACCTAGAAGCCGTCGATGTCATTCTATTTACTGCGCAATTTGAAGACCGCGGAGCAGCCGAGCTGGTTGAAACAGGCGACGATTGGGCAACCCACGTTGGTTTTGACGTTGATAAAGAAGTCTATGCGGAAGTTCGTGTTGGTCTAGTTAACGAAGAAAACGACGTTTTGGATGATGTGTTTGCACGCTTATTAGTAAGCCGTGATCCTGACAACAAGTTCTGTCATATTTTATGGAAACGCGATTAGTTTCGTTTCGATAGATGCAAAAACACCCAAGCATGCTTGGGTGTTTTTCTATCACTTAACATGTATCTAAAATTCGCACGAACAATAGATACTTTTAAGTAACAGTAGGAAATCGATCCATCGATAACGCTTTAACTTTCGCCGTGAATCGTCTCAACACGGGCTTTCAGTTTTTGCCCAGGACGGAATGTTACGACACGGCGCGCGCTGATTGGAATGTCCTCACCTGTTTTAGGGTTTCGACCAGGACGTTCATTTTTCTCGCGTAGGTCAAAGTTACCAAATCCTGAAAGCTTCACTTGCTCGCCATTCTCTAGCGCTTTGCGAATCTCTTCAAAAAATGCCTCAACCGTTTCCTTGGCATCTCGTTTACTGTATCCAAGCTTTTCAAACAGGTTCTCGGCCAAGTCGGCTTTTGTGAGCGCCATAGAATTATCCTCAAAAGCTGTGTTAAACATCGCTGTCTCGCGACAGCGCCAAAGCATTTCGCCTCGTCAATCAATGACATAGGTACATCAATTGGAAGTGTATGCCAACCTTATGATTTTCGCCAACTTTTTTATGTTAAGATCACGAAAATTCTTACAAATCAGTTAGATATATTTACTATATTAGCAAAAAAAACAAAACTATCACAATGAATGGTCATAAATACCAGTTATTTTGTCTATAAATTACCAACAAGGCAACATATAAGACTAACATGTAAAAACGATAAATTTGTGAGATCAATGTAAGTATATAAATTATATCTGTTTATCTTTCCAGCAACTGCCCATACGCTAATTCCAGCTAAAGCAACGCCTCACTAGGCTCCCAGTATTCATCCATCCAATTTAGCAATAAATCTACTTGTTAAAAAACTAATGGATAATGCGACATAGAACGCATGACAGTAGTTTACAAAACAGGGCAAAATGTGGATAAATTTACAGCAAAAGTAGTAATTAAACGTAAATCTGGTTTATATGAATGTACTAGAGCTGGCTAATCCTCAACAGCAGCCAACGAGTAACCACTTAAAATATAGAGTCAAATTCAATGGAGTGGCGGATGTTTGACTCTATTCTGCACCCCATTTTCATGATGTTGAGCGGTGTTGCAACCTTCATTCTAGGGTGGAACGTATACTTCATTCGCTCATTTCGAATCTCCTCATTGGGATTTAATAAACGAATTAGCACTCCTTACATTTTATACTCTTTGTCACTCTTTATCTGGGTACTAAGCAATGCGTTTTTTTATTCGCCTCTTTTACCCCAAGTTGAGGAATCCACAGCACTTGCTGTCGCTCTATTTACAAACATCGTCTCTTTCTCCAGCTTTGTTTTCGTCTGCGCCATTACTCAGGTTCTCGTTTCAGACATTGATAATAACTGGTCACGAAAAGGACAATCACTGATACTTATATCTCTATCCATTTTAGCGGGCTACTTAAACTACCTACCAGGTCGAACGATCAATCACATTTCTATCAAGGGTGTTGGTCGATTTACGATTGAACTCGGACCCGAAGCAATATGGTTTTTCTTCTCCATCGTCATACTACTGGCACTAACAATCCGCAATATTTGGCTCTATTCGCGAAAAACACGAGCACTCCAGCAGATAAGATCCATATACATGTTCGTGAGCATTTTCATTTTGATGCTATCCCCCCTGATATTCAACGATGCAATTCCAATAATTTGGCGTGACTTCTCCATGATTTGGCTGCCAGCAACTTTCGCAATAGCTTCAATGCTTCTGATTGGTTATGCACTGATCACCTCTCGTTTTTATAGCCATCGGTATGTCGCTTACTCAATGTTAGCATTCGTGTTTTCTAACCTAATCATCATGATGCCGCTGGCATTGATCATCAATAGCCTGTCTTCCGAACATATTAACTTCGCTATCATTGTCAGTTGCCTTCTAACAGGGTTTACTTGGCAAAAGATATATCAATCAACTTTGCGCTACTCAAGCCAACTGGTTTACGGTCAAAAACTGTCACCTGACAACAAGATTCGCTCGCTGAGCAATGAATTTCAAAAGTCCACCTCCAATGCCTTCACTGAAATCGCAAAAACTCTCGGTATAGAGCAACATGATTTACAGCTTGTTTCTAATCTTCAAGATGAAAAAATCTATACCTCACAGCTATACGGACAAGATAGTGTTTTGATATACGATGAGATTGAAGAGCTGATATTAAACAACCACTCGATCAACAAGATGCTGGAAAATATCTATTACAAAATGAAGTCGGAAAACGTCGCATTAGTTCTGCCAATTTTCGATTACAACAATAGTATGAGTCATTTGTTACTAGTGAAAAAAAAGCGCGTCGGTCATCTCTATTTTTGTGAAGAAGTAAAAGCCCTACAACACGTTCTGATAAGAGCTCAAGGCTACATTAATGCCGACAGGAAAGTACACCAGGCGCAAGCTCTCGCAAACTCCATCGCCCATGAAATGCGCAATCCCCTCGCTCAGGTTCAATTCCAATTTGAATTATTGGAAGCCAAGTTAGAACAAAGTAGTTGTCAACAAGAATTGAGTAAAGAGCTCACGAACGGAAAAATGGCGATCGAAAGAGGACGCCAACTTATTGATATCATTTTACGTGAAGTCAATGATTCAGCACTAGAGCACGAACCAACCCATGAAACTTCAATTAGATCTTCGATCACTCAAGCCGTTGAGCGATACGCCTATGAGTCAGGTGATATACGCGAACGTATCGAAATTAACATTAATCCTGATTTCTGCGCCAAGGTAAATGAAACCCTATTTAACTTTGTTATTTTCAACTTGTTGCGTAATGCGATTTACTATTTCGATTCATATCCCGATAGCATGGTCGAAATAAAAACCTTGTCAGGCAAATACGAGAACTTTCTCATTATCCGTGATACGGGACCAGGTATTCCTACTTCGTTACTCAAACGTATTTTCGATGACTTTTTTACTTACAGCAAAAGTGGCGGTAGTGGGCTTGGGCTTGGTTATTGTCGTCGAGTAATGAAGTCGTTTGGCGGTTCAATACAGTGCTACTCCAAGATAGGTGAATACACTGAATTTCACTTATCTTTCCCAGCAGGCACACTACCTTCATCACCGAGGTACCAACCTGAATTAAATCAGGACTTATTATCTTTAGAAACAAATGCCAAAGTAACATTGCCTCCCCAAATCCAAATGCCAACCATAATGGTTGTGGATGATAAAGAAGTGCAAAGACACCTAGTTAAACTGCTGCTCAATCAATTAGGCTATGACGTTATTTTGGCGAACAACGGTCAGGTCGCAGTCGATACAATTGCAGTGCACAACGTCGATTTTGTCTTCATGGACATTCAAATGCCCGTAATGAATGGTTTTGAAGCCGCCTCAATGATAAGAAAAATGCATCCCGGTCTGCCAATTTATGCACTCTCCGGTGAGTCGGGATACATAGAGCTAGAAAAAATCCGTCAAACAATGGACGGTCGACTAACGAAACCGACGACGAAGGAAGCGCTGAAACAAACTATAGAAAACGCTTTTTTGTCACATAACTAGTAAATATATGGCTATTCCACGTCGTTGTTTTCCTTGAACTAGTACCAGTAACAAGCCTCTAAATCCTGCATCTTGAAGTCACTTGGGTATATATTGGCATCCAATATGCTTAATGTAGTAAACGCGGTAATAATCTGCCGCATTTTGCTAGGAGGCATTATCATGAATCGTCACGCATATTATGATCTTATCCATCATGGCATTAAAAGTTTACTCACCGATCGCATGGGGCAGTTTTCAGAACCCGAATACCCGCAATACTTGAGCTTAATCATAGGGAAAGACAGCTGTTCTTCTATGAGTGATGAAGAATTAATTACCGCTGTTGATAGCCTACGCAGCGAAGGTTACTTGGAAGATATGAAGGCTTTCATCCCTCATTGATATGAAACCTTAGACTAGAGTTTGTCTCATAATGCAACGAACTGCTTTGTCTTACTCCATGATTTGGGTAGACTGAAGGTATCTCGTTAGAAATTGATATAACCAATGAAACAACTGATAGACTTTATTCCTTTAATTATCTTTTTCGTGCTCTATAAGATGTTCGACATTTATGTCGCAACTGGCGCACTGATTGTTGCAAGTGCAATACAAATTGTACTGACCTATGCGTTGTACAAAAAAGTTGAAAAAATGCAGCTTATCACTTTCATCATGGTGGCTGTGTTTGGTGGTATGACAATCTTTCTCCATGATGATAACTTCATCAAATGGAAAGTGACGATTGTCTATGCAATATTTGCCATTGGTTTGACCATCAGCCACTTAATTGGCAAATCAGCAATCAAAAGCATGTTGGGTAAAGAACTAACTTTACCGGATCACGTTTGGGCAAAGGTTACTTGGGCATGGGTTGGTTTCTTTTCTGCTTGTGCGGCGTTAAATATTTACGTTGCTCGTGAGTTGCCACTAGATGTCTGGGTAAACTTTAAAGTATTCGGTCTGCTGGCCGCTACGTTTGCCTTTACGATTATTTCTGGTGTCTATATCTATAAACACTTACCTAAAGAAAGCAAAGAAGAATAACCGCTTGGCTAGCAGATGATTTTGCTAACAAGTGAGGTATAATTGAAAAAATAGAGCGACCAATGCTGGTCGCTTTTTAGTTATTAATCGAACCGATCACTCACCGCAGTGACGTCATTACGTTGTGGATGTCAAAATGAGTCAGGAAACATGCTCTCCTAGAGGACAACTTCTTCTCCGTACCCTTGCAATGCCAGCCGATACCAATGCCAATGGTGATATCTTCGGCGGTTGGATCATGTCGCAGTTAGATTTAGCTGGCGGTATTCTGGCTAAAGAAATTTCTGGCGGTCGAATCGTTACCGTGTCTGTATCTAGCATTACATTTAAAAAACCGGTCAGAGTAGGTGATGTGGTTTGCTGCTATGGTGAATGTACTAAAATTGGTCGAACATCCATGAGTATTGATCTAGAAGTTTGGGTGAAACCCGTCAAAGAACACGGCCTAGAAGATCGCTTTATGGTTTGCGATGCTACATTTAATTATGTTGCGATTGACAGTAATGGCAAACCACGTGCGATAAACTGCTGATAATCATAAATTCAATCACATTTTCGATAATCAAAATTTTTGATAGCGCAACTATGCGTTAGAGTTAGTTAAAACGAACAAGAAACGACCTAATCAAAAGGAAACCCGCATGTGGTATGTTATTTTCTCACAAGACGTTGAAAATTCACTTGAGAAACGCTTAGGTGTTCGCTCTGAGCACTTAGCAAGATTGCAAAAACTTCAAGATGAAGGTCGCCTTCTTACTGCAGGACCAATGCCCGCCATCGACTCAGAGAACCCTGCAGATGCAGGCTTTACTGGCTCAACAGTCATTGCACAATTTGATTCATTGCAAGATGCTCAACTATGGGCTGATGCTGACCCGTACATTGCGGCTGGCGTTTACCAGTCTGTTATCGTTAAGCCATTTAAGAAAGTTTTTTAATCATGAGATTACGTGTCTTTATCAGCCTAATCACATTGATGACAATCGCAGGCTGCGCCAGCAACTCAGACCAAAAGCAACTTGAGTTACTCGCCAATAATCGTGCAAGCGTACTTGCCGCCGAGCTACCACTTGAAGCGGGTCCATTGTCTATCATGCGAGCCAATGCAAAAGGCAGTACGATAGAAATAATGATGATCTATAACCAAGATCAGTTGGGAGCCAAACCAGCCAATAACGTACTCAGTAATGGAATTAGCTACTACTGCTCAAACAGAGACACCAAAGCAAACCTAGAAGCCGGTTTAAGCTATCGTTTGAAAATGCGCAACACCCGTGGGCAACTAATTCTTGATGAGTTTGTCACCAAGGATACTTGTACAACTCAGTAACCCACCACAGCAACTCTTCGGACCTTGGCAATAACGCCAAGGTCACACCATTCCTTAGTACCGTTTTTCCCCATACGCGACACTTCATGCCTTACTGTCAATCGATGACAATAATATGAATTTTTTCTTTCAGTGTAACCAGACACAAATGACTATTAACCAGCTGAAATATTTATATTTCAGCAAAAAGCCATGCTCTCAAGCAGCAATAATTTATCAAAAATGAAGAAAAAATGTCCCGATCTTGATTGACGCTGAATCTCTCCAGTTCTAAGTTTTTAGAGGCTGCTCAACAAAGGACAACGCTATGAAACGTGCAAGCAATTTTTATCGTCTTCAATTAATTAAAGAAGTTGCGACTAGACAAGATCGGCTGCATAGCGATGACCCTTTCACCACTCATATACAGAAACTGCTTGATGATGAACCAGAAATAGATAGAAACGTCGGAGCCAATCAGCGCTTCTCAGGCTGCCATTTTGATGATAATGCAGGCGGATGGGTCAGTGACAAATGGGGTATGAAGTGACTTACTGAGAGTCCCGTTCTATTTAGTGAGCAATTTTTATTAATGTCACCAAACTTATTCTTCAAATAGTGTTTGTTGTGGGCTGTTGCTTTCTGGTTGGGTGGAACTCTCCACAGTAGAGATGACCTGCATTTTACGACGATAGCGCTGACGGCACAGTTTCAACACATACAACTGTTCTGCTGGCGTCATCGACAACCAATTGAAACGCTCGGTTCGCTTGCGCATACATCCCATGCAGTACCCTTTCTCATCCGCATTACAAACCCCCACACATGGGCTAGCAACAGCAAAAATTTCAAGTTGCTCCATACTGCCTCCATAAGTCCGTGAATTTGTAAACTAAACGAGAAACCATGACTAAATACTGACACAATTACCGACTTGTTGCCTATAATAAGAGGCGATGAAAGTTCATCGTGGTGTACATAGATACACCTTATTGTTTTTTGGAGTTTAATACTATGAAGTTTAGTTTAAAAACATTACTTGCTGCGCTCTCTCTTCCGGTTCTATTGGCAGCTTGCGCAACCAATGGTGACGATGTGAAAACTATTACTCAAACTGATCTACAACACCACAACTGGTCACTTACCGAAATCGACGGTAAAGTAATCCAAGTTGAGGAAGGTCAACAAGCACCAAACTTAGAAGTGGGCGAAAAAATGACAGCAAACGGCAACGCTGGTTGTAATACATTTTTCGGTCAAGCTGAGCTTAAAGACAATCAATTCCGCATCGAAAAAATGGGCATGACCATGAAAATGTGCATGGGTGAGTCTATGAACGTTGAAAGCGCTTTCTCTAAAACGCTTTCAGATTGGAGCGACATGACGCTCACTAAAGACAGCTTAACTCTAACCAGTGAAGCACATACTTTAGTATTCAAACTAAGCGATTGGAAAAGCTAATTCCCAATTCTAAAAATAGAGAGCAGCCAATCGCTGCTCTTTTTTATATCACAGCACATTTTCAGAACAACTAAGTAACAATAGACACAAATATCTAAAAAGTTTCAATTTTTTTAGGTCATAATGAATGAAAATATTGCTAACCTCGGTCTAGCAATTCATTAAGCACTCCAATTTCTATAGGAAGCATTATGACAAGGCTGTTTACCCTACTCTCAACCCTGTTAGTCACCTTCACAGCTGTTGCTGCAGATGGTTGGCAAACTGTTGTTGACCAATCAAAAGGTCAAACCGTTTATTTCCATGCTTGGGGCGGAAGCCAAGAGATAAATAATTATCTTCGCTGGGTTTCCAATGAAGTTAAACAAAAATATGACATTACTTTAAAGCAGGTCAAAGTCACCGATATAGCTGAAACCACTTCACGTCTAATCGCAGAAAAAGCCGCAGGAAAAAACAGTGCGGGAAGCGTTGACATGGTTTGGATAAATGGTGAAAACTTCAAGTCAATGAAAAATAATGATCTGCTGTATGGACCGTTCGTCGAGAAGTTGCCTAGCTGGCAATACGTGAACAAATCACTACCTGTCGATAGTGATTTTTCAGAGCCAACACTTGGGCTTGAAGCACCATGGGGCGTTGGGCAGTTAGTGTTTATACATGACTCTGCAAGCCTTAATAATCCACCACAATCCTTTGCCGAGCTATTGAGCTACGCCAACGCATTCCCGAATCGGATTAGCTACCCTCGCCCACCAGAATTTCATGGCACAAGTTTTCTTAAGGCACTACTCATTGAACTCACTAACAATGACCCTTCATTAAGCTTACCAGTCAATGAAGCTGACTTTAGCTCAATCACAGCATCACTATGGCAATACTTAGATAGCTTACATCGAGTGGCTTGGCGTCAAGGCAAACAGTTTCCAGCCAGCTCGTCTGAAATGACACAACTGCTGGATGATGGTCAACTCGATCTCGCGATTACATTCAACCCCAATGCAGTTTTTTCTGCACAAACCAGCGGTAAATTAGCACCAAGCACGACAGCCTATGCAATGGAAGCTGGTGCACTGTCTAACATTCATTTCTTAGCGATTCCTTGGAATGCAAACGCAAATCAAGGAGCACAAGTCGTGATTAACTTCCTCCTGAGCCCAGAAGCACAATCGCGCAAAGGTGATCTCAATATCTGGGGTGATCCGTCAGTGCTAGACAACCAATATTTACAAGGTTCAGCGAAAAAAACCACGTTATTTAAATCCATTGCTGAGCCTCATCCAAGCTGGCAAGTTGCTCTAGAAAAAGAGTGGCTACAACGATACGGTAACTAACCGTACAGATTATTTCATGCTTAGATTTAGTTACTTTATTTTAATCCTAATTTGCAGTGTACCTATGATCCCCGGTTTGGCGGGGGTCATAGTTTCTTCGCTGGGATTTATTCCGCCTTTAGCCATGACAGAGCTAACACTGGCTGGTTATATTCAACTGACGCAATGGAACGGATTAATACAATCAATAGGTTCCAGCCTACTAAGCGCGACATTAAGCACAGCTCTATCTGCTCTATTTTGCTTTGCTATATTACAACGCCTTTGGCTAAGCAAATACTGGCACAAGGTTGAGACGGTTCTTGCGCCTCTTCTCGCACTGCCTCACGTTGCTTTCGCGATTGGTTTTGCCTTTTTATTTGCACCTACTGGCTTCATTGCCCGACTAGCTTTTCAATTACTTGGCTGGCAAAGTGACGCTAGTAACAGCGCACTATTAGTTAATGACCCATATGCACTTGGGCTTACCCTAGCGTTAGCGTTTAAGGAATTACCGTTCTTGCTTTTAATGAGCATATCGGTATTGCATCAACTCAAACTGGAACAAACTTTTAAGGTTGCTAGTATGCTGGGTTATGCGCCACATCAAATGTGGTGCAAAGTTATCTTCCCTCAGTGGTTCACTAAAATGCGCTTTGCTCTGTTTGCAGTGATCACCTACGGTGTCTCCGTAGTCGATATCGCATTAATTTTAGGACCTTCCAACCCACCCACTTTTGCAGTATTGGTTTGGCAATGGTTTAGCGACCCTGATTTATCCCTACTCCCCCGAGCGTCTGCGGGCGCGGTGATGCTATTTGTTTTAGCCAGCTTACTGATGGGTATAGTGGTTATAGTCGAAAAAATGACCATAAAATGGTGTCAGCAATGGCAATACTCTGGGCGCTCCGGCTTTTCACTACCCGGCATGAGTATTCTTTCAACGTCCGTCGCTCTGGCTACCGTCGTTTTGCCTCTACTCGCGATTTGGAGCTTTGCTCAACGCTGGCGTTTCCCCGACCTAGCTCCTAGCCAACTCAGCTTACGTTTTTGGCAATTTGAATGGATCAACATCATACCTACGTTACTCAATAGTATTTTGTTGGCCACAGTAGTTGCTACTTTGGCGTTAATCCTAGCTTTGATAGCGCATGAATATAAACTTAAGCATGCTTGGCATTTGCCCGACTACCTCATCGCAATGCCAATGCTGATCCCACAGCTTTCAATGCTGTTTGGTATCCAAGTGGTTGCTTTGTATGTCGCGAGTGACAGTTTTTCTCTTTGGGTAGCGTGGGCGCATGTCTTTTTTGCATTTCCTTTTGTTTACTTAGCGCTAGATGGACCATGGAAAAGCTATGACCATAACTTCACCAAAGCAGGTTTGAGCCTTGGAAAATCTCCTGTTCAGGTTTTGATTTTAATAAAATTGAGAATGCTATTGCCTGCTCTGCTTTACGCATGGGCGGTAGGCGCCAGTGTTAGTTTAGCTCAGTACTTACCAACTTTAATGCTTGGAGGTGGGCGCATAACAACAATAACCACTGAAGCAGTAGCCCTTTCAAGTGGTTTCGATCGCCGCGTGACGGCGATTTATGCACTATGGCAGGCACTGCTACCACTATTCTTTTTCTCCACCGCATTATTCATTAGTCGTTTAACCACTCGACGTTCTTCATCTGTAGTTAAGGTACGAACTTTACATGACTCTTACTCTAAACGACCTCACCGCTTATAAACACGGTGAAGTCCCAATATTTGAACATCTGAATATCGACATCGCTCCTGGAGAAATCGTCGCTATTATGGGTCCTAGCGGTTGTGGTAAATCAACCTTACTAAACCTTATTGCAGGTCACTTAGCCCATGATTTCCATTTTAGCGGCAAAATCTCACTCAACGATATTGCGATAGAAAATGCGGAACCGCACCAGCGTAAAGTTGGCATTTTATTTCAAGATGATCTGCTTTTTCCGCATCTAAATATTTGGCAAAATCTCGCCTTTGCTTTGCCAAATTCAGTACCAAAAACAGATCGCAAACGCCAAGCCATAGAGTGCTTAGAACACGTACAACTTTCCGTACTGGCTGATTCATTTCCGGAACAGATATCAGGCGGACAACGAGCGAGAGTCAGCTTACTACGCATGTTGTTAGCACAGCCTCAAGCTGCACTGCTAGACGAACCCTTTAGTAAGTTGGATAAAGCGTTAAGAGGACAATTTAGAGATTGGGTTTTCGAACAGCTGATACAGGCCAACGTACCAACGCTACTTGTTACTCATGACATTGACGATGTTCCACAAGGCGCAAAAGTGTTCCATTGGCCATGGGATACCACTAACGAGCAGAACAAATCAACTAAAGTCACACACGATTAGAAAAGACAAGATTAGAGAAAAACCATGCTAGATAAATTCAGTATAAAGATAATTCGTTCACCGTTAGCTAAAGCCGCCGCCATGATGAGCGTTCGTGGCGTAACAGCGAATCAAACAACCTTAGCTGGTTTTGTTATTGGCTGTATGGCATTACCCGCTTTGGCTACTGAGCAATATGAGCTCGCACTTCTATTCATCACCATCAACCGAATTTGTGACGGCTTAGACGGTGCCATCGCACGAATTCGTGGCATCACCGATGCTGGTGGCTTTCTTGATATTAGCTTAGATTTCCTATTCTATTCTTTGATTCCATTTGGTTTCGTTCTCGCCAACCCTGAACAAAACGCCGTCGCGGGTGCATTTCTTATTTTTTCCTTCATTGGAACAGGCTCTAGCTTTCTTGCCTTTGCCGTTATGGCGGGTAAACGAGGCATTGAAAACCCCGTGTATAAGAACAAATCACTTTACTACATGAGCGGCTTAACCGAAGGGACAGAAACCATCGCGTGCTTTGTTCTCTTCTGTTTATTTCCACAGCACTTTGCGCTCATTGCATATATTTACGGCGCAGCCTGTTGGTTTACGACTTCAACAAGGATATGGGCAGGATACAAAACGCTTAGTTGAAAAATAACCTCAAGGGCAAGAGTGTATACCCAAGTCATCTCAAGATGCTTAGTTCAGCGAGAGTTGTTTTCCTTGAACTGGAACCAGTGACAAGGCTCTGAATCCTGCATCTTGAAGTCACTTGGGTATATGTAGGCAATAGAAAAGCTTTTCTACCAATTATACGATCGATAAGCAGTGACTCAATATAGTGAAGGAACTCTGCTGCTGATGCCGTTATCTTATCAAACGCCGCCGAACACCATCGCACAATTTACTATGAAAGAGATGGCTTCGGGATTGTTATACATTAGGATTTAATGTTGGCTGCACAATGCTCAATCCTTCTTTGTATGCGTCTTATCTGCTACTAAAAGCGAGGGCGATACCTGAACTAATAAAAATCCCACCTATAGTACGCTGAAAATACTTACTAACTACGGATTTAGATAGCAGGGATACAAGTTTCTGTCCGCCTATAGCGTAAATCATGAAACAGACAAAAGCTACAACAGAGCAAACCGAAGTAAGTATTACTGACTGGATTAAGAAAGCACCTTCTGGATTAATAAACTGTGGAAAAACAGCAGTAAAAAATACGATTGCTTTTGGATTCGAGGCTGTGACTAGAGCAGACTCTACGAACATCTTAATCAAAGATGTATCCTGCTCCTTGCTCTCACAACCCTCAGACTTTGGAGATGACTTGGATGATATGAACAAACAAACGCCCATATAGAGTAAGTATGCAGCTCCTCCCCACTTAATAATCTGAAAAGCTGTTTCGGAAGCAACTAAGACAGCTCCTAGCCCAATAACTGAAATTAGGGATTGTATGAAAGTGACGGTTACATTCCCGAACGCAGAAGCAAGTGTCTTCCTCGCACCATGATACATACCATGGGTTAACGCCAACAGCATGCTTGGACCAGGAATGATAGACACGACAAATACGGTTGCCATGAATATCAGCACTAAATCAAAAGACATACTATTACCTTCTTACAATGTGATTAATGTTACACGCTTCGGCGCATAATGAGCACAATAAGTTGCACTACGATAAACTTACCAAGCAAACTAAACTCCCTACTAAACGGCGGAGTAAAGGCGCAACTTAATCGTTTTAATGAACCAAGCGGCAGAGTGAAATACCTCAACATCCATGCTTTCAGTAGCGCCTTTATGTTAATGGTGATGACATAAATTCAACCAAACAACAACGCTACGATGCCATTTATCTACAGTACATTACCAACTTAGCCCTGCAAGGAAAACGACCGGTCACCATTGATACCTATTCTCGTGCGGTTCGTCGTATTAACGATGATTTTGACCGTTCACCTGATACATGACCGACTGAAGATTTAAAGCAGTTTTTATGGAGTACAGTTAGACTGGGTAGGTGGGGAGTCCAATTATCTTGTTATATTTAAGTTTGTCTTAACCCTAATTTTTCGATCCACTCTAACCACCCTTTTGACATAACTATCGCCTCAATAGAAAAGTGGTCACCGTCCCATTTTGATAATGTTACAGTATCTCCGAAATTACTCTCGACAAAGTCCTGAACTTTAACAAATGGAGTAAACTGATCATAAGATGCATGAATCACATGAAGAGGAACTTCTAGATTTGTCGGTGGTAACTGCGGTAATTCTGAATTGATAACTGTGGCTGTTCGAATATCGGCATATTTCAGCAGGTATTCATATATACCTTCACCACCTCGGCTGTAACCAATGAGATCAATTTTAGCATCAGAAAAACAAGAACTTACTTCATTCAAGTATAACTCTAGAGAATCTGGTAACCAAGACGAGCCATCCATACAACACGCAATTATAAAAGGATGCCTTAATGAAATTTCGCCATCTCTAAGTAATGTTGCAAACCCTGGATACTTATATTGACCATCAAAGCCTTGACCAAACTCACCAGCGCCATGAAGGTAAACATATACCCTTTCGGTATTTTTATACTCGCCATACAAAATTGACTTTATTCCATTTACGTCTGATATCTGTCTAGATTTCAAACTCGTACTCCTTGATTACCTTAGTACTATAACGAATGGCATGGATTCTCCCTATCGAGGATCTGCCACACTTATATCGTGATTATCAGAGCCAGAGGCACAATATCTAATTACTCTTTCTACTGCGGAATAGATCTAGCCAAAAATCACTTGAGTCTTCATGCCATTTACTCAAAAGGTAAAATCTTGATTCATAAATCTGTTTTACGCGCTAAATCGCTAACCACCATAGTAAACATGCCACCAATGCGTATTTCCCATTGGCAATGAGAAGGCTCATGTCTATTGTGTGCGTACTTAAAGTTTTCTTCCTAGACGTTTTTCAATTTGACGCTTTTCCCATTTGGCACCAAAAAAGTCAAAAACTTCAAAGGCATTTAAACCATGGTTTATGATGCCAATTCCCCAGCCCATCGCTGGCCACCACGCCCAAATATAGCTCGGGTCTGTGATAAGGTTTATCGCAAACAATAAAACTATTACCATCACATATGTCATTACATGGGAATAAAAGCCTTTAATCGCTCTCACTTGATCAATTACTACTTGTTCTTCGTCGGTAATTTTCACTTCGTTTGTCATTTCTGGCTCCTGCTGAAGTTCTGACACGCTAGTTTCAAAAACAGCAGCAAGAGATTTTAATGACTCAAGACTCGGCTTTTGACCTCGTTCAATTCGTTGAATTGTGCGAATGTTTAGGTCGCTTAACTCTGCTAGTTGCTCCTGAGACCAACCATTCTTCAGCCTGAGTTTTCTAATTATCATTACAATAATCCTTTCTGCTGTATCGACTTAGAAGTTACCAATAGTATACAGAAAAGATAACGGCACAAATGCGGCAATCTTGCGACAGATCTTATATTTCAGTAGCTTACGAAAGGAAACAACGCCGTGTTAAGTAATGAGAAACGCTACCACCCTACCTAAACCCTTGTGACATAAACATTGCCAGCGTTATGAAAACGGTGTTACGTGAACCCGTTGAGGAACCTTCACTCCAGGCTCTATTGGAAAATACATGTGAGACTCTTCAACAACGCTTCCATCCCCAACTAAATTATCAACTTTACCTAAGTATAGAAAACCAAGCTTTTGATATAATGAAAAAGCCCTATTATTATTCAATACCGTTGTAAGTTCTATCGCTCTGCAATTATTGCATCTAGCATCTTCAATTAGAATTTCAATCAGTTGCTTGCCTAGTCCTTGTCCTTGATATTTCTGTATAATTCCAATGCCTAACACTGGAAACTCAGACGAATACCACCAAAGGAAAAAATATGCCGTAACTGACCCTTCTCTATCTAAAACTATATACACACAGTCTTTATCAGCAATTGAACGCGACACCACTTTATTCATTGTTTCATCATCAGAAGCATGTGGCGTAAAAAAGCCATGGGCATAGTTTGCCATCTCTTGTTGAAACCTTTTAATTTTGCATTGGTCTCCATCTTTAAGTCGACGATAAGTTAATTTTTCACTACTGCTCAATACTAGTTCATTCATAAATCTACCAATTCGAGAAATGAAGCATATATACCCGTCACACTTGAAGTTGCAGCGGTGTTGGCTGTGTTCGTGCGCCCCAATTACATAGTTCACCTATGCTCAGGGCACTTTCTTACTTGCCGCCTACCTGCATCTTCAAGTTTCTTGGGTATAGACTTAATGCCTTGTTAAGGAATGAGACACGCAATACGATGGTTCCGTATGACACCTTAACCACTAAACCTAAAATATAGTAAAAATGCCACGCCCACCGCTCACGAGCGCACAATTTACTATAAAGAGAAGGCTTCGGGCTTGTTCAACACTAGGGATTTAACATTGGCAGCGCAAAGCTTAGTCTTTATTAATTTTGTGCTAATTAGTTGCAGATACGGCAACTTTGATGCCAAAACCAATAAGAACCGCACCCATCACTCTTTCAATTGACTTCTGAGCCCGCAAAAATCCCGTTTTGATGCTTTCTTTATTCAAAAAAACTGCAACTAACGTAAACCACACTAAGCATGAAATCGACACTATCGCACCGTAAGTGATTTGGATACCTAATGGCGTTGCGGGACTAACCAACTGAGTAAATAAACTAACAAAAAATAGAGTGGCTTTTGGGTTTAATACATTATTTAGAAAGCCTATTTGAAACGATTGAAAATCACTTATCGATTTACTAGATTTAGAACCTGTGACTTCTGTAAGATCACTATTACTCCTAATACAACTTACACCTAAGTAAATCAGATAAGCAGCACCAAGATACTTAACAATAGAAAACAACAGAATGGATTTAGAAAGAAGTATTCCAATGCCAGCTAACGTGTAAAAAATATGTACCCACACCGCAGATGCAACACCGATAGCTGTCAGCACACCAGATCGCTTCGAATACGTTAAGCTATTTCTAGCAACAATCACGAAATCAGGCCCAGGAGTAACAATAGTTAGGATGGTAATAGATATAACAGCCAAGAGTTCAGCCAAATATTGTGTAAGTATCAGTTCCATTGATAAATTTCTCATTCATTGATCGTGAATGGATAATTATGCAGCAAATCTCAGCCAAACGCAGCAATCATATGCACATAATGTCGAAATCTTACCAATTCGTTATAATTGTCAATATAAACAATTAGTTACACTGAAGTTTATGCCTTTAATTTATATCGTAAAATACATAAAAACCATTGGAAGGTACGATGCGCGATATTCAAATTCTACAGCAAACCATTCAAAATCAATGCCCGACAATTTCACCACAAAAAACGACAGTGGCACAAAGCCAACCACGCTATTTATTCAATGCATTCACGCTGGCTAAATTATGGCGCGTAAGAATAAGGAGAATGGCAGTAATTTTCAGGGGAGACTAACCAACACAGAGACGAACTGTTAAAGTAAAACATTAATAAAGTACATATTATACAGCCTTTCTCACGCCTCTACTCCCCTTGAAAAAAAGCTCTAAGCGAAACGCCCACCGCTCACTAGCGCACAATTTACTATAAAGAGAAGGCTTCGGGCTTGTTCAACACTCGGGATTTAACGTTGGCTGCGCAACGCTTAATCCCTTGTTAAGGCACTTTTTATAGACTTGTGACTTTAATATTTCGCTTACTTTTTTTTGTCTCACGCCAAACTTCCACTCTAAATTGATCTGTTACAGGAGCTGGACGCTTAGGCTGAGGGTTTCTGGGCTTTTTAGGCTTAGGATCTTCAGTTGTAAGTTCTTCGCCATCCGAATCCACTAAATGCAATTCCATTTGTTTAGGAATTACTGAAACTTGTTCTAGTGATTTCTTTAGATCAGACATGAACTCAGGGGCTTCCTCAACCTCGGCACCGAATATGGCTTCGGTTTCCTGCATTGCTATTTCAACGGTCATTTCACCTCGTTGAACTTTGACAAAGAGGCTTTCTAATCGTGCTAGAGATTCCCCACGATTTCGTATTTTAGGTTTAGCTAAACTTAGGTCGAAGGGTGAGCTAGCTCTTTCTCCGAAATACTCACCAACAGCCCTAACTTGATTATGTATCGTCTGAAGACCAGAAACAAATGAACCGTATTGACCAATACCAATATAGAGAACCCCAATCGCAGCAAATATTTTACCCTTTGCTTTAATTGAACCCTCTTCCACTTCGAGCACAAGTGAGAAATCACTCAATTGTAAATACTCTCCGATATAAGCCTCCCACTCATCGAAAAGCTGGGTCGAGTAAATTTCAAATTCTTCACGAGGTAAAATAGGCACTCCAAGATAGAAGTCAACCGTACCTATATTTGCCATTATTACTCCTTTCACCAGACTCTAAGTGCCCTAACATCTTATTAGCGGGCAACTTACCCGAATAGTCCGCTCGTATGTATACGCTTATACCACATACTTATTTAGTTTCAGCAGGTTAATCCAAGCTCCCGTGACAAGAAGTGCAAAAATCGGGCATCTCGCCTTTATAGTAATTCGATTTTAACTAGATGGCTCTCCTATGCATATATACCCAATAAACTTGAAGATGCAGGTAGGCGGCAAGTAAGAAAATCCCCTGAGCATAGGTGAACTATGTGATTGGGGCACTCGAACACAGCCAACACCGCTGCAACTTCAATTATGACGGGTATACACAGTCGAATATTTATACACTCTGCATGAGAGTGAGCGTCAAATTAACGAGTTAGGAAAGTTGTATAAATAAAACTGATTGCGTGTTGGAAATGGTAAACAAGAGGAATTAAAACCGCCCTAGCAATAGCCGTGGCGGCAGATGATCTACTTGTTGATAATTTACCTTTAAAATCACAGCGTGTGATAGAAAAGGTCTATCGTGATCACTTTTGCGATTTTTTGAAAACTAAACACTTCAAGGACGCTTGTTCATCAATATCGGCAAACTCTTCAGGGTTAGCTAATCGCTCTACAAAAGTCAGCTCTGGGGCTGCTTCTGCCATTCCATCAATAAGGAAATTACAATCCACCGCAGGCGAGTTTACACAGGCTAATACCGTTCCTTGCTCTGTCAATAAATCCGGCAGGCGGCGTAAAATTTTTGCATAATCTTTCGTTAGGGCAAAACTGCCTTTTTGGAATGAAGGCGGATCAATAATGATCAAGTCGTAAGGACCTGACTTCTTAATCTTGCCCCAAGATTTAAAAATATCATGCCCCATAAATCGAATTTGATTGAGGTTATGTTCATTCAATTTATGGTTCTCTCGCCCTTTATTAAGTGACGATCTAGCCATATCAACGTTAACGACTTGGTCGGCTCCACCAGCTATCGCAGCAACAGAGAATCCACAGGTATAAGCGAACAGGTTCAACACATTTGCATGCTTGGCATTATCTCGTGTCCACTCTCGACCTAAGCGCATATCAAGGAATAACCCAAAATTCTGGTTGCGTCCAATATCAAGTTGGTACTTAAGCCCCAACTCCTCAACTACAGGTCTCGTGTTTAGTTCACCTAAGATGACTTCAGATGGCGCACCATCCGCGTAACGATGTTGCAGTAGGATCACGTGTCCTTGGCGCTCTTTCCACACATCAGAAGTGGATAGGGTTAATAAACCAGCTTTGAGTTGTTCTAAGAACTCGTCATCAACAGATTTAAATAGATTGACGATCAACTGACCTTGCAGCCAGTCACATGTCAATTGATCTAAATCTTGCCAACAGCGACCACGCCCATGGAAAAGACGACGAACTTCATTCGGCACGCTGTGCAACTGTTGCTCAACATGCTTGAGAAAAACGGGAATTTGATTGGATTGCATAACTAAAACTACTTCTTAATTGTCGGCCATGCTAGCTGCCAAGGTTGCAACCAAGCTTGAATACCTTGTTGAATTTCATCTTCTTGCCATTTTTCACCAAGGGAATCACCCTCTCTTGGATCACAAACAAACTGATACGGTTCATTTTGATAGGAAAATCGCAACGCAAAAGCATGCAAATAACCGCGATCAGCGTGATTACCTGCGTTGTAAATTGGGTCACCAACGATTGCTGAACCAATCGATTTTAACGCAACTCGAATTTGATGGGTTTTACCCGTATGTGGTTTACACAGGAAAAATCGTTCTCCTGGTTTTGCACTCGCCGAGAAAAACTGGGTAACGGCTGGATTGTCCTGAGAACTATTCAGTTTCCATGCTGAGCGACGAGTACGTTCCATATCGCCACTTACCAAACCTTGTTTTTTCTTGGGTTTCTTGGCACCAATCGCTACATAATATTTTTCTACCGCTCTATCGGCGAACGCTTTGGAGAGTTCGCTAGCAGCTTGCGCGTTTCTTGCTAATAACAAAATACCTGAAGTCATCTTATCTAAGCGGTGTACTAAATAGAGTTGCTTATCGCCACTCGCGTTAGCCACTTCGGCAAGCAGCATGGTTTCGCCCGTATCTTTATGAACGGAAACGCCCGGATGCTTATTGATGATTAGGAAATCATTGTGGGTGTATAAGATATCAAACATGAAAACGGCTCCAGTTAGGAGCCGAGAGTATATACTTAAATGGTCAGTGCCTAAATACTTGCTTGCATCACAAGGCGGGGAGCTTGCAATGAAATCTTGATATCAAGCCTCGTTTTGATTCAATTTCCGCTTATACCTACGATTGATGTCAATCAGCAACCAATTTTTCAGTAATCATTCTTACTCGCCAGCTGGCATGCCATTCGGCAAGTTGATCCGCTGGCATTGGTCGCGCAATAAAATACCCCTGCCCGAATCCACCACATAGCTGGCGAAGTTTATCCCATTCGGCTTTAGATTCTATACCTTCAGAGACTATTTGCATGTTCAGTTTTTCAGCAAGGAAAATGCTTGTTTCAACGATCGACAAAGCCGTACCACTCTGGAGCATATTTTTTATAAAACTTTGGTCAATTTTAATTTTATCAAAAGGCATATCATCCAGAAGCTTAAAGGATGAATAACCTGTACCAAAATCATCGACTGAAAAAGAAAAGCCAACTAAACATAGACGAACAGCAGAAGACAATGTGTAACCCAAATGTTCAATAACGTCATTTTCAGTCAGCTCGAAGCGTATTCTTTTTGATAAACTCGGGTTCGTTCGCGCTAATTCGATAACACTCTCAACAAACTCTTCATTCATCAAGTCTTGAGCTGAAATATTCACACTGATAAGCGTACCGCAAAGCTTAGGAAACTCTTTGATGACGTTATCCAACATCAATTTTGAAAGTTCACTTGTAAGACCAAGTTGCGTAATTCGGTCTAAAAACCATATCGGCGATAGCAATCCATATTGTGGGTGCTGCCAACGAACCAACGCTTCGCAATCACTCCATTGCCCCGTAGGGAGTTGCACAATAGGCTGATAATATGCAATCAACTCTTTGCGTTCAAAGGACTTAATAATATCTTCATCACTAATAGTTGGTTCAGTAAAATAAGTATTACTCTTAGGTTTATCCAATTGAAGTAATACCGATGCTAATTTGCTATGAGTCATTGGCTTACTAATGCTACCTCGCAAATTCATATTATAGGCTTCGCACATTCGCGCGGCAGCCTTCAGCACCATCTTCCCGACAGCGCTAGAAATAACAACTTCACCATCATAACCACTTTCAGCAAGCAGCCTTAACAAGGTTACTCCGTCGATCATTGGCATATTAAGATCGCAGATAACCATATCTGGACGTTCATTTTCCAGATGTATTAATGCATCACTGGCACTACCTACGGACGCGACACTAACGTTCTCAAATTTCTCAAGTAATGTAAGCAATACCATACGCTGAAATGGATGATCTTCTATAACCAATATTTTTTTAGGCATTCTATTAGTCCACTATCATAATCTCTTATTGATACAGTCATTCTTGTACAGCTTGACCCAAAAATAGTCACATTCGATAACAACCGAATATTTAGATCATTAACCTTCAGATACTGACGTTAATTATTTTCAATCCTACTCACTTTCAAAACAAGCGAATTTACAGAGTTATCAATATGATCCAATATCACTTGCTTAACCGTTCTCAATAGCGGAGAAACCTCCTTCTCAATATCGAGTTTTAATATTCTACTTAAGAATCGAGTCCAATCTGATTTATTGTGCTTTTGGCTAAGATAATATTTAACTAAATGGACTTCAAATGACGAATTCAGATCCAAGTTTTCTATCATTTGATAGTCGAGAGGCTTTTCATCATTGCTCATTAGTGAATCGAGTAATTTAACATACTCATATTCAGCCTTACCGACAGAGCGACCTTTCATTAATGTCTGCCATACGTCTTTCGCCTCTTCATGCGAAACATTATCTTTTATTTTCAGAATCGCCCAAGCTATGCACAGTTTATTGTCCGCCGAATCCCAAACCGAACCTTTAGACCACTTCAACCATGTATCCAATGCTTTTTTCAAACGAGATTTATCAACTAACCCATTAATTAGTAGCAATATATATGCATATGCATATAATAACTGGTACGGTGATTTTTCATACAACTGCTCAAGTAGATCTGCCGCTTTGTCATATTCTTTATTTAATAATAAACACCTAGCTTCTATGTCTAGTTGCCCAAATGCGGCAAGAGAATTATTATTTGTACTATGTAGATATTTGCCTGCATCCTCTATTTCGCCTTGAGCCAAAGAGACTTCGGAATACAGTTTTACGGCAGTAGTCGACTGGTTGCTCTTCAAATAACCCTCTAATAGCTTTTTCGCCACATTAGGCTGTCCAAGCGACCAAATATGAGCACATAGTTTGGTAATCGTAAGGTCATAGGATTTTTTTGTTTTCACTAACTTTAGCGACTGTAAAGCGTGTGGTAACCCTTTATGTTGATAGATTTCTATTGTTTGGTTAATCGATGATTTTTCTTCAATACAAGCATAAAGTGTTTTTTTAAGAACTTCAGGTTTTAACGGCTTAACTAATATTCCACTAAGATCAAAACCAAGAAACCCATGAATAACAGGAGAAGAGTTATTCGCTGTAACAACTAATATAATTGAATCATTCGTAATTAACTGCGTTCTATACAGTTTTTCAAGTAGCTGTAATCCAGTGCTCCCCTCCCCTAAATTAAAGTCTACGATAAATAAATCAAACTTGCTTTTCATGCACTCTAGGTAAGCTCTAGAAGCACTACTAGCCATTACAATATTACTAGGTTTAAGACCAATATTCATAAATATTGCTCTTGTCGATTGACGAATAATTTCACTATCATCAATGATTAATAAGTTCATATCTTCTAAAGATTTCATCGTAACCTCAATATCCAATTCTTATATTTATTTCTTGTCTAAGAAGATGTGAAAGTTCATCCAACCGCTCGGTACATTCTCGGTAGTGTTCGACAATGCCTTGTTGAGCAAGCCGTTCCAGTTCAGTTGCTACAATCTCTATTTGATTTGACCCTAATGTACTGGCTGCACCTTTAATTCGATGGGCGATATTTTGTACATCATCATGATGATGGCTATCCTTTGCTGAAATTAGACTGTCGACATCATTTCGATAACTTTCATAGAACTGTCGAATCATGTCATGAGCAATGTCTTTATCGCCAAAGATCTCTAGAACAACCTCAAGGTCAATAAGATTATCGTTCTCTTCGTTTTTCAAATGACGATTAGTCACCGGCTCCGAGTCGACAATCTCTTCTTGGTCAACAAACCCCAAATCAAAATCAAAGCTTTCTATAGCTATGTCAGTGTCACTAGCGCCACAAGTTTTTACTGAGGGGTTAATTGGAGGTAACCATTTTTCCAGTGTGTCTCGAAGCCTCTCTTTTTTCACCGGTTTAGTTAAAAACTCCGTCATGCCTAACTCTAAACACCTTTCCGCCTCACCATGAATAGCGTTGGCTGTTAAAGCAATAATCGGTATTGGACTTTTGTTCTGTTCACATTCCTGTGCTCGAATCACTTTAGTCAACTCATAACCGTCCATTTCAGGCATATGGCAATCGGTAAGCAACAAACCGTACTGTCTTTTTTGCAGCTCTTCATACGCCTGAACACCATCATCAACAATATCAGCAACATAACCAAGTTGATGCAACATCGTTTTGATCACTTGGCGGTTAATTGGGTGATCTTCCGCAACCAAAACGAGGCGATTATCATTCAGCGCTTCATCCCTAGTTTGCGTAACAATTTCTGGTTGAACTGGGGACTCTATCTCCTGCTCAATGCTTGATACCTTATTGGTTAAACAATGGTATAGCTGATCAGGCATGAGAGGGCTGGCTGATAGTTTCCAGCAGTCGTCATATGGTTCTGGTGAAAATAAGGGGGCATTCTGAACTAGAAGCGTATTAACTTCCGGAAGTTCGCGGCTCAACCACTCTTTACTTAATCCAAGCTGCTGATAAGCACTATCTGATATGACTATCTGTCGAATCTTAATTTCAGACGCTGCACATCCAAGCGCAACCTTATTGTCAAAATCACTATCTACAATCGTTGTTTTTGAACTGCTCAAATATCTTTTCAAGTCTGATTTCTGATAGAAATCACCAACGACTAGCACTGGTTCATCTGTTAATTCAACGGGTTTATGCGGTTCTTGAACCTCAACTGGAATGAGTATTCGGAAACAAGAACCTTGGTTCAATTTGCTGGTGACAGTAATTTTTCCACCCATTTGCTCAACCAATTGCTTGCTAATCGACAAGCCTAAACCGGTACCACCAAACTTTCTCTGTGTACTTTCATCAGCCTGGACGAAGGGTTCAAATAAGTTGCGCTGACACTGCTCATCCATGCCAATACCGGTATCACTGATGGTAAAGCAGACTGTCTGCAAACGGTTCTCAACATGGAAACTATCAACCGCTAAGCGAACTTTACCTTTCTCAGTAAACTTAATCGCGTTATTAGCAAAGTTATTAATTATCTGGCTAAGCCTTACCTCGTCGACAATAACGACGTCGCAGACATCTTGCGCCAACCAAAATTCAAAGGTTAACCCCTTTGAATAGGCATGGCTTGATTGGGTCTGCGCCATACGTAGTAGCATTGAATGCATGCTCGCAGCGACAGGGGCAATTTCTAGTTTTCCTGCTTCGATTTTAGAAAAATCAAGAATGTCATTGACGATGTGTAATAAGTTATTCGCGGATTTGGTCAGACTTGAATGAAGCTTGATCGCCTCAGACGGAAGTGAGTATTCCGTAAATAATTCAAGAAGACTAATAATGCCACCAATGGGGGTTCGTATTTCATGACTCATATTCGCTAGAAATCGGGACTTAGCTTCCGTTGCCGCTATGGCACTGGATTTAGCCGATTCAAGTTCTTTTTGCTGAGCTTTTAACTCAGTAATATCAGTCAGTACTGTATTCCAAATAAATCTCTCATTGCGTTGCGTAATCTTGCTCTGCAGTTGAATCCATTTATCAAGCGAATGAATATGAAACTCATGGGACATTGTTCCTTGTTCAGCAGAACAACGAGTTTTGATAAGGAAGTCTTCTAACTGATTCTCATCCATTAAATCGAAAAAGATATGGTGGTCATTTACCATATCTTTAGGCGTCACGCCAACCAGGTCGAATATACCAGCACTAACAAAGCTAAATTCGAGTGCATCTCTATCATTCTTAGATTGAAAATGCTGAATTACCGCACCGTTAACATTATCAGCCAAATACTGAATGCCTTGCTCAGCTTCTCTTGCTCTGATCTCCGCATCTCTTAGCTCTGTAATATCATGAAGAATAGTCACGGTACCCGTTGCAGTATCAGCCACATCTAAGATGTAGGGACACTTCCAGTAGGCAAAGTGCTTATCCTGCTCTGAAAATACAATCCGTTTTTCTTTACCTTCAATACTCTCTCCACACAACACAGACTGATCTTCTACCGAATCGTAGATGATAGAACCCAGCTCACTTGCTTTCAGAGAAAGTTCATCGATTTGCTCGACTGCACTATTTTCTTCTTTTGTTAGTTTATGTACGGTGCGATTGACGGCGACTACTTTACCATCTCTATCTTTAACGATGATTGGAAATGGAATTGCATCTAAAAGGGAACGCTCAAATTTAACTTTTTGCTGAAGTGCAGTTTCAACCTCTCTCCTCTGCTCAACTTCCCGCTGTAATTTTCGGTTGGAATAAAAGATCAAACCAATGACCAGCGACGACATTCCCAATATTAGAGAGATCCAAACAACCACTTGCTTTGTTTGCACACCCGTTTGATACGAGGTTCGCATCCAACGTTTTTCAATCGTCACCAATTTACTAGGAGGAATGACTGCGATTGCCTTATTGATAATATTGAGTAAGGTTTGGTTACCTTTGTTAACCGCGAACGCAACAGGGATAAACGAGCGATCACTAAGGCTATTGATAACTTTTAATTGCCCAAGATATTGCCCCTGCATATATGGTTGAGCGAGTAATAGTGAGCTCATACCTGCATCTATTGAGCCTTCCATAATCGCTTCAATCAGCTTCTTCTGTGAATCAAACTTGATCACAGTGCAGCTTGAACACAGCTCCTTGTACATACTCAAGCCATAAGTTTCTGCCACAACGCCAACCGTGTCGTCACTATCTAAGCTAAACCCAGACAAAACCGTGTCATATTCACTTGATCGACCTAATACAACCCAAGGCTCACGCATAAATCCCTGAGTAATAAGCATTTGGTCTAAGCGTTGGTCTGTAGGAGATATTGCAGCCATCATAGGGAAATCCCCTTCAAGAAACGCTTGATAGGTCTGCTTATGTAAAGGGTAGCTAATGTGCTCGAATTGAATACCAGTTAATTTGCTTACCTCACTTAATACGTCAGCAGCAATACCCTGATATGTCCCATTGATCACCTCTTCAATCGGTGACCAATCCCTAGCAACACCAATATCAACGACAGGATGATTGTCTATCCATATCTGCTCTTCTGAAGAAAGCGTCAACGACGTCGCTTTTCTGATGAACTCTTGCTGTTTCTCATCAAGCCAGCGATGAATGATGCGCGTATATTCAGGCATTTCATTGACAACTTTAATCGCAGCATTCAAATCTTCTAACAACAGTTTTTCTGACTTTGGTACACCTAGATAGAGAGTATCTACCGGAAGCTCGTCAAGTATGAACATGTCAACTTGATCTCGGTATGGGCTATTTTTATAGTGCTCATATAACATAACCCCATCACCAATCTGAGCGTCTGCTAATCCGAGGGCGACCGTGCGGATCGCTTCTAGGTTACTAGGTACAGATAAAGATCTAGCACTTGGAAGAATATTTTTTAGGAAGCTTTCATCAGCAAAACCTTCAATTGTTGCGACAGTCTTATTTTTAAGTTCTTCATAACTACCAATATGCTGAGCGCTAACTGCTCCGCGTCTGATCGCTAAAATTGGCTCAGAAAAAGTCATGATTGACTCTCTCTCTAGTGTCGCAGTCACACCAATCATCACATCTAAATCACCTTTGATGTATGCCGCCATGACATCGCTAAAGGTTTCATAGCTTTTAATTTTTACATCGTAACCAGCTTGATTTGCATACTTTGTAAATAGTGCAGGGAGTAAACCATCGATGTGACCCTTTTCATTTTTGATCGCCAAAGGCTCGATGTATTTGTAAGGAAAACCTACGATTAATTGCTTGTTATTCTGAGGGGATGAGTGGGAGTTCTCCGCTAGTGAAACTGCAGGAGAAACTAACAAAAATGCAACTAAAAGATACAGTGTAAACTTTGCCATCTTCTCTCTTAATACTCTATGTTTATGAACTGACCATCACTATCTAACTGAGTTGACTTCCATGTAGGTTTGAATGATATCAGCTCACTCAAAGCACATAAAGTGCATTGCTCTTTATGTGCTTAATTAATTTGTTACTTCGTGACTTAGAAGCAGAGCAAGGGGGGTATTTCAAAGGCTATTTCTACGTCTAATTAACACTGGGCTATTGAAAAGAAGTAAATGGCAAACGGAAGGAAATTTGATCAAATTCAAAGATAGAGAGTTACTCTTTCATTCCAGTACTCACACCGAAAGATTAATGTAACTCTCATATTATCAATTAAATACTGTAATTCTACAGAGGTAAATGGCGATTACACTAAGCGGAATTTACCCATAAGTTCTTCTAATTCCAGAACCTTGTCGTTCAAATCTTTGATATCACCAGAACTATCACTCGCAAGTTGCAATGATTGATTAGAGATATCACTAATCATCGTAATATCTGCGGTAATTTCACGTGTCACTGCTGTTTGCTCTTCTGCCGCTGTCGCGATTGAATTGATCATACTCTGCACATGCGCCGCACCAGCCACTATTTCTTCTAACGCACCAACCGCACCGGTACTTTGACTTACGCCAATTTCAACCAAGCGACGATTATCCTCTGTGCATGTGACAGCTTCTTGAGTGCCAATCTGAATAGCTTGGATAATACCCGACACTTCTTTGGTTGCACTTGTGGTGCGCTCAGCAAGCGCGCGTACTTCATCAGCAACTACCGCAAAACCACGACCAAACTCACCCGCTCGCGCCGCTTCAATTGCCGCGTTAAGTGCAAGTAAGTTAGTTTGCTCTGCAATGCCTTCAATCACTTTAATCACAGAACCGATTTTTTCTCCGTGACTACCAAGCGCATTCATTTGTGAAGACATTTCTTCCATTTGACCACTCACTTGCTGGATGCTGGCAACCATCTCAACAATGATGTCTCGTCCTGTTTGTGCCACACCTTCCGAGCTACGAGCTTGCTCATATGTTGTGGTACTTTGGTGCGCAACTTCCGAAATTGTTTGACTTAACTCTTCAGATGCAGTGGCAATAAGATGTGCTTTGTCGGCCTGTTCAGAGGCGCCTTGAACCAAGCCTTGGCTAACTGTGGTTAGTTCCGCAGTGACCGTTTTAACTTCCCCCGTAACGGTATTAATTGAGCCAATAAGCGATAACAAAGAGCCTTGCATTCTATTGATAGAAGAAGCCAAACTAGAAAGCTCATCACCTGATTTATCAACGATAGGATCTGACGATAGATCTCCATCCGCCACTTTTTGCGCAACTTGCTCAAGGTTAGTCAAACGTGTCGTAATCGAATGAGACAATAAATACGCAATAGCGCACGACACAATAATAGTGATAGTAGACAGCACACCAATTGTATTTTCAATTGTGGTAAACGAGTCACTTAGGCTACCAATCACTGTTTGTGAATTATCCACTTCTGCGCTCGTGACCTCGTCAAGTAGCGTTTCAAGCGGATAGAGATAAGCGTCAAAGTATCCGCTCACCTGTGGAAGCACTTCAGAATAACGGTAGTCTCCTTTTATCTGAGGGAGCACGTTACTCTCAAACTCTTTGGTAAACTGCTCCATGTACTGCTCCATATCGAGCAAACGTTGGTAACCAGTCGAACCTGAACCTTGATAAGATTTCAACTCTAGCAATACATCTGCGAATTGATTTTTATTGCTATAGTAACCATCTAGTGCACCTTGAACGCCAGAGACCGCACCTACCGCATCTCGATAAACATCACCCATTTGATCAAGCAACGTTAAGTAAGCGACAACCTCGGGTACAACATTAGTACGAACATCTTCAGCAACCGCATGAGATTCAACAACTTCATACGCAATAATAGTCACCATAAGCGTCAGCAACGCTAAAATGGCACCAAACCCTAAGTAGAGTTTCTTCCTTACTGATAAAATCACAATACACCTTCAAGCATTAAAAACAGATTTCGAATATACCGACAGGAACGTACGGTAAAAGGCGGCGATTATGCAACTGCAGCGTGAGATTAAATAGTCGAATATGTAACATTTCGGATGTATTTTACGATGAATCATCTAAATTTAGACGCTATGCGACACAAGTCACACTAAATCTAAGATGCAGAACATTGAACTCTTCACCAATAATCAGTCTCACTACCGAGATAGTTCATTGAAAACAAAAAAATGCTCGTTGAATTGCGCCTTACGGGACTTCAACGAGCATTTACTGGTTTAACGTTTACTACTTAGTATATTTCACTAAGCCGAATTATAGCTTCTTCGAGAGTACCCCAGCCACACCAATAATAACCAAACCGACCAACATTATTTCCCCTTTACCACTATCAAACCCGGCTTTCACACCAGCTATGGCAACGATGGCAATCGCAAACGGAATAACGTACTTAACTAAGTTGTACCATAAGCCAAACAATGGGAATTTGATTGTGCCGTCATTGGTTATTTCTTTCTCTAGCTCAGCACGATTTAAACGCCAACCCGCAAAAATACAAACCAGCATACCGCCAACCGCTAAGAAAATTTTATCTGTTAGCAAGTCGAAAATATCAAACGCACCCGTCGAGAATAACGTTGGTCCTGTTCCCCCTAGGGAAAGAGACGCAAAGACACACAATATCGCCATCACTGCGCTCGCACTTAAAACGGCAGTTGGACGCTTCATGCCTTTTTCATCAATGAGATAAGACACAACGACTTCCAGTAAAGATACTGACGAAGTCAGTGCAGCGACACTCAATCCGATGAAGAAAAGTAACGCAAGCAGCAAACCAATTACACCACCCATCTCGGCGAACAATTGCGGTACCACAACAAAGACTAAACCGGGTCCCGCAGCAGGCTCCATACTAAATGCGAACATCGCTGGGAACATTGCAACACCAGCCAACAACGCAACACCTGTGTCCATCGCCGTCACCATCGCCGTCGTTTGCACTAAGTTCTCTTTGCGCTTCAAGTAACTACCATAGGTCATCATACAACCCATACCAAGGCTCAAAGAGAAGAAGGCTTGACCTAGCGCAGCAAGAACAACACTACTGTTTACTTTTGAGAAATCCGGTTGAAACAGAAACTCCAACCCAGCCATTGCGCCCGGTAGGCTTAAGCCTTTAACAGCAACAATGATAAGGATCACAAACAACAGTGGCATTAAAATTTTGCCCGCTTTCTCAATACCACCGGAAACGCCACGGATCACAACGAAGATATTTAGGAGTAGATACAAACCCATCCACATCAGCGGTTGTACAGGATCAGAGATGAAACTACCAAAGCTATCACCGATTACTTCTGGCGTGCTCAGCAGCCCCGTTGAAATTTTGTAAATATACGCCACTGCCCAGCCACCAACGACCGGATAGAAGCCCATAATCAGTAATCCACTCAACACACCGATCACGCCAACAAACGTCCAGCGACGATCTGTTGATTTAAATGCACCAACGGCTGATGTTCCTGTCTTTCGACCTATCGCGAATTCGGTCAGCATTACACTGAAACCGATAAAAATTACAAATAAAAGATAAATGGCGACAAATGCACCACCCCCGCTTTCCCCTGCGGTATATGGAAACTTCCATATATTACCAAGACCTACTGCTGAACCAGCAGCGGCCATAACGAAGCCAAATTTTGACCCCCAGCTATCACGGGGTTTTGTGGTAGTAGTTGTTGTTGCCACATTATCACCATCTATTCTATTGTTGCGTTTGTTTAATGCTGGCGCCTAAAGGTTAATAGTGTATTTAAAAGTTTACACCATTGAAAAATTTATGTGACGCTCTATGTATGGCAAGTAAAGCAGCTTGAGAGTAGAATTGGAACCCCAGTAGTCTATTTTTCCACTCAAAACTCTCTTCACAGCAGTTGAGTGCTGCATTTTTGTTCAAGCCGAACATTTTATAACAACATTTCTTCATCCAATAACAGATAAATCTCAAGCAATAAACATTGGAATACAACTTTGTTGAGTAAATGATCATATTTTTCTACGACATTTTGTTCAGCTTCAGCTGTTATCCATTTTCAATTCAGCTTAGTATTTAACTAATTGTTCTGACTAGGATCATTAATGGAAAAGTTTTACCATTTTGTCACACTGGCAAGTATCGTTCTCTACTGGGTATTAGTCGCAGGCGTAACACTACGAGTTGTACTAAAACGCAGAGCGGTCAGCGTTTCTCTGGCTTGGCTAATGGTGATCTATATCGTCCCAGTTGTCGGTGTTGCCTGTTATTTCTTATTCGGCGAGCTTAATCTGGGTCGAAAACGTGCTGACCGAGCAAAAGAAATGTTGGCGCCATTTATCGAATGGTTCTCCAAATTAAGCAACTGTAATGCACATTCCCCCGAGAACTTTGGTCGTCACATCTATCGCATTGATGAATTGTGTAATAATCGGTTAGGTCTGCCTGCTTTAAGTGGCAATGAACTCTCTTTACAAAACTCACCTAAAGCCATCATGCGTTCGGTGATTGAAGATATCGACCAAGCACAACACAGCATTAGAATGGTCTTTTATATCTGGCATCCGGGAGGCATGGCTGACGATGTCGCCAATGCGCTTATTCGCGCGGCAAAACGTGGAGTAGAGGTAAAGCTATTACTCGATTCTGCTGGTAGCCCGCGTTTTTTCCGTAGTGATTGGTTTACCAAAATGAAGCAAGCTGGCATCAATGTAATCCAAGCACTTGAAGTTAGCCCTTGGCGTATATTTTTGCGCCGTCTCGATCTGCGGCAGCACCGGAAAATAATCGTTATAGATGAGAAAGTTGCCTACACTGGTTCTATGAACATGGTGGACCCAGCCTACTTCAAGCAAGACTCGGATGTGGGACAATGGATAGACATCATGGTAAGGGTGACGGGCCCAACCGTAAATGTATTGTCGGCGATTCATTGTTGGGACTGGGAAGTCGAAACTGGAGAGCGAGCTTTTCCTACAATTCCTGAATGTAAGCTTGATGAGCATAGCTCTCAACACCCAATACAAGTTGTTCCTTCAGGTCCGGGGATGCCTGAATACTTAATCTACCAAGTACTCACACTCGCAATTAACCAAGCAAATCAATCAGTACGAATTACCACGCCCTACTTTGTACCCAGTACAGATCTACTCGAAACCTTAAAAATGACAGCGCAACGAGGCATCAATGTCGAGCTCATCATCCCGCATAAGAATGATTCTTTGATGGTTCAATGGGCCTCAAAAGCTTTCTACAGTGAATTGCTGCTTGCCGGGGTCAAAATCTATGAGTTTTATGGTGGTCTGCTACACACTAAATCAGTTGTGATAGATGAACAATTCTGTCTAGTTGGCACTGTAAATATGGACATGCGTAGCCTGTGGCTCAATTTCGAAGTCACTTTGGCGATTGATGACCAAGAATTTACCCAGAAAATGCATGAATTACAAAATGATTACATCGCCCAATCGCATCCCGTTTCAATTGATAAATGGCGTGAGCGTTCTATATTCTCTCGTTTTTTAGAGCGAACTTTCTACCTGTTCAATCCACTCCTTTAATCATCAATGACCGAGCCTATACTCGGTCATTTTTATCTTAATACTCAAACAACTTGAAGCTTCAGATAGGCGGCAAGTTAATTCATTCCCATGAGCATAGATAAACTATGTGATTGGGGTGAGTGAGCGCAGCCAACACAGCTGTAGCTTCAAGTAGGAAGGGTATATCTCCAAACACTCTAAGTGTTAGCCTTGCTTTGTCAGCGCGAGCATGTTTTAAATATACCTATGAACTAGCCCAATGAAGACAAGGACTTAATATGTCAGAAGGCAAACAGACTAAATATGTCACCGCAGGACGCGACAAAAAATGGACTAATGGCGTGGTTAACCCACCGGTACAACGTGCATCTACTGTGGTTTTCAACACAGTAGCTGAGAAAAACCACGCTATTGCAAACCGTGCGAATAAAACCTTATTTTACGGGCGACGTGGTACCCAAACCCACTTTGCCCTGCAAGACGCTATGGTAGAAATTGAAGGCGGTGTCGGTTGCGCTCTTTACCCTTGTGGCACCGCGGCTATTTCTAACGCTATTCTGGCATTCGTTGAAACGGGTGATCACATCTTAATGGTTGATACTTGTTACGAACCTACCCGTGATTTTTGTGACAAAATCATGAAGAAAATGGGTATAGAAACCACCTACTTCACCCCTACTATTGGTGACGAAATACAAGATCTCATTAGACCAAACACCAAAGTCTTGTTTCTTGAGTCTCCTGGTTCTATCACCATGGAAGTACAAGATGTCCCCACTCTTGCAAAAATAGCTCATCAACATAACATCATCGTTATGCTTGACAACACATGGGCTGCCGGCGTGAACTTTTCACCATTTGAGCATGGTGTCGATATTTCTATTCAAGCCGCAACAAAATACATTGTTGGGCATTCTGATGTGATGCTAGGCACCGCTGTCGCCAATGAAAAGTGTTGGGATCAACTGCGCGAGCAAAGTTACTTAATGGGACAATGTATCTCAGCAGACGATGCTTACTTAGGTTTACGAGGTATTCGCACTCTTGATGTTCGCTTACGTCAGCATGCTGAAAACAGCCTCAAAATAGCGCGTTGGTTGCAATCTCGACCAGAAGTCGACCATGTTCGTCATCCCGCTCTCGAAACCTGCCCGGGTCATGAATTTTTCGAACGCGATTTTACTGGCGGCAATGGTTTGTTTTCGTTTGTGCTTAAAACCAGCGATTCAAAAGCCACTACAGCCTTACTTGATAATATGCAGCATTTTAGTATGGGGTATTCTTGGGGCGGGTATGAAAGTTTGATCCTTGCCAATGAGCCAAAGAGTTTTAACAGCTTACGTACCGTGGCACACCCTCACTTTGAGGGAACCTTAATCCGACTGCATATCGGTTTAGAAGATGTAAATGACCTCATTGTCGATCTTGAAGCAGCATTGGCTCGTTACAACACCGTCATACTCGAAAAAGCAGCCACTCTATAAAACTGTTATAAAAAATAAGCCCGCTAAATTCATCAGCGGGCTTAATTTTAGTTATTTTGTTTTTTCGGACAACCAACAAGGTGGTCGTCCACCATTCCGGTCGCCTGCATAAACGCGTAACAAATCGTTTCTCCAACAAACTTAAAGCCACGTTTTTTTAGAAACTTACTCATCGCTTTTGATTCGTCTGTAGAAGTGGGCACCTGCGACATTTCATGCCAATGATTCACCTTTGGCTTGTGATCAACAAATTGCCAAAGCGCATTCGATAAACTGCCATATTCATCGATAAGTTCTAATGCTGCTCTCGCATTCGAGAAAACCGAGGCTATTTTCCCACGGTGCCTTACAACTTCAAACTGCTCAATGATCGCCTCAACACGCGATTGATCTTGCTGGCTCAACATTTGTAAATCATACCCTTCAAACGCCAATCGATAACCTTCGCGCTTTTTCAAAATCGTAATCCAGCTAAGCCCAGCCTGCGCCCCTTCCAGGGTGATAAATTCAAACAGTGTGGTGTCATCATAAACAGGAATGCCCCATTCTAGATCGTGGTATTCCCTTTCCAATGGGTGGTTCATCGCCCATGCACAAGTTTGTTGTTCCATTGTTATCTCTTTATTCCAATCATCAGCTTATACCCAAGAAACTTGAAGGTACAGGTAGGCAGTCCCCTGAGCATAGGTGAACTATGTGATTGGGGAGCACGAACACAGCCAACACCGCTGCAACTTCAAGTATGACGGGTATAGATTAACTCGGAATCGAAACTCGATGGAAGAGACGATACAAAACAGGCACTACAATCAACGTCAGTACCGTCGCAAATCCCAGACCAAACATTATGGTTACAGCCATCGGCTTAAAGAAGATATCCGGTAGCAGCGGAACCATACCCAGTACTGTCGTAATTGCAGCCATACAAACTGGTCTAACACGGCTCAATGCCGCTTCAACAACGGCGCTGTAAGGTTCTTTACCGGAATGAATTTCTATATTGATTTGATCCAACAATACAATGCCGTTTTTCAATACCATACCAGACAAGCTCAAGAAGCCAAGTAACGCCATAAAGCCAAATGGCGTATTGAGTGCTAATAGCCCCGTCGTTACCCCAATAATGGCTAATGGCACAGTGCACCAAACAATCAGTGGCTCTTTTACCGAGTTAAACAAGAAGACGGTAATTAAGAACATAAACAGGTAACCCAAAGGCATAGTCATGAACAACGAGGCTTGAGCATCACCAGAAGATTCATATTCTCCTCCCCATTCCAAGCTATACCCTGACGGAAACTCTATCGACTCTACCTGGCTTTGTATGCGTTTTTGCAATGTCGCCGCGGTTTCTTCACCTAAGATATCTGGGTCTGCCATAATCGTTAGCACACGCTTACGATCTTTACGCACAATGATTGGGTCTTCCCAAAACATTTCATAACCAAGGGTAACTTGTTGCAATGGAATATATTCGCTTAGCGCAGGGCTCCATATCTTCATCCCTTCTATATTACGAATATCAACACGCTCGTCTTCTGGTAAGCGCGCCACAATTGGCATCAATGTTGTGCCATCACGGTAAACGCCCACGGCTTTGCCTGCGAATGACATGGCTAAGAAATCGTCTACATCCGATTTGGTAATACCATAACGTCTTGCTTGGCTCTCATTAAACTGAGGCTCTAAGATTTTGGTGCGCTGACGCCAGTCATGACGAATATTGGTTGCGCCAGAATCGGCATGCATGATGGTCTCAATTTGCGCCGCAATTGAGCGCAGTACCGTTGGATCAGAGCCAATCACTCTCGCCTCAATTTTAGCCCCGCCACCCGGACCCAATTCGATTTGCTTAAGCTTGTAATTGATTTCAGGGAAGTTTTGTTCTAGATGCTCACGAAAGCGAGCCATTAAATCAGGCAAGGTTTCATGATTTGTCACCCGTGTGGTTATCTCACCATATGCTGCATAACTCTTTTCAGGAGCATACGTTAGCATGAAGCGCTGTAACCCCTTTCCAGCGGTCGTCGTCACATGTTCAACACCACTTTGCTCAGAAATCCATACTTCTAGCGATTTTAACTTGGTGTTAGTTGCTCGAATGTCTGTGCCTTCCGGAAGCCAAACATCCACTTGAAAGATGGGTGTAGTCGAAGAAGGGAAGAATGATTGCTTCACATGAGTAAAACCGTAAATACTCGCGACTAACCCAAGCACTAAGACCGCCATGGTCAGCCAAGCACGCTTCATACAAAATTCAAGAAACCCCTTATAGACGACGAAAATCACACCGTTATACGGGTCACTGCTCTCATCACCCTGAGGTGCTTTCTGCCCTCTGAAAAAGATATCTGCAAAAAATGGGGTGAGTGAAATAGCGGTAAACCAACTCAACATCAGTGATATCAATAGAACGGTGAATAATGTACCGCAATACTCACCTGTCGAGTCTTCAGAGAGACCGATAGGAGCGAAAGCTGTCACGGCGATAATAGTGGCACCAAGTAAGGGCCACTTTGTCTGGGTAACAATGTCGGTGGCGGCTTGTAGCCTCGTCCTCCCTTTCTGCGTTCCGATTAATATTCCCTCAACCACCACTATTGCGTTGTCCACCAGCATCCCAAGCGCAATAACCAAGGCACCAAGTGATATTCGCTGTAAATCGATTTGGTAGTACTTCATAAAAATGAAGGTGCCTGAAACAGTCAGCAGCAAAATTAAACCAATCAATAACCCTGATCTCAGCCCCATAAAGAACAGCAGTACAATAATAACTATCGCTACTGCTTGCCCAAGACTCACGACAAATCCACGCACCGATTTATCAACTTCCTTTGGCTGGCTATAAATTTCCGATATATCAATACCAACAGGTTGCTGGTATTTCAGCTCAGCTAAACGCCGGTCAAAACGCTCACCAACCTTCACAACGTTGATCCCTTGAGCAAAAGACACACCGACATTCAACGCTAGTCGCCCATTGAAGGTAATGACATTCGTTGGAACATCTATATCACCCCGCTTTATTTCAGCCACATCACGTAAATAGATCAGCCCTTGTGCGCCACTCTCGGTAATAATCAAATCACCAAGTTGGTCAACGTTTTCAAACTCACCAGTAGGATGGATACGAATGTATTCACTGCCAATGCGCACCGCACCGGCCGGAGAAACAATGTTTTGTGTGGAGAGGAGATTGAATACTGTGGTTGGCGCTAAGCCCAAGCTGCTTAGTCGCTTCATTGAAATCTCTATGAACACCTGTTCTTGTTGCTCACCAGTCACCGATATTTTACTGACGCCGTCAACGAGCTCGAGCTCCCGCCGTAAATAGTCAACATAGTCCAGTAGTTCTTTATAACTGTAACCTTCCCCGGTTACCGCAAGCAAAATGCCATAAACATCGCCGAAATCATCGATGACTTGCGGATCATTCACCCCAGGAGGCAGCGAACCTTTTAAATCATTCACCTTTCGGCGTAATTCATCCCAAATCTGCGGTAAATCATCTGGACCATAATTATTTTTCATGGTCACGCTGATCTGCGATAAGCCACGGCTCGAAATAGAATTAATTTCATCGACATAGGTCAATTGCTGAATGGCTTTCTCTAGTGGGTAGGTCACTTCCTCCTCAACCTGTTGAGGCGTTGCACCGGGGTAAGAAGTCACCACCATGGCGTCTTTGATAGTAAATGCAGGATCTTCTAAACGTCCCAAGCCAAAAAATGAAGCTACGCCACCAATCAAGAAGATTAATGCAATCATCCAACTGATAACTCGGTTACGGATGAAGTAGGCAGCAATGCCGGTAATATCGTCGTCATTTTGAGGCGTTTCGACTTTATTATTCATTACCAGCCTCCTTGCCGATTATCTGCACTTTACTTCCCTCTGTTAATCGTGAAAGCCCTGCTGTCACGATCCTTTGGCCTGGCGTTAAACCCGACAAGACTTGAATTGCATTCTGGCTCACTTTGCCTATAACAACTTTTTGTTTTTTAACAATGCTGTTTTCATCCATAAGCCAAACATACTTACTTGCTCGTTGGAGAGCATCACCATCTTGGTTAAAGATCGCCTCGATTGGAATTTGTACTCCACGCTTCAAATCAAGCCCAACTTTTTCACTTCGAGAGGTTACCTCAACCGCCATGCCATCAAGAATGTATTCATCCTCCGGCATTGGTAGTGACAGGGTCACATTAAATGTTCCCGTTTGTGGGTCAGGCTCTGTGGTGAACTCTTTAATCGTCGCGTGATATTCATTACCACTCGGCACTCTTACTATCGCATCAATACGTGACAACTTGTCTTGATCAGGTTGATTAACATAAATTCTATCGGGCAATTGGATCAACACTTCGACGCTACTGACGCTGTGTATATTGACGACGTTCTGCCCGACTTGGATGTTTTCAAACTGATCCACCGAAACGCGCGAAATGATGCCATCAACAGGAGCTTTTAGTTGAGTAAATGACAGCCGCAATTGGGCTAGTTCCAACTCAGCAAGCGCAATGAGTCTTTGAGCCGCAATTTCATCAAATTGAGATTTAGCCAAAAGCCCCTTTTTAACCAATGGTTGAGAACGACGATATTGACTATTGATCACCGAGTATCGTGCAGACGCATTATCCACTTCTAATTGATAATCCGTCGGCTCTAACTCCGCAATTAGGTCTCCTTTCATGACCCTGCTGCCCTCTTTTACCACGATTTTGCTAATTTCTCCGGCAACTCGAAAGCTCAAGTGAGAACGCTCTGCCGCGTTTGCTACTGCAGGGAAGTACAGGCTATCTCCCTTAACCGTTTCTTCAATCTCCATCACCGAAACGTTGGGTAAACTAGAATCGTTATATGTTGGCTCTCCACCGCATGCTGCAAGTAGAAAGAATAGTGACGAGGTAAGTACAATTCTTATTTTCATACCGTTTATTTTCATACTACAACCCTCGCTCCTTTACCCACTCACGCACCTTGATTCCCGCATCTATACCACTTACACCTGAGATAACAATTTGGTCACCATCGCTAAGACCCGAAACCACTTGTTGTTTGTCGTTAAGCTCTATTGCGGCTTTTTCAACAATACCGCTTTGGTCAACTCGCCATACACAGGTCTTCCCGTTTTCTTTAAACAACGCAGAGGCAGGAATACTCGTAGCAGTTGAAGAAGCAGCAACAACACGAACTGTCCCAGACATTCCGGGCAGGATCCCTGTATTTATAGGTCGTTCCATCACCATGGTCACTTTATAAGAACCCGTCTTAGGATCTGCCTCAGTATCAATCTCTTGAAAAGACAGAGGATACTCGCTACCAGGAAAGGCATCATAAGACATGAAAGCTTCTGGATTCGCTCCGGTTGAGAATCGACTTAACAAATGATCTGGAAGTTGGAAAAAAACCTTCATCAATAAATTAGTCTGTATGTTCATCACCCCTTTCTTGGCTTCAATATACTCATGATTTTCTGCTGGGATGAGTGATATCGTACCATCATAAGGTGCAACCAACTTCGCGTAACGTAGGTTTGCATTGGCTTGATCGAGCATGGCTCGCGCAGAGTTTCGGTTGGCTTTAGCTTGGTCGAAATCCTGCTCGGATACGACTTTATCTCTACGTAGCTTCTTGTTCCTTTGATATTGAACATCGGCTAAACGATATTGAGCATTGGCTTGCTTTGCTAATAGTTCGTATTGGTCAGGATTGAGAGTTGCGAGTACTTGCCCTTTTACAACAGGCTGCCCAGCCACCACATCAATAGTCTGCAAAAGACCGGGGACACGAAAAGCAAGCACAGCTCGCTCACCCGCTTCGGTTGTGGCAGGGAAGCGACGTTCAAATGCAGAATTACCAACCGTTACAGAGAATAATTTGGCAGGACGAGAATCCGGCTCAGCTACAGGGGGGAGGTCCTTGCCGCAACCATAAAGTACAATGGTTACAACAAGCAATGACAAGGTCTTGAGCATAATCGATCATCCATTTGTTTGGCGGGCTTTTGAAGCCTTTAACAAAAGATAGATGAGCGATTTCTACTCTGCCACTTTACACAATATATTTATTAATAAAATGAACAACTTGAGAGGCAGCGCACGCCTCTCTCGTTGGAAGGAACTAAAGCTGACTGAACTCGCGGTTAACTTTGAATGTATCTGAGGTCACATACGCTTCCATCTTACGTACTTTACCTTCCAACTGTTCAAAATCATTATCCAGTGTATTAAGCAATTGATCCGGAGATTGACCAGCTTGCCATGGTTTATTTTTTAACTTGTGCTCTTGCTTTGTTTTTAAGCTCTCAACAAAATTTTCTGGCTGCTTCTCAACCATTAGCGTCAATGCGATATAAGCTAATACAACAAGGAAAGACCCGCCAAGTAATGCCGCTGAAATAACCAAAATACGCACCAGCCACACTTCCGCACCGATGTAATTGGCAAGCCCGGCACAAACACCAGTTAACTTACCATTAATCGTGTCACGATATAGCTCTTTACTCATAATTGCGCCTCCAGTTAGGCGACTCCGCATCGAGAATTCGTTCTAATGTATCGACACGTTTTTGCATCGATTCTGCACGTTCAGATAGAGTCTGTAGGCGTTGATAGTCTTCTTGAGATAAGCCGCTGCCAGTTTTTCGCTTACTGCGATAATGAAGAAACAGCCATAGTGGAGCCACAAAAATCAGGAAAACGATCAGTGGTCCAGCAATAAAAAACGATGACATAAGTAACTCCTAAATCAATTCACAAAAGGCAGGCTACCCTGCCTTAAAAACGAAACCTACTTCTTTTCTTCCATTTGTTGCTTAAGTTTAGCTAACTCTTGCTCTATCTCATCTTGAGCTTGCAACTCGGCAAATTCTTGATCAAGCGATTTACCATTGCCAGTCTTCGCATACAAATCAGCTTCTGCTTCCAGTTCATCAATCTTACGAGAATACTGGTCAAATTTCGCCATAGCTTCACTCGTACGAGCAGTATGTAAATGACGTTGAACATCACGACGATTCGATGCAGTCTGGCTGCGGATAGCAAGTGCTTGCTGTTTAGCTCGAGTTTCTGTGATCTTGTTTTCTAATTTACCTATTTCGCCCGTCAATTTATTGATGGTTTCTTCGACTAAGGTTTGCTCGGTATGTAAACCTTTAAGAAGGTCTTGTAACTTTTGCTTCTCAATCAAAGCAGCGCGAGCTAAATCATCTCTTTGCTTAGTTAGTGCAAGAGTCGCTTTCTGTTGCCACTCTTGCACTTGATCATCAATGGCATCGACTTTACGCGCCAACTCTTTTTTGTCAGCCATTGCTTTTGCTGAATTAGTGCGAACTTCAACCAGCGTGTCTTCCATTTCTTGAATAATCAGACGGATCATTTTTTCAGGATCTTCCGCTTTATCCAGTAAAGCGCTGATGTTTGAATTCACGATATCGGCGAAACGAGAAAAAATACCCATGGACGACTCCTTCTACATTTAATCATATTGAGTATGGACATATTTACTTAATCAATTCTCATGCCAAGTTTTAAATTCTTTAATATTCAGCATGTTAACAAAAAAACCTCAAATAATCGCTTGTGTGTGTGAGGAGTTTGACCAACTATAGGTTAAATTTACCAACCTCAGTGAGCCGTGATTGACCATGCAGCAAAATTTGATTGGCGAGTCCCCTGCTTTTCTCTCGGTACTGGATAAAGTATCGAAACTTGCGACCATCGAAAGACCTATACTCATCATAGGAGAACGAGGAACGGGTAAAGAGTTGATTGCACAGCGACTCCACTACCTATCGAAACGCTGGGATCAGCCTTTAATTTCATTAAATTGCTCGACATTGAGTGAAGGGCTGATTGACTCGGAACTATTTGGTCATGAATCTGGCTCATTTACAGGCTCAAAAGGACGGCATAAAGGACGCTTTGAGCGCGCAGAGAATGGCACACTCTTTTTGGATGAGCTCGCCACAGCACCTTTGCTTGTACAAGAAAAACTGTTACGTGTCATTGAGTATGGTCAGTATGAGCGCGTCGGTGGGCACGACTTACTCAGCGCGAATGTACGCTTAGTTTGTGCAACTAATGCCGATTTACCAGCAATGGCAGAAAATGGGACGTTTCGCGCCGATCTACTTGATCGGATTGCTTTCGACGTTATCCATTTACCGCCGCTCCGAGAAAGAAAAGAAGATATTCTGCTGCTTGCGGAATACTACGCGATAAAAATGTGTCGAGAGCTAGGCTATGACTATTTTGTTGGTTTTAGCTGGCAAGCACAACAGAACCTACTTGAGCATCCATGGCCAGGCAATGTTCGAGAATTGAAAAACGTTGTTGAACGAGCGGTTTATCAGCACGGTCAATCTGAGCATGCTATTGAGGATTTAATCTTTAATCCATTCGCAAATTCTGCCACTCAAAACAATGACATCGTAAATGAAGAACGATTGCAAACGACCAATATAGAATTCCCACTGGATTACAAAGAGTGGCAAGAACAGCAAGACCAAGTATTACTAGCAGCTGCGTTAGAACAGAGTAAATACAATCAGCGTAAAGCAGCAGAGTTACTCGGATTAAGCTATCACCAATTAAGGGGCATGGTGAGAAAGTATAATTTGACTCGCGAGAGTAAATAATACTACCCACTAGCTAGTTAAATATACATTTAAGGAAGCGCTTGGTATCAACAAGTAGTAGTCAATGCTATAACCCTTGAGGCATAATTGAGGGTTCCATTGCGCTATAGACGCTAAATCTTATGAGAGCATTCATACATTTGACAATAAGTTTCTTTGCTGCTGGTTTTTTAACTGGCTGTGGTGAGGAAATTAGTCACGAAAAAGCACGCCAAACAGGGTTCGTATTCTGTGGTCAAGCTGGTCCTACGACATTTAACCCTCAATTGGTCAATAGTGGGATTACGTCTGAAACGTTAAGCTCACAACTTTTCGATACTCTACTGACGCTTGATTCGGACACCTACAAGCCAAAGCCAAGCATTGCTGAGAGCTGGGAAGTTAATGATACAGGGACTGAGTACCTATTTAATCTCAAACAAGGGGTCTCTTTTCAAACCACCGCTTGGTTTACGCCATCGCGTTTTCTGACGGCTGATGACGTTGTGTTCAGTTTCCGACGTATTATTGATCCACAGCATCCTTTCCATAAGGTTGGCGGTGGTCTGTATCCGTGGTTTAGTGGCATTGATTTCCAAAACTTGGTTGTTGATGTAAGCGCCATCGATCGGTACACAGTGAAATTTGTACTGGCAAAGCCCGATAATACCTTTTTGTCTAATATCGCCACTAGCCATGCAGTCATTCACTCAAAAGAATACGCGCTACAGCTTCAATTGGCTGACGAACTCAGCATGCTTGATCGAAATCCTGTAGGTACCGGCCCATTTTACTTAAATGATTATCAGGTCAATGACTTAGTTCGTTTGAAACGCCATCAAACGTACTGGGCAGGTACAGCGAAGATGGAGCAAGTGGTGTTTGACATTTCACACCGCGGTACTGGCACCTTGGCCAAATTATTACGCAATGAATGTGATGTGTTGACCTCCCCTCGTTCAAGCCAAATACCGACCATTGAAGCCCATGATGAGCTGACTTTAACGGTAAAACCGGCCATGAACATCTCATACATTGCCGTGAATACCGAACACCCAGCACTTAGCGATGTGCGAGTTCGTCGAGCACTGAATCACGCAATCAATCGGCAAAACATTTTGGACTCGGTGTATTACGGAACGGGTAGCCAAGCATTTTCTGTATTGCCGCAGAACTCTTGGGCGTACAACGGAGATAGCATTCAGATTCGTTATGATCGCAACTACGCCATTGCTTTGTTACGCGATGCCGGTTTTGCTGACGGACTAACGCTCAATATGCTCGTACCGTTAGAACCTCGATCTTATAATCCTAGCCCGCGAAAAACAGCTGAACTAATCCAAGCAAATATGTCCGATATCGGAATTACGCTGAACCTGCTAACCGATGATCGATTTAGCCGCCAAGCGACTGGCAACGAGGAGAAAATCGATCTTTACCTAACGGGTTGGATTGCAGACACTGGCGACCCCGATAACTTCTTGCGACCTCTACTTTCTTGCAGTTCAGGACGAGCTGGCCTCACTATTTCTAGCTGGTGTAACACTGATTTCGATTTCTTGCTTGATTTAGCATTAGAAGTTGAAACACCCCGCTACCGTACAAACTTATATAAACAGGCTCAGAACATTTTGAACACTGAGTTTCCAGTGATACCTCTCAACCATGGTATGCAGTTCCAGGCACATGACAGTTCGTTAGTAGGTTTTAAAATGAGCCCATTCAATGCTCAGCCATTCGACCAAGTAGAGAGGATCAAATAGATGTTTCTCTATACGATACGACGGCTGAACTTATTTATTATCACTTTATTGATCCTGACGATTGTTGGCTATGGTCTTCTGCGCCTTGACCCAAGCTCTCATTGGGCAATGCAAAGTTTCTGGGGAGGCTGGAGTTCATATTTAGGTGAGCTTTCTCAATTAAACTTTGGCGTAAATAAAGCTGGGGTACCCATTCTCGACGAACTTAAATTGGTTTTTCCTGCAACGTTAGAGCTCTGTCTCATCGCGTTTTTAATTTCGCTGATTATTGGTATTCCAATTGGAACACTAGCGGGAATGAAGCAAGGTAAATGGGTTGATACAGTTATCTCATTTACTTCAATGTCAGGTTACTCTGCGCCTATTTTTTGGGTCGCTCTGCTCATGATTATGGCGTTCTCACTCAACTACCAAATATTTCCTGTTGCAGGTCGGTATGATCTTCTTTATCAAATTGAACATGTGACTGGCTTTGCGTTAATTGATGCGTTTCTGACGGAAGGACCACAGCGTGCTTATGCATTACAAAGTGTTATAGACCATCTCATTTTGCCTTGTTTGGTATTGGCATTAACACCAACAACGCAAGTTATTGGCTTGATGCGCACCTCCGTTTCAGAAGTCATGACCAAAAACTACATTCGCGCAGCTCGTATTAAAGGTCTCTCTACGCGTGAAATTGTGACCCAGCATGTATTACGGAATGCGATTCCGCCAATTATTCCCAAAATTGGCGTGCAGTTGTCCAGTATGTTAACACTCACCATTGTGACCGAATCGATTTTTAACTGGCCAGGTATTGGTCGCTGGTTACTTGATGCTCTTTCGAATCAAGATTATGTTTCAATTCAAGCAGGGGTCATTGTGGTGGCAACGTTAGTTTTAACTGCCAACATTTTATCTGATTTAGTTGGAGCTATGATTAACCCGCTAGTAAGGAAAGATTGGTATGCTAACCGATAACATCTATCAAGAAGAACGCATTCCAACTCAATTTGAGCGATTTTGGCGTACTTTTCGCACCAATAACCTAGCGATGTTTGGCTTATGGTGCCTCATTCTGATCGTACTCATCACCATAGTGGCACCATGGATCACACCACATGATCCTCAGCTTCAAAGTGGAGAGTTACTGTTACCTCCTTCATGGAATCCTGCCGGAACGGTAGAGTATTTTCTCGGCACCGACGACTTAGGTCGAGACATTCTTTCACGTTTAATTGTCGGCTCTCAACCTACCTTTGCCGCAGCGGTTATCATCACCGTTATTGCTGCTACCCTAGGCTGTGCTATTGGGGTTCTCGCAGGGATGACTAAAGGGTTGATTTCAAGTACGCTCAACCACCTACTAGACACTGTCATGTCTATTCCATCCCTACTGCTTGCGATTATTTTTGTCGCATTTCTCGGCTTTGGTGAATTCAATGTATTGCTGGCCATTTGCATTGCTTTGATACCACGATTTGTTCGCTCAGTTTATCTCGCAGTCCACAATGAAGTCGAAAAAGACTATGTGATGGCAGCACGCTTAGATGGGGCAAACAACTTCTATTTGCTGTGGAACTCGATTCTACCTAACGTCTTAGTTATATTTGCCACGGAATTTACTCTCGCACTTTCCATTGCCATTCTCGATATCACCGCTCTCGGGTTTCTTGGATTAGGCGCTCAAGCTCCAAGTGCTGAATGGGGAGCGGTTTTGGGTGATTCTGTAGAGCTAATTTACTTAGCTCCATGGACGGTAACTCTGCCGGGACTCGCTATTATGTTTACTGTTGTTGTCGTAAACTTAGTAGGTGAAGGCGTGCGCCAAGCTCTCAATGCAGGAGTTGAATAATGCCATTACTCGATATTCGACATTTAACAATCGAGATTGAAACACCGCAAGGGATGGTGAAAGCCGTCGACCGCATGAGCATGACACTAAATGAAGGTGAAATCCGAGGTTTAGTTGGTGAGTCAGGTTCAGGCAAAAGCCTAGTTGCAAAAGCAATTGTTGGTGTTTGCAAAGATAACTGGAAGGTCACCGCCGATCGGATGCGCTTAGGTAATCTTGATTTACTGCAACTGACACCACGAGAACGACGCCGTGTCATCGCACGTGATATTGCAATGATTTTTCAAGAACCTTCTACCTGTTTAGACCCTTCTGAAGAAGTGGGCAATCAGTTACTTGAAGCGATTCCTTCTCGCTCATTCGATGGAAAATGGTGGCAACGTTTTCAGTGGCGTAAAAAACAAGCGACCGCACTGCTGCATAAGGTTGGTATTAAGAACCACCGCCAGATAATGAGCAGCTACCCTTACGAGTTAACCGATGGTGAATGTCAAAAAGTGATGATTGCGATGGCAATTGCAGCAAAACCAAAACTGCTGATTGCTGATGAACCAACCAATGACCTTGACCCAATTACACAGTCACAAATTCTGCGCCTTTTAAGCCGTATGAATCAGATCAACAACACCAGCATTTTGCTTATTGGGCATGACCTAACCACTATTACCCAATGGGCTGACCGCATCACAGTAATGTACTGTGGACAATCGGTGGAATCTGCCGACACAAAAAAAATACTCGAAAAACCAAAACACCCATACACCGCGGCACTATTGAAAGCGATGCCAGATTTTTCAGAGTGGATCCCGCATAAGCAGAAACTACAGTCACTGCCGGGTAGCATTCCACCTTTGCAGCATCTGCCTATTGGCTGTCGCCTTGGTCCTCGCTGCCCCTATGCACAACGTCAATGCGTAGAAATACCAATGCCACAAAGAATTAAAAATCATAAATACTCTTGTCACTTCCCACTCAACATGGAGAAAAAAGGATGAGTGCACTATTAGAAGTGACGGATCTATCAAAAGTATTTGTTACGCGTCCAGGCTTACTTCGCAAGAGAGAAAACTACGCGGTTAAGCCTGTCAGCTTTACATTAGAAGCTGGGCAAACCATCGGTTTCATTGGACAAAATGGTTCGGGTAAATCAACTCTGGCACGAATGTTAGCCGGCATGGTTGCACCAACTTCTGGTGAAATACGCGTAAACGGCGACCTACTTGAACACAAAGATTATTCCACCCGGTGCAAGCTGATTCGCATGATCTTTCAAGATCCAAACACCTCACTTAATCCTAAAATCCAAATTGGCAATATTCTTCAAGGACCACTCAAGCGTAATACCAACATGACGCCAGAAGCGCGCGTGAAAAGGGTAAAAGATACGCTACTCAGAGTGGGGCTATTGCCTGAACACGCCTATTTTTATCCGCAAATGCTAGCAACGGGACAGAAACAACGTGTCTGTTTGGCTCGCGCTTTGATCCTCCAGCCATCTATCATTGTTGCCGATGAAGCGTTAAATGGTCTGGATATGGCCATGCGTTCGCAAATCATCAACCTGTTCTTAGAGCTACAAGAAGAGATGGGCGTTTCATTTGTTTACGTTTCCCAGCATATCGGAACAGTAAAACACATTACTGACAAAATCATGGTGATGCATGAAGGTGACGTCGTTGAATCAGGTGATACTCACAAAGTACTGAGTGATCCACAAAACCCTATTACTCAACGCTTAGTCGAGAGTCACTTTAATACGGCTCCAAGTTTTAAGTAAGGAACCAGACAATGGCAAGGATCGCCTGTCTTATATTCACCGTTTTTTGCTCGTTAAGCGCCAATGCCACCGAGTATACTTGGCTCGATCCAATCTTTATTCAGCGTGCCTTTTTGGAGGTCGCGCTTAAAAATGAGTACTCGCAGGGTGATAAACCGCTGGTGAAATGGCGGCAACCTGTAAAGATATGGGTGGAACATAAAGTGGGAGATAGCGACCTGCATGATCAATTGGTCGATGCGCATATCACTCATCTGCAACAAATTATAGAGCATCCGATTTATCGTGTTGATTCAAGGCAGGATGCCAATGTTATTTGGCTGTTCACGCGAGAGTCACTATGGCGGCAAGATATTCAACAAGAAATCGGCAAACACGCACTAAAAAACATTCACGGAGCTATTTGCAAAGCTGGCTACGACCTCTCTCCAATCGATCAGCAAATCGTTCGAGCAAGTATCATCATTCCTGTTGATCAAAGTCGAACGCACGGAAAGTTACTCGCTTGCGTGGTAGAAGAAATTACACAAGTACTTGGGTTGCCTAACGACTCTGAACTCGCCTACCCGTCAGTTTTTAATGACCAGACTCCTGATGACTTACTCTCACCACTCGATGTTATATTACTAAAACTGCTTTATGAGCCGGAATTGGTTAGTGGGATGAAACGCCAACAAGTGATACCACTATTGGACAAGTTGATTCTGCGCTATCAACGCGAGGGGGTATTAGATAATGCGGTTAGTCTTGCTCGCGGGGCACCGCTACGTAAAATGTTGGAGTAATAAAAAACCCATCCGAAAGATGGGTTTTTATTACTTAAACAATTGAGCAATTAAACAAGCTCTGCTTGTAGCCACGGCCAGCCTTGTTTCTTACGGCTTAGCGTGTTTTCCATCATAAGCGTGCCATCGATTTCATGCTTAACTAGCTTCTCAGCCCACTCACCTTTGTAAAGAAGACGAGTTTGAGCCGTGGTGATATCAGTTAACATTACAGCGGCAAATGCGAGTGACTCTTCACTACAACGACGCTCTAGATCGGCTTCTAGCGCTTCGATCATGCCATCAACTTGATCTAAAGTAGCCAGTTCAACTTGACCAACCACTACGTCACGACCGTTAAAAGGATAGCCTTTAAGATCTTTTTCTACCAATTCAGCTGCAGAAAGACCTTCTATGTCTGTTTTCGCGATCAGTAGATCTTTAATGAATGCATCAACATCTGCTACATCAGCAATTGTCGCAAGCTCTGTCACTGCATCTTTATCTTTTTGAGTACAAGTTGGAGATGCAAAACCGACGGTGTCTGAAAGAATTGCAGACATCATAAGTTTAGCGATCTGAGGCTTGATCTCGTGACCTTCAATTTTGAACATATTGAACAGTACTGTGTTTGTACAACCAACAGGCCAGATCCAAGCTTCCATTGGGTTTACTGTCATCACATCACCTAGACGGTGGTGATCAACAATACCTAGAATTTCTGCTTCAGCCACATCATCTGGTGCTTGTGCTAGATCTGAGTAATCAACTAACCAAATTTGCTCACCCGCGACAGAAGTACGTAGTACTGGCGATTCGGCACCAGCGACTTCAAGAATGTGCTGAGTTTCACGATTGATTTCACCTTGGCGAATTGGCATTGCTTCAACGCCGCGTGCTGTTAGTAGCTCAGTTGCTACGATTGCACTACAGATACTATCACTATCAGGGTTCTTGTGACCTACAACTAGAATCATTGCTCTTCCTATTCAACTCTTATTGCTTGCCTGTAGAAGCACACCTGTGCTTGCGCACTTTGCTGGTGAGATCAGGCTATTTGTTCATGAAAGCGGATACTTTACCTGATTTTTACAATTTGTCATGGCTTTCAGCTTCTGGCTTTCAAAAAGAAAAGCCTAAGTGTATTTTTTTGTTGCAAATAATTCTCATTTGCATATAGTGCTAATGAGAATCGTTACCATTGGGATGCAACTATGACCCCTTCTATTTCTACTAAGATTTTGAGCTCGCTTTCATTCAATCAGTTTCATCTTGCTTACAAACGAATGCTAATTCCAGTAATCCTGATTGCTCTTGTTGCTTCTGATATTACTCAGAACGTCACTGTAAATACCCTTTCCGATGCATTTTGGGCGGTATCTTGTTACGTAGCATTCACTTTAGCGATCTATCACTATGTCTCTATCTTTATTAATAAAGATAACAAAATCGTTAACCTCTATAATCAATCTCGCACTTATCAGGTAATTTTTGCCGCTCTATTAGGCGCTTTACCTGGCTGTGGCGGTGCTATTATTGTTACTACACAGTTTGTTGGTGGTAGAGTTGGCTTTGGTGCAGTGGTTGCGGTTTTAACCGCTACAATGGGCGACGCGGCTTTCCTATTGCTTGCGAGTAAACCAGATATTGGCGTATTTGTCGTTGGCGTCGGGGTTGTTGTCGGTTGTCTTTCGGGCTTGATTATAAACGCTATTCATAACGACGATTTCTTACGCCCCGCGCTTAAAGAAGCGCTTTCTCTCGAGTGTTGTAAAACCAACCATACTCATACATCAACTGAACAAAAAGCCATCAATATTCAAGGCGCTTTTTGGAAATGGCTTTTAATACCTGCCACTATCATTGCTGGTCTCGGGTCGTTCCAAGTCGACATTAACCAATTGCTACATATTTCCCCAATGAGTATTGAGTGGATTGGAACAATACTCATTATTACCAGCATGTTGCTTTGGTCAATGACCAAAGAAATCAAGGATTACGAGTCAACCGTTTCCGAAGACCGAAAAAATATTGCTTCACACCCAATACAAAAAGCAGCGCAAGACACGAACTTTGTCACCGCTTGGGTTATCGTCGCTTTCATGGCATTTGAACTGATTACTTATTTCGGTCATATCGATTTGCCCACCGTTTTTACCGGCTGGGGCGCCTATATGCCTCTGATGGGACTTGCCGTAGGGATGTTACCTGGTTGCGGTCCGCAGATTTTGGTTACTAGCCTTTACATCTCTGGCGCTGCCCCACTATCGGCACAATTGGCTAATTCGATTTCTAACGACGGTGATGCTTTGTTCCCTGCCATCGCCCTCGCTCCTAGAGCAGCCCTTGTCGCAACCATTTATTCAGCCGTTCCGGCGCTCATTGTTGGCTATGGCTACTACTTCTTATTTGAAATGTGAACCTGAATAAAAAAAACCGCAACTATTCGTTGCGGCTTTTTAATTTCGGCTATTCGTTTTCTGGTTGTGCGATTCTATTTGTGACGCTCTTTAAGCTTGTTAATCACATCATTAAACGACAAGCCTTGATCTTGTAGCAACACAAACAAGTGATAGATGAGATCCGCAGATTCACACACTAACTCCGCCTTATCACCCGACGTCGCCGCAAGCGCGACTTCAACCCCTTCTTCGCCCACCTTCTGCGAAATACGTTTGGTGCCACGTGCATAAAGGCTAGCGGTATAAGAGGAGTCAGGATCGGCATTTTTACGATCAGCAAGTAACTGTTCAAGTTGATGAAGCCACACTAACTGGGATTCTTCTTGTTTATCCGCATCCCAGCACGTTGTTGTGCCTGTATGACAAGTAGGCCCAACCGGAGTCACTTTGACCAGTAAAGTATCGTTGTCACAATCTAATGAAGCATTAACTAGATTGAGCACATTTCCAGAGCTCTCACCTTTAGTCCAAAGACGCTGCTTAGTACGAGAAAAAAAAGTCACGTGACCAGTTTCACCTGTTTTGACTAGCGCATCTTGGTTCATGTAGCCCATCATGAGAACTTGGCTAGATAAAAAATCTTGAACAATCACAGGTAAAAGACCATCGACTTTCTGCCAGTCTATACGCTCATTCAGCGCGGCTAGCTCACTCACTTGAAAACTCATAACTTCACCTCTACTGGTCGAGCTTCGACGCCTTGTGCGATTAAATACTGCTTCAACTCGCCAATATTGATCACTTGTTTGTGGAAAACAGAGGCAGCTAACGCGCCATCCACATTCGCTTTTTGGAATGCTTCAACAAAATGTTCCATTGCACCCGCACCGCCTGAGGCAATAAGGGGAACTTTACACACTGCACGCACCATATTGAGCTGCTCTATATCATAACCGTTGCGCACGCCATCTTGGTTCATCATGTTTAGTACGATTTCACCAGCACCACGCTTTTGAACTTCTTGCACCCAATCACGAGTTTGCCATTGAGTGGCTTTAGTGCGAGCTTCATCACCCGTAAATTGATAAACCTGATATTGACCTGTCTCTTTGTCGTAATATGAGTCGATACCAACCACAATACATTGCACACCAAACTTGTCCGCGAGATCGGTGATCAATTCTGGGTTCGCTAATGCTGGTGAGTTTATTGAGACTTTATCCGCTCCAAATTCTAAAATACGCGCTGCGTCTTCTGCTGACTTGATACCACCAGCAACACAGAACGGAATGTCAATCACTTCAGCAACACGCTTAACCCAGCTTTTGTCGACTACTCGCCCATCACTTGAGGCGGTAATATCATAAAACACCAGCTCATCTGCGCCTTCTTCTGCATAACGTTTTGCTAGGGGAACGATGTCACCGATAACTTCATGATTGCGAAATTGTACACCTTTCACCACTTGTCCATCTCGTACATCAAGACATGGGATTATTCGCTTTGCCAACATGCAAATGCCTCCTTCGCAGTAAATTTACCATCTAACAGTGCGCGACCCACGATAACGCCAGCAACCCCAGTATCTTTGAGCGCTTCAATATCAGCAAGGTTGCCAATACCGCCCGAAGATTGGAAATTCACCTGTGGATACTGTTTGCATAAATCAACATACAGTTCGACGTTTGAACCGGCTAAGGTGCCATCTCGTGAGATATCAGTACACAGCACGTGCTGAAGACCAACGGTAAGGTAATCGTCAATTAATGCTTCTATGGTTACGCCTGAATCTTCCTGCCAACCTGAGATTGCCACTTTACGAGTGCCTGAAGAATCGATGTTTATGTCTAAAGCCAGTACGATTTTTTCAGCACCGTACTTCTCCATCCAACCTTTGACTAACGCAGGTTGCTTAACGGCTGTAGAGCCGACAACGACACGCTGTGCACCGGCCTCTAGTAAATCCACCACATCTTGCTCATTGCGAACACCGCCACCAATTTGAATCTTGGCCGGGGTGCTTGCGAGTAGCTTTGCAATAAGCTCCAACTGTCGCGCTGTTGTGTCTTTGGCACCAGTAAGATCGACAAGGTGGAGCCAATTGGCACCCGCTTGATGATAAAGATTAAATTGCTCGGCCGGATCGACCTTGTATTCTGTTACTTGACCGTAGTCTCCTTGGTAAAGACGAACTACCTGTCCTTCAATTAAATCTAGAGCTGGAATGATCACGTGTAATTCCCTTTACAAGTTCAAAAAATTCTCGATAAGTTTGGATCCTGCAGCGCTTGAGCGCTCAGGGTGAAATTGAACACCATAATAATTGCCACTTTGGACAGCGGCGGTAAATGGTTGTCCGTAATCACATTCTGCAATGGTGTACCCTCCCACAGGCATCGCAAAACTATGCACAAAGTAAAAATACTCGCCCTCTTCTATCCCTTTGAATAAGGGATGTTCAGGCACTGATTTGACAGTATTCCAACCCATGTGAGGCAGGGGCAATTCTCCCGTATCCATTAGCTTCACTTCACCATCGCATAATCCCAAACACTCGACTTGCTCTGTCGCTTTTTGCCCTTTCTCTTCCGAGAATTTTCCCAGCAATTGCATGCCGAGACAAATACCGAGCAATGGTTTTTCAACTTGCTTTACCAGTTCAATCAAATCGCGCTCTTGGAGGTTTTTCATCGCCTCGCTTGCCGTACCAACGCCGGGTAGAAAGAGCTTATCTGCCGCTAATACCACCGCAGGATCTTTAGATATCGTCACTTCATGATCTAGACGCTCTATCGCAAACCTTACCGAAGAGACATTGGCACAACCGGTATCAATAATGACAACTTTTTGTTTGCTCATAATCCCTCCTACAGCACGCCTTTGCTGCTTGGTAATTCATTGCCTTCGACTTTAATCGCTTGGCGCAGTGTACGTCCAAACGCTTTAAACAGGCTCTCAATAATGTGGTGATCGTTGTCGCCTGATGAAGAAAGGTGCAGCGTACATGCTAAGGTATCCGTTAGGGAGCGGAAGAAATGCACCACCATTTCAGTGGACAAATCCCCTACTTGATCGCGGCTAAACTGAGCATCAAATTTCAGGTATGGGCGACCAGATAAATCTAACGCACATTGCGCTAAACATTCATCCATAGGTAAGCTAAATCCAAAACGACCAATACCACGCTTATCACCTAAAGCATCTTTTAATGCTTGCCCTAAAGCCAGTGCGGTATCTTCAATTGTGTGGTGATCGTCGATGTGTAGATCACCCTCCACTTGGCAAATCATTTGGAATCCACCGTGAGTGGCGATTTGATCTAGCATGTGGTCAAAGAAGCCAAGCCCAGTGGAGATTTGATTGTCGCCTTGATCATCAAGATTGACCTTCACTCTGATATCTGTTTCTTTGGTGGTACGAACGACTTCCGCCACACGCGCTTTTACCGTGAGATCTTTGAGGATCTGAAGCCAGCCCATATTTTCTGGGTGATACTGAATGCCGCGAATCGCCATATTTTCAGCCAATTGAAGATCCGTTGCTCGGTCACCAATCACAATTGAATGTTGAAAATCTACCTTACCGTTTTGCAGGTACTCTTTAACCATACCCAGTTTAGGCTTACGGCATGAACAATTGTCTTCTTCGAAATGCGGACAAATCAATACATCGTCAAACTTCACGCCTTGGGATTCAAATATCTCCATCATCATATTCTGTGGAGCATCGAAATCAGCTTGGGGGTAACTGTCTGTGCCTAAGCCATCTTGATTGGTTACCATTACTAAACGATAGCCTGCGTCTTGTAACGCTAGGAGGCTAGGAATAACAAAAGGCTCCAGCTTCAGCTTATCAAGGCGGTCCACTTGGAAATCAATTGGCGGTTCAACGATTAAGGTACCGTCACGGTCGATAAACAAGATTTTTTGCTGCTTGTTCATTTAACATCCTTATTTAATTTAAGCGCTCTCGCCTGACGCCAGAGCACATTATCTGTACTAATTTCAAACAATTTATGCGTAATAATTGCGAATAAAGCCGACGGTTTTTTCGCACTCGTCTCGATTTCCAACACTAATACGAACGCAACTTTCTATCGGTGAGTTACGCAGAATAATTCCGCTATCCCACGCCGCTTTAAACACCGCATCCCCTTCAGGGAATTTCACTAATAAATAATTACCCCAGCCTTCAAACACTTCGACGCCCGGAATCATTGATAGCCCGACTTGTAGGTAAGCACGGTTTGCATTGAGATCAAGCACTTGGAATTTCGCTCGCGCAAGTCCAGCTTGTGACAGAGCTTGGACAGCAATATCAGCAACTGGAATCGGCACAGGATAAGGCGCAATCACTTTATGCAGCACACTAATGAGTTCTTCATTGGCTAACGTAAATCCACAGCGTAAGCCGGCCAATGCGAAGGCTTTTGATAGCGTACGTAGAATGGCAAGGTTGGAATATTGTTCAAGTAAATCAACCGTTGATGCCTCTGGGCAGAAGTCGATATAAGCTTCATCCATAATTACGATCGCACGGTCTTTGGTCATTTCAAGCAAAGTGACAATATCTTCGCGTTTAACCAAATTACCCGTTGGATTGTTTGGGCTACAGACAAAGACTAATTTTACGTTATCTAAATTCTGTTCAATTCCAGCCAAGTCAAGTTGCCAATCCTCTGTGAGTGGCACGGTTTTTCGTTCCACACCAATCGTTTCAGCGCTTATGGCATACATGCCATAAGTTGGTGGACAGTACAGTATTGCATCTTCACCCGGTTCACAGAATGCGCGTACCAAAAGTTCGATACCTTCATCAGCACCTCGTGATGTAAGAGTTTGCTCTGGCTTGACGCCCGCATAAGCAGCGTAAGCGTCAATCAATAGCTTAGGCTGGCACTCGCTGTAACGATTTAGGCGAGTAAAATCAGTTTTGTATTCGTTATCAAATGGGGACTCATTGGCATTCAGCCATACATCACCACAGCCACCAATACGACGTGCAGATAAGTACGGTGTTAATTGCTGGATCTGTTTACGAGCTAATTTTTCCATCATGCTTCTCCTCGTTGAAGCAATTTATCAACACGAATTGTCACGGCGCGTTTGTGTGCATCTAGACCTTCAGCTTCTGCCATTGTTATGACTGTTGGAGCCAATATTTGCAGCCCTTCTGCAGATAGTTCTTGCACGGTCATCCGCTTCGAAAAATCAGCTAAACCTAAACTTGAATACGTACGGGTATAGCCATAAGTCGGCAATACATGGTTTGTGCCAGATGCGTAATCTCCCGCAGATTCTGGTGACCAATCGCCCAAAAATATCGAGCCCGCGTTATCAAGCAATGGCAACAACTCACGAGGGTTCTTAGTTTGAACAATCAAATGCTCAGGACCGTAATAGTTAGAAATTGACACCGCTTGAGTAAGAGACTCAGAGATGATAATCAAGCTAGAGGCTAATGCTTTCTCGGCAATATCGGCTCTTGATAACTCTTTGAGTTGACGCTGTACCGCGTCAGCAACTTGGTCTGCGATGATTGGGGATGGCGTCACCAATATAACTTGTGAATCAGGTCCATGCTCAGCTTGGCTCAACAAATCTGCCGCAATAAAATCTGGATCGGCAGTCTCATCGGCAATCACCAACACTTCCGAAGGACCCGCTGGCATATCAATTCCCGCACCACGAAAGTCATTACTTACCTGACGCTTCGCTTCTGTCACGTAAGCGTTACCTGGACCAAAAATTTTATCTACTTTCTTCACGGTATCAGTACCGTAAGCCATGGCAGCAATCGCCTGCCCACCACCAACGTTATACACTTCATCTATATTGCATAACTTGGCGACATATAGTATTTCGTCTGCAATGGGTGGCGGAGAGCAAAGTACCACCTTCTGGCAACCGGCAATTTGTGCAGGCACACCCAGCATTAATACCGTAGACGGTAACGGTGCGCTGCCACCTGGAATATACAAGCCGACATTTTTGATTGGGCGTGTCACTTGTTCACACACCACTCCAGGTTGAGTCTCAACTTTGATCGGCTGAGGTTTTTGCGCTTTATGGAACTTAGCAACATTGGCATAAGCTTGCTCTAGTGCTTGCTTCATTTTATCGTTCAAACGTCCGGAGGCGGCGTCTATGTCTGCTTTTGATACACGGATCGATTCCGGCTTTACACGGTCAAACTTTTCGGTCAATTCAAGCAGCGCGGTATCACCCTGTTCACGAACTTGTCCGATAACTTTAGACACTGTCGCGGTGATATTAGCCCCTTCGACTATCGCTGGACGCTCAATAACAGCATCTTGTTGAACTTCGCTTAGTGACTGCCAAACAACTGTTCTCATGATTTACTCCATCATCTTCTCAATTGGCAATACTAGGATCGAACTGGCACCTAGTTCCTTTAGTTGCTCCATTGTTTCCCAAAAAAGATTCTCGGTACTCACTAGGTGCACTGCCACTTTCTGTTTTTCTGCTGACAATGGCAGTACTGTTGGATCCTCTGCACCCGGCAGCAATGCTTTGATTTGTTCAAGTCTGTCGACTGGCGCGTGCAGCATAATGTATTTAGACTCTTTCGCTTGCTGTACGCCGTGCATGCGAGTTAGAAGCTTTTCAATTAGCTCTTGCTTGTCTGCATCAAATTCACCAAGGCGCTGAATAAGCATTGCTTTTGAGCGGAAGATGACTTCAGCTTCTTTTAATCCGTTGGCTTCTAGAGTCGCACCCGTCGATACTAAATCAGCAATCGCATCCGACAATCCTGCTCTTGGGGCAACTTCCACAGAACCCGTTAGCATACAAGTCGAGAATGGAACGCCCTGCTGATCCATATAAGCTTTAAGCAATTGTGGGTAAGTAGTGGCAATTCGTTTGCCCGCTAAATCTTGAGGACCGTTGTACTCTTCATCTTTATTAATTGCGATTGAAAGACGACAACCACCAAAATCTAATCGACGTAGCTGTATAAACTCACAAGGTTCGCGCAATGCTTTGCGGTCTAAACGAACTTCTTCAAGTTCATTTTCACCAATAAAGCCAAGATCAACCACCCCATCCATAATCAAACCTGGGATATCATCATCACGAACGAGTAACAAATCAATCGGCATATTAAGTGAATGAACCACTAAGCGCTCACCCATAATATTAAACTTTACGCCACACTTTTTGAGCAGCAACTGGCTCTCTTTGCTTAGGCGACCTTTTTTCTGAATTGCGATTCTTAGGCGTTGTGTTTGCATTGCGATATCCCTGTGCAAGTATTTGAATTTTATAACGTTTGCATGCCGTAAAACTGAAAAACCCTCGGAAGATGCTAGTCTCCCGAGGGTTAATTCTTAAATTCTTTGACTTAAGCCTCCGGGAGATTCCTGCTCCCGGGTATGCGTACATCTCCCGAAAGACTACATTGGGTGATGGTGATGATGAATATTCATTACTAAATTACGCATACTTATTAAAGCTCTTCATTTTTTACTGATTAATAACCACACTAACCAACCTGCTTACATTTTTCAACACCTATTTAAAAAAACATTACATTTCATTTTTAATTCAATGATTTTATTATAAAAATTAGCTTGCCGTTCAATTGCTATTTACATTCTCAAATTCAAGACAATTGACATTCATGCCCCTCTGCCTATTGATGAATCAGTCAGTACTGTAAAAATCAGACTAAAATACCTCTATAACCCGAACTTTTGTTTGATATAAGAAAAACCATTATGAAGTTCCATGCTCGCAACCCAATGACCGATAAACTTTTGATTGGTAACAGCCCTCAAATCAAATCCGTCTTGGTATTACTAGAGAAGTATGCAATGAGTGATGCTGAAGTGCTGATTCAAGGAGAAACGGGCAGCGGAAAGGGAATCTGCGCCAGACTGATTCATCAGCTTTCCTCACGCAAACATCACCCTTTTATTGAAGTGAACTGTGGTGCAGTGCCGAGTGGATTAATCGCATCAGAACTATTTGGTCATAAACGAGGGGCATTTACTGGTGCTCTTTTTAACCATGCCGGTTTTATTAAACGAGCAGAAAGAGGGACCTTATTCCTTGATGAAGTGAGTGACATGCCTCCAGATCTTCAAGTGAGCTTATTACACTTTCTCGATCAGAAAAAAATTCTCTCGTTAGGCAGTGATACTGAGACTGATGTTGATTCTCGCATTATTGCCGCCTCTCATATTGATCTAATCCAGCAGGTTGAATCCGGAAAATTTAGGGAAGATCTCTATTATCGCTTAAACATACTACCGCTAAACGTGCCACCGCTTAGAGATCGAGATGGCGACATATTACAACTGGCTAATTTTTTCTTAACGCAAATACACGCATCTCAAACACATAAGTTCTCACCTCAAGCGGAAGCTAGACTATTGGGCTACCATTGGCCTGGGAATGTCAGAGAGTTAAAAAACGTACTAACTCGAGCGGTTGTATTATGTGAAAAAAACTTGATTAGCGATGAAGATTTAGGATTACCTGAACAAAACAATAGAATACCAACGTGCTCTTTATCCAAATCGATAGTAGAAAATGCGATTGAAAAAAGTCACCACAACATGAGTGCTGTGGCTCGTCAGCTAAACATCTCTCGCACCACACTCTATCGTTTAATGAAAAAATATCAAATCCCCCTTTACTAACAATAATGTCTTAGCCTAACTGTTTACTGTGTCCTGTTACAGGTTGTCCAGTATAGCGACAAGCACATCAAGCACTTACCTTTTTACTCAATAAAACGTTCCCTATCTTCCTTTATTTTCAGGTAGTTAGTTACGGCACATCTTTTGCCATATTGGGTAGTTCACTAAAGGTAGAGGCAATAAATATGGACACAAAGAATTCTATCACATTACCCAAATACCTAATGACAACAACAATCATTAGTACGTTACTATTGAGTACCTCAGTTTTCGCTCGGCTTGATGGTGCGATTTTTACTACTACCCCTAGCGGAGAAATCGTCAACGAGAACGTTCGCTACGAGTCGAAGCTAGAAGTATTCCTTGATGGTGGTCCCGGTCCTAACGCGCCTGGTTCTGCAGCTGCACTGCCCGAAGGTTTTTATTACTTTCAAGTCACCAACCCTTCAGGTAAATGTTTACTTTCTAGTATTGACCCTGATGCCGGAGTCAATGGTGGTACGTGCTACGAAGATGTAAAAGGAAAAGGGGGACCAAAAAACAGTACCACTTTTAGCGCTGAGCCTCTCGAATGTCGTCTAATTCATTTTGATGGAGAGGACCGAATTTCTGTCGTTAACCAAACCTATACCACAACGGTTAAATACCGTGGGAGTGTCGTAACTGTAGAGGAGCCTTGTCAACACTTGCTCGGTAGCGAATATCTTGGAGGCAGTGGAAACCTAACTGAAGGTGAAACGGTACAACTCTTCCCATTCGCCAATACGCCAAATTCAGGCGGTGTTTACAAAGCTTGGATTGCCACTGAGCAAAGTGTTATAGACGCTTGTGACGCAAAAGGCGGCGTTAACAACGGAGCCACTGGTGAACAATGTGGCGGCTTCTTTGGTTTTATTCCACGGTTTTCAAAAACAGATAATTTCAAAGTCAAACTGGGTGGCAAAGAAAACCCACAAGACTTCGAAATTGCACTGCGCTCTTTCCATGATAAAAACCTCAACTGTCAATATGACCCGAATTACTTGACACCTTCGCTTGGTGACGAACTCATCGAGAGCTGGGATTTTGGCGTGACAGATCCACTAGCAATGCGCAATATCTACCGCACAACTGATTCAGAGGAATTCCCTGTTACTTTTAGCGTACTTGAACAAGAAACGCTTTCATGGGCGGTCGATCGCTTTATGTGGTTCGCAGACCTTAATGGCGTTAATCCACTTAATACGCCATTTAGCCACTTCACCACTTTTGCAGATCTAAGAGATTATGCTCCACAACACAATGATGGTGCCTTGTTTAGAGAGTTTGTTTCACCATTGGCGTGCTTACAACAAACGACGACCGAACTAATCGCTAGAAACTCTGGAGAACAGACCGATGATGGATTTATTCCATCTCAGCATGGAACGGTTCAACAAGGAACAAAAGGCGTCGACCCTGATCCGGTACTGGTAGTCAGTTTTGGTCAAGTGGGTATCGCGAATATTAAAGTGTGCAAAGCCTTTGATATTGCGCAAGATGGCTACGATGAAACAGATCCTCTTATCAGCAACTGGAAAATGATCTTAACCGTACCAGAAAGTGTCCCACTACCTGACAATATTAATGCAACAGACACGCCTGATTTATGGACAAAATTAGTCGATATTTTCGGTCCGAATTTAGGAGAGTTAATCAACAGAAAAGTTGAGAAAACCACTGGCGAAGATGGCTGTGTAGAATTCTTAGCCTTAGTACCAAATGTAAAAGGCGATCTTGCACAATATATCATCGAAGAAGAGGTGCCAAACGGACCTAACTGGCAAGCAACAACCGCAACCACGATTAAATTCTCAGTCCGTTCAGTATTAAGCTATGACCAAAATAACCTGCCAATTATCGATGGTGAAGTATATTCACGTAGCGATAACATCGACTCCGACAAATTTGTATTTAACAATATTTGTAAACTGATTGTCGATTTTGATACCAAAGGCTATTGGCATAATAAAAATGGTCTCACAGAATTGACGGTAGCGGATAGAGATTATGTTAATAGTCTCGCGCCATACACACTGCCATCGAATTACTTCTCTGCTGGGGATGAGCCTTTTGATGGTGAGTTTGAAAATGGAACACCAGTATCTGAAGCTTTTAGTGGTAGCGAACCTATTTGGTCTGTTGGCACATGGCAATCAGAAATATCTCAGTTCCTAATAGATAGTAATAGTAATGCGGATATTAACTTACATAAAGAACAGCTTGCCCAACAACTATTGGCGTTTATTCTCAATACTCGCCATAGATTTGGATCCGCTGGAGTGTCAAACACGGCAACCATAGAGTACAAGGGAAATTGGCTAACTGCTGAACAAATCATTTCCGCAGCAATTGATGCTTGGAATTCATCGAACGCTGAATTAATCGTTAACGTAGCCCATATCCTTGATGGCTTCAACAATAATAATGCCCTACCCGTAACGCCAGGTAGCTATGAAGACTGCCCTGAGCCTGTCTTCACTCCCTAGAGATTATTCTCCTTAAAAAGTGACAATCTCTAAATAACAAAACTCCGCTAAATAGCGGAGTTTTTCTTCATCCAACAAGCATTTTTAGCTATGCAACTTTATTATCGGTCATTTTCACTTTCGAAAACACGCTCAGCACAAAACACACCGCCACAAATGCTACGCTCGCAGCGCCAAAAGAAATAGTTAATGAATCAGTCATACCCAACACGATAAAACCAACACAGGAGACGAGTGCAACTGACAATGCGTAAGGCAACTGAGTTGCTACATGGTCAATATGATTACAACGAGCACCTGTTGACGACAAAATCGTCGTATCTGAGATAGGTGAGCAGTGGTCGCCAAATACCGAACCCGCTAACACGGCACTTAGCATCGGCAACATTAATGCGATATCTGTATTGCCCGCCATATCACCAGCAATTGGCAACATGATACCAAAAGTACCCCATGAACTACCGGTTGAAAACGCCATCACACCAGACAACAAGAATAGGATGACAGGCAACCATTGCGGGTCAATATTACCTTGAGCCAAGGTTGATAGGTAACTACCTGTTTTCATATCACCAATAACGGTACCAATAGACCAAGCAAACACTAGGATCAAAATCGCGCCAAACATCGACTTTGCACCAATCCACAATGTGCGACTGATCTCCACACCTGCAATGCCCTGTTTAGCCACAGTGAACAAGGCAACAATCAGACCAACCAAGCCACCGTAAATCAGCGAGATACCAACATTGGTATTTTCAAATGCGCCTAACAATGCAAATGGTTTGCCTACTTCAGCTAGCGCTTGACCGCCGGTGTAAAGCATTGAAGTCACAGTGGCAACGATAAGCAGAACAATCGGCAAGATCAAATCAGATACTTTGCCCTTTTCGCTTTCACGAATATCCAGTTCTTCATCTAAAGCACGTGCTTCTTCAAAGTCATCACTTGCATTTTCATCAAATCCACGACCTTGAGAAGCCGCAATTTCATGGTCACGCATTTTACCAACAGTTAAACCAAACCATGCAACCGCAAAGACCATTAGCAGGGCGAAAATCGCATAGAAGTTCATCGGTACCAAACGCATATATGCGCCGAGTGCTGAGTACTCTGTAATACCATGGGAAACAAGAATGCCGCTGATAATTGTCATGATGTACGCACCCCAGCTTGACGCTGGCATAATCACACACATAGGTGCAGCGGTGGAGTCTAGAATATAGGCAAGCTTAGCGCGTGATACGTAAAAGCGATCAGTCACTGGGCGAGAAATCGCACCAACAGCAAGGCTGTTAAAGTAATCGTCAATAAAAATGAAAACACCAAGGAACGCAGCAAGTAGTTTCGCTCCTCGTTTACTTTTCACTCGAGATTGAGCCCAGTCAGCAAAAGCTCGGGTACCGCCAGACAATGTCAGAAGTGCTGTCATCATGCCTAAAAGCACTAGAAAGCCGATGATACTCATATTGCCAGCGTTGATGGATCCATCTTCAATGAAAACACCAAACACGGTATTTTTGACGTAAGTTAAAGTATTACCCACTGAGTAATCAGCAAGTAGAATTGCCCCAAGCACAATACCTGTACCTAGAGATAACAACACGCGACGTGTAACAATCGCAAGCGTAAGAGCCACTACTGGAGGCAGTAGTGATAAAGGGGATGATGCAAAATCGATTAAACTCATGATCTTCGAAACCAGTAATAAATTGGTTAGAGATCTACTGCAGATACATAGATACAATTATCCTATGTATGTTGAACATAGCGACAGGGAAGTGAACACTCCACCCAACCCCTACAGTAGCGCTCCATAGTTATACAAATAATAGACTATGGCAGTGTTGCCCCTATTCGAGTGCAACCCCAGCGAATGGCTTAGATATACCAGTTCACTTCGGCGGATAGGACCTTTCACATCTATTCATTGGTATCACCCCAATAAATGCTACTCATTCATTCCGCTCCTCTACCGCGCTGACCAAAGATTAAGCTAGAAACAATACTTGTTAACATAGCATTAACCGATGCAGCGCATTAGGTAACGGTCATTGTACTTATAAAAACCATATTTACAATACATCTAACTAGAATTTTATTACGTTCATCCACATCTATCACCTTCACAATAATCCTGAAAAACATCCTTGATAATTGCACATCCACAATGAAGTAATTTTAACTCTCTCAAACTTTCAATTATAGAACCCGAAAGGTCCTTCGAAACTTTGTACGTTTATTTATCTCATCATTTATAAGGCAAAGGTATTGTTCGCGAACAATCCATTAAATTAGTGTTATTTCATAAACTGACTGGCGGTTATGAAACTAAGCACTATACTTACGTGCTAGTTTTATTACTTCCCCCATAATATTGGCAATAGAATGTGAAGTGAGCTTTAAAAATCTGTCTATTTCACTTTTTTTATTGTCATTTTATTTTAATTTTCAATATTTGAATTGTATTATTCCAATTACGATATTAATATTGGTTTATTGCTTATAATTATTTGGTGAGATTTTATGTCGGAATTAACAAAAACACTTTTAAACATTCGTAGCCTTCGTGCATTTTCTCGTGAACTTACTCTAGAACAATTAGAGGAAGCACTTGAGAAACTAACTATGGTTGTTTCTGAACGTAAAGACGTTGAAGAAGAAGAACGAGCGGCTTTAGCTGAACAAGAAGCGAAATTATCCGCAATCGCAGAACAAATTGCTAAAGACGGAATTGACGTTGAAGCATTAATTAGTGCTCTAGCTGGCGAAACGAAGACAAAAACTAAATCTAAGCGCGCTCCTCGCCCTGCGAAATACAAATACATTGATCCAAATGGCGATGAAAAAACTTGGACAGGTCAAGGTCGTACACCTTCAGCGATCCAAGCGCTATTGGACTCAGGTAAGTCTTTGGAAGAGTTCCTGATCTAATTCTTGATCAAATAAATTTGATTTATAAAAAAAGCTCCCTAGACGGGAGCTTTTTTATTTGGTTACAATTTATATTTATTAATACTTATCTAAACATAAAGTATCGTAATTCTTAATTACCTTTCCCAATACGCTTCTTCCAAGCTATCTTCACGTTCAGGCAAGCCTCGAGATAAACGTGGAGAGTGTTGAACTAATACTTCATAACTAGCTCTATTAGAGTATTTGCATACCTGCGAAAAAGACGAATAGTTTAAAAAGCAGTACGCATGTTTGCTAGAGTTAGGTACATTTTCTTTATGGTATTTGTTTGCAGCCATATCATGTAATAAAGCTGACAGCGCTGCATCACCCGCACCATTGGTATTCTTGATTTTCTCAGGACCACCCATGTATGGCGCAATATGCGAATAAACTTTAATCGGATTCTCACATAATGCTTTAGATGCAGGTCGACTAAATTCATAACGATTAAATTCAGCTATACAACCTGGTAATAATGGCAAGGTGGTTTCACGCTTTGCTTCATCTTCAGTGTAACCCGCCATATATAAACCAACAGGACCCGCAGTACAAAGAACCAAATCAACCCAGTCTAAGGCTTTATTTGATGCAGCTAGAGGATCAGCTTCACCAGTTAATGCTTCCGCTTCATCTTCATTCATTGCAACAACGCTAACGTGATCACGTAGGAAGTCTTGCCAGAATTTAGGGTCATCTTGAATAACAAATTTAGTGCCTAGTGTTAATACCACTGGTACTTGGTGTTTTTTTGCATATTCAATCGCTCGCATCGTTGCTTCTGGCATTGGATCGCCGGGCTTACAACGTACTAAATAAGCGGTTAACACTAACGCGGATGCATTCTTGAAGATTTTTTCTGGAATGCTATCTGCTCGAAGTTGGTTCATTTGTCCTTCGCTAATAGCAAAAGTTCGTTCACCATCTTCTGTAATGAGTGCGAAGCAGCGACCAATCGCCCCTTCGACACCTTGTAAATAGTTCAGATCCATACGACTAGACGTATTACATAAATAACGGTAACCATAGCTACCAATTTTTATATCTTGGCTCATTACACCAAGTAGCGTCGATCTATCATCCGCTAGTACAGAATAGTTATGAAGAGTGTTACCGATCGTACCGCCCGCATATTCATTGGTAATAAGCGTGTTCTCTTTCAATTCATTGTAAAGAGCTTCTGCCGTTTGATCATCAATAACAAGTGAGTGTCCTTTACTCAAACCGTATTTTTCAATTAGCTCCGAGCCAACTTTTGCTTCAATGTCCACCAATGTTTGATCAATACCAATAATATGGGTGCGTGACATTCTCTTACTAGATTGCGCTTGGCTCACTAGGGGATCACGCGCATGTACCGGAAAGTAGTGCTTTGATTTACGTTGACCAGGAAATTTCATAACTATGATTCTGAATAAGGGAGGACAGGAAAGCGGATTCTACCTCGCCATTAAAAGTGCGGCAATATCTGTTATTATAGCAAACGTTTACTCTACTCACCTTCCATAAAACTGAGATCAGGTAGACGCTCTAAATGCTCAGAATAACGTTTTAAGTTGAACTCAGCTTCATTTTTCATTACATCATAAATCTCAATTGAAACAGCACAAGCCATCATTGCCAGCGCATCTTCGCGGCTTGTTCCTGTCATCATTAAACGCATTAAGGTTTCTTTTACTTTAATTGGACTGCCATCTTCCAATTGGTTCTCAATAACTTCAATCAAATCTGATTCTTGAAAAACTTGATTCTCTTCGCTCATGCGCATTTTTACCTAATAAAGTACTAATATTGCCAGTAAACAACCAGAGATAGGTGCTACTAACGCTTGAATTTCACCTACTATGCCATATATAGAAGACTTGTCGTAATCAATAACGCAGGTTTTAACCGATAAAACTGTTAAAAATCACGTTTTTCGAAGTGTGATTTCGATCTCGGATCTGTCCCAGTTAGACGGTTTCTGTTAGAATCTGCCCCCAGTTAATTTTTGTGGTGTTAAGTAATGTCTGAGAACTGTACTGACAACAGTCAAAAGAAAGTCATCGTTGGTATGTCTGGCGGTGTAGATTCATCGGTTTCTGCGTATCTTCTAAAGCAGCAAGGCTATCAAGTTGAAGGTCTGTTTATGAAGAACTGGGAAGAAGATGACAACGAAGAATACTGTACTGCGGCGCAAGATTTAGCCGATGCTCAGGCAGTATGTGACAAGCTTGGCATCCACCTACACAAGATTAATTTCTCCGCTGAATATTGGGATAACGTATTCGAATACTTCCTTGAAGAATACAAAGCAGGTCGTACGCCAAACCCTGATATTCTGTGCAACAAAGAAATCAAATTCAAAGCATTCTTGGAATTCGCTGATGAAGTACTAGATGCCGATTTTATTGCGATGGGTCATTATGTGCGTCGTTCATTCCCTGAGAATGGTGATAAGCCACAAATGCTACGCGGTTTAGACGGTAACAAAGATCAAAGTTACTTCTTATACACACTAAGCCACGAGCAGGTGGCACGCAGCCTATTCCCGGTGGGTGATCTCGAGAAACCAGAAGTTCGTCGTATCGCAGAAGAGCAAGATCTAATCACGGCGAAAAAGAAAGATTCAACCGGTATCTGTTTCATTGGCGAGCGTAAATTCACTGATTTCCTATCTCAGTACTTGCCTGCTCAACCGGGTAAAATTGAGACTCCTGAAGGTATCGTTATCGGTGAACACCAAGGTTTGATGTACCACACTCTCGGTCAACGTAAAGGCCTTCACATTGGCGGTCAAAAAGGCGGCGGTGGTAACGAAGACCCTTGGTACGTTGCAGAAAAAGACCTTAAACGTAATGTGCTTATTGCAGTTCAAGGTGCTGAACACCCACTTTTAAAATCTAATGGGTTAATCGCGTCACAATTACACTGGGTCGATCGCACACCAATTCATGAACCGTTACAATGCTCAGTGAAAACACGTTACCGTCAAAATGACATTCCGTGTACTATCATCCCAATGGATGACAACACTATTAAAGTTATCTTCGATGAGCCTCAAGTTGCAGTGACTCCAGGGCAATCAGCTGTATTCTACCAAGGTGAAATTTGTCTTGGCGGTGGTATCATCGAACAGCGTATTTAATTAGACGTATTATCAGGAGTAACTCTTCGTGGCTAACACTCTTTATGACCGCACCATTGCATTTGCAGGCATCTGCCAAGCTGTCGCTTTAGTTCAGCAAGCAGCGAAAAACGGTTATTGTGACTCTGAAGCGTTTGAAACCTCATTAAAAGCAATCCTGAACACTAACCCACGTAACACTGTGGATGTATTTGGTCGCGAAGCGGACTTAAAAATTGGGTTAGAATGCTTAGTTAAAGGCATCGATAGCACGCCAGCTGGCAGTGAAATCACCCGTTATATCATCAGTTTAATGGCGCTTGAACGTAAACTAAGTAGCCGAAACGACGCTATGTCTCAGCTTGGTGACCGCATCCAAATGCTTTCTCGCCAAGTCGAGCATTTTTCGCTCACTGACGATCAAATGATCAGTAACTTGGCCAGTGTTTACCTTGATGTAGTGAGCCCTATCGGTCCTCGAATACAAGTCACTGGCACGCCAAGCGTACTGCAGCAAAATAGCAACCAAAGCAAAGTGCGTGCTTTATTGCTATCTGGTATTCGTTGTGCCGTGTTATGGCGCCAAGTTGGTGGTAAACGCCGCCACTTAATCTTTGGTCGTAAAAAAATGGTCGAGCAAGCACAAATCCTACTCGCTCGACTGTAACAACTTGTAGCTCGCGCCCCTTGCCGCGAGCTAATTTTTTAGAGTTACTTAACTCGCACGCAAACGTTTGCGTAATACTCGTGACAATTGCCACGGTTATTGGTATAAAGCTCACAAAATATAGAAATTCAATTCAGGAGAAGATCATGGAATTGTCAGCATTGACTGCTGTTTCACCAGTAGACGGCCGTTACGGAAGCAAGACGATTGCGTTACGCGAAATTTTCAGTGAGTACGGTCTCCTAAAGTACCGTACTATCGTTGAAATACGCTGGCTACAAAAGCTTGCCGCCACTGCTGAAATTGCAGAAGTGCCCGCTTTCAGTGCAGAAGCCAATGCTTTTCTTGATGCCCTAGCAGCCAATTTCTCTGAAGAAGATGCTAGCCGAATCAAAGAGATCGAGCGTACGACAAACCACGACGTAAAAGCCGTTGAATATTTCCTAAAAGAGAAAGTCGCTACTATTGCTGAGCTTCATGCTGTTAATGAATTCATCCACTTTGCCTGTACTTCTGAAGATATTAACAACACATCTCACGCTTTAATGCTGAAAGAAGCGCGTGAAACTGTGATTCTTCCTGAAATTCGTAACTTGATTGATGCAATCAAAGCACTTTCAGTCGAGTACCGCGACATCCCGCTACTTTCTCGTACACACGGTCAGCCAGCTTCTCCTAGCACAATGGGTAAAGAAATGGCGAACGTAGCGTACCGTATGGAACGCCAGTACAAGCAAATTGAAAATGTAGAAATCCTAGCAAAGGTTAACGGCGCTGTTGGCAACTACAACGCACACTTATCTGCTTATCCAGAATTAGATTGGCACAAGTTTAGCGAAGAGTTCATCACTGAATCTCTCGGTGTAACGTGGAACCCATACACAACTCAAATCGAACCGCATGATTACATTGCCGAGCTATTCGATGCGGTTGCTCGTTTTAACACCATCTTAATCGATTTCGATCGTGACGTTTGGGGTTACATTGCACTGGGTCACTTCAAACAAAGAACCATTGCAGGTGAGATCGGCTCATCTACCATGCCGCACAAAGTTAACCCAATCGACTTTGAAAACTCAGAAGGTAACCTAGGCTTAGCAAATGCTGTATTTGGTCACCTAGCACAAAAACTGCCTATTTCTCGCTGGCAGCGTGACCTTACTGACTCAACGGTTCTACGTAACCTTGGTGTGGGTGTTGGTTATGCGATCATTGCTTACTCTTCAACAATGAAAGGCATTAGCAAGCTAGAAGTAAACCGCGAAGCGCTTCTTAAAGAGCTTGATCAAAACTGGGAAGTACTGGCAGAACCGGTACAAACGGTAATGCGTCGGTACGGTATCGAAAAGCCATACGAGAAGCTAAAAGAGTTAACTCGCGGAAAGCGCATTGACGGCGAGGCTATGCGTAGCTTCATTGATGGTCTTGAACTTCCAGATCACGAGAAAGCTCGTCTAAAAGAAATGACGCCAGCAAACTACATCGGTCAAGCAATCGAGCTGACTGACAAGCTTTAACCGCTAAGTTTGATGCTATAGAAAGTAAAATGGTATAGAAAAGGCTTCCAATCGGAAGCCTTTTTAATATCTCTGACCCGTCCTAAATTAGGCGTTCAGTAATGAAATTGTACTATTACAAACCGCTACGAAGGGCTGCAATACGCTTATCAAGTGGAGGGTGGCTCATCAGTAGTTCCGTCATCGAACGTTTACCGTTGATACCAAACGCCATCATTGAACCTTCAAGTTGAGATTCTTGGCTCATCTTCAAACGCTCTAATGCTGCAATCATCTTCTCTTTACCAACGAGCTTTGCCGCACCAGCGTCGGCATAAAACTCACGATGACGGCTGTACCACATGGTTATAAAGCTTGCTAGGAAACCAAACACCAGCTCAAGCGCCATAGACACACCGAAATACACCATCATATTGCTGCCACCTTCGCCTTCTTCGTCACTACTGCTCGATGAAACAATATTGGCAATGAAACGAGACAAGAAGATAACAAATGTATTCACTACACCTTGCATCAGCGTCATTGTTACCATGTCACCGTTGGCAATATGGCTCACTTCATGTGCTAACACGGCTTCCGCTTCATCACGAGTCATATTATGTAAAAGACCCGTTGAAACTGCGACCAAGGAATCGTCACGCTTAGCACCAGTGGCAAAGGCATTAATATCGGCAGAGTCGTAAATCGCAACCGTTGGCATACCAATACCCGCCTGTTGAGACTGACGACGTACCGTTTCCATTAACCAATGCTCTGTCTCATTACGAGGGCTTTCAATAGCCATACCGCCTACCGAGCGAAGTGCCATCTTCTTTGACATCAGCAAAGATATAAATGAACCACCAAAACCGAACACGGCGGCCATAACTAGTAAACCCGACAAGCTACCAGGCTGCATACCAGTGACAGCATAAACAATATTCAGAACAACACTTAACACCAGTACTACGGCTAAGTTAGTTGCTAGGAATAACATAACTCGTTTCATTACTTTTCTCCGAAACAGAAAGCTTTCTTATTGTTGGCATTCAAATCAATAAATATGAATGCCTTTATTTGCATAGATGCTAGTCGTTAGTCGACTATGTTTAGCTATTCTCTAGGCTAGCACATAGATATAGCCTAATCACATTAAACTCAAGCACTAGACGCAAATTGATACATTTGTTTTTCCACTGATGAAAACAAATCGCTCGTGAAAGCAGAATAAAAGCTACAACGGAAAAGACAAGCTTAGACTTTGGTCGAATTGTGAGCCGCGAAAAAGCTGCTAGATTTAGCTATAGGAAAAGAATAACGTCGGTAAGGATAAGCTCATGGTCGAAAATAATAATTACCAAATGGCAATAGATTTACTTCGTTGTCACTTAGGTATAACTGAAGAAGAAGCCAAGCAGCAACTAGGGCTCTCAAACGAACAAGTAATGCAAAAGCGTATTATTGAAACCCAATCCGCTCTCATGGGATTAAATAGCGAGAAATAGCCAGAATTGAACGTTGTAAAAAGGGCTGCCAATGGCAGCCCTTCTGTTTTATACCCAACAAGGTTTTAACCAACAAGTGGCGTTACATCGATGTACTTTGCTAGTTCTTTGCGCTTTACGCTAGGCACATATGGAATCTCACCTATTTTCGGAGCATCAATTTTTTGCTCCAACATTGCAATGATTTCTGCATAGTGCTCGGTACCCGGATTGATACGGTTAGCCACCCAACCAGCTAATTGCAAACCGTCTGCTTTAATTGCGTCTAAAGTCAATAATGCATGGCTCAAGCAGCCTAGTTTTATACCAACCACAAGAACAACAGGGAGCTGCTCACGCTGAACCCAAGTTGATAAGCAGTCGCTATCGGATACTGGAACGCGCCATCCACCTGCACCTTCAACCAATACAATGTCTGAATTTTGTTTATGTTGTGCCAGTTTGTCACTCAAAACATCATAATCAATCACGACATTTTCGCGTTTTGCGGCAATATGTGGTGATGCTGCTAATTCAAGTGCGTAAGGGTTTACGTCATCGTAGTCAACTTCCACAGTCGCCGCTTCTTGCAGATACAATGCATCTGAATTACGCATACCCTGTTGTGTTTTTTCGCTATCAGACGCCACTGGCTTATAGCCAATCGTTTTCAAGCCTTTTTCTGCTAAAGCGTTTAAGATCGCTTTAGACGCTACTGTTTTTCCTACATCGGTATCCGTACCAGCAATAAAAAATGCATCGATCATAGATTAATTGTCCCCAAACAAACCTGATATGTTGCGGGTACTAGCCCCTGATGATTGTGCTCAAAACTTTGGTACTCACGTTCTAAACGCTTTAGTGATTGGCGGCTAGTCAACCCATGAGATCGACCTGCAACATGATTTGCGCCAATACCTTTCAAATCGCGCATTAATGAAAATGCCGACGAATACCAAACTAATATTGTGGCCAAGTCTAAGTGATGGCTTTTACAATGGGCTTGCGCTAACGCAATTTTTACCTGATTGGAGGTTATAAAATCATTGACGTGTTGATATGAGTCAATTTTTGCCCAAGCTTGCTTGAGTTCAGATAGTGAACCATCCAGCAAAGTTGAGAAAAAAACTTCCCCCCCTTCACGCGTCACTCTGCGCATTTCAGAGATAGGAAGTGAAAGATCTTGGCACCACTGCAGCGCCAAACTTGAAAATACATAATCAAATGTTTGATTTTTGAAAGGTAAAGATTCCGCATCGCCTTGATGATATTCAGCAAATTCAGCCCCACAGCGATTTTTAGCTTGTTCAAGCATTGCCGGAGACAAATCACAACAAACGACATGAGCCCCACGCTCGAGTAATAACTGACTAAAGTAACCAGTACCACAACCTAAATCTAAAACCCGTTGACCTGATAAATCTAAAGGCAACCTCTCCAACAAACGCATACCGACATCACGCTGAAATGCCGCATGATCATCATAGCTGCTTGCTGCTTTGCCGAACGCATCTGCAATTGCTTGTTTATCGAACATTGGTGAGTTAACGAATACTGCATTATTCATCAGTTAACCCTCGATCAACGAATGAAGTTCTGTCGCAAGTTGTTCGACTTGCTGTTTCGTATGGTTAGTGGTTAACGTAATTCGTAATCTTGCTTTACCTTTAGCCACCGTCGGTGGGCGAATAGCAGTAAGCCATAGCCCCTTTTGCTTCAAATCACTTGCCAATTGAATGGACTGAGCAGCATCACCAACAACAACTGGTTTGATAGGCGTTTGTGTATATTGATAACCCGGTAGCGTACCCAATTGCTGATCATAATAGTGATAGAGTTCAAAAAGCTTATCTCTACGCCATTGCTGTGAGGCAATTATATTTACAGCCTCATTTAATGCATGAGCTTGAGATGGTGGTATCGCCGTTGAATAAACATGATGGCGAGCAAACTGAGTGAGGTATTCACCTGTCATCTCATCACACATAATCGCGGCGCCAGACAAACCAAAGGCTTTACCAAAAGTCACCACTAGCAGCTGAGGTTTAATGCCTGCACGCTGGCAACTTCCTTTCCCTTCTTCGCCTAAAACACCTATTCCGTGAGCATCATCAACCGCCAGCCAAGCTTTACCTTGTGTGGCTTTAGCAATATCAGCCAGCGGGGATAAATCACCATCCATACTGAAAACGCCTTCTGTGACAACCAAGGTATTGCCAGCTATCTGGTTTTCGAGATGACTAATATCATTGTGATGAAAGCGCTTCATACTCGCAGGACAAAGCAAACCAGCTTCAATCAACGAGGCGTGGTTAAGCTTATCTTGTAAGAGCAAATCTTGTTTTTCCATCAGCGCGAACAACATGGCTTGATTGGCTGAAAAACCAGAACTGAACAAAATAGCCCGAGAGTAACCAAGCCAAGTACATAATCTTTCTTCTAACGCTTGATGGGCATAGCTAAACCCCGTGACCAAGGGAGAGGCACCGCTACCGTTACCATATATGTCGATACCTTTCTGCCACGCCTTGGCTAAGCTTTTATCTGCCGCTAACCCAAGATAATCATTACTAGAAAAGTTAACAAACTCTTGATTGTACTTACGCAGCGATGTTGTATTGCCGTTACTCACCGCAGATAGTTGGCGATGTAACCCTTGCCGCTTACGAAGCTCAAGGCTTGACGCAATCCTTTGACTAAACTGTTGCGTCATAGAAAAGATCGTCTTTACCGGGGCGAGCTGACACGCGTTCTACTACTCGATCAAGCAGTTCATTTTCCTCTATTTCATCCGGACGCTGAGATACTTGTTGGCTGTTTATGCCAAGCTTGCTAAACAGCTGCATATCTTTATCTTCAGACGGGTTTGGCGTGGTCAACAACTTACAGCCATAGAACACCGAATTGGCACCCGCCATAAAGCAAAGTGTTTGCATCTGCTCGTTCATGTTTTCTCGACCAGCAGAAAGACGAACAGCCGACATCGGCATCATGATACGCGCAATCGCTATCAAACGAATAAAATCAAATGACTCGACATCTTCCGCATCCTCTAGTGGCGTCCCTTTCACTTTAACCAACATGTTAATTGGTACACTTTCTGGATGAGTCGGCAGATTTGCCAATTCGACTAATAAACCCGCACGGTCGTTGGCGCTCTCACCCATACCGATAATGCCACCAGAACAAATTTTCATCCCTGCATCACGCACATGTGACAAGGTATCTAAGCGGTCTTGATAAGTACGTGTGGTAATAATATTGCCGTAGAACTCTGGGGAGGTATCAAGATTGTGGTTGTAGTAATCTAAACCTGCATCAGCCAGTTGAGTTGCTTGATCTGGCGTCAACATGCCCAATGTCATACAGGTTTCTAAACCCAACTCTTTAACCCCTTGGATCATCTGAGTTAAGTGAGGCATATCACGCTGCTTAGGGTTTTTCCATGCAGCTCCCATACAAAATCGGGTCGAACCCGCCGTCTTTGCTTTATTCGCGGCATCGAGTACTCGTTCAACTTCCATCAAACGTTCTTTATCTATGTCAGTGGTATAACGTGCACTTTGCGGGCAATATTTACAATCTTCAGGACAAGCACCGGTTTTAATCGAAAGTAATGTGCTCACTTGTACATAATTGTGCTGCTGGAATTTTCTATGTACTAATTGCGCTTCGAATAACAGATCCATAAACGGTTTTTGCATCAATTGGTTCACTTCACCAACTGTCCAGTTATGACGTACTTCCACGTGTCTTCCTTATTTGTGATCCATGCAGGGTGATGACCCAAAGCGAGGTGGATTTTTATTTTTGCTCTTGGCTAGTCTAAAGCCACACGGTAGACTGTCAACAATAAAGAAAATTAAAAGTTTACGATTGGTTATTTTTTAACCCATAGCGAGCAGTCATGGATCTAGTTTTTGATCGCCAACACATTTGGCACCCGTATACCTCTACCTTAAGTCCACTGCCTTGCTACCCAGTAGAGCGTGCTGCTGGTGTTTCTATTTTCCTTGAATCTGGCGAAGAGCTAATTGATGGAATGTCTTCTTGGTGGGCCGCGATTCATGGCTATAATCATCCGCATTTAAATAGCGCAGCACACCAACAAATTGATGATGTTTCCCACGTTATGTTTGGTGGGCTCACCCACGCTCCTGCAATTAACTTGTGCAAAAAACTGATCGATATGACCTGCGACTCCCTTCAGCATGTCTTTCTTGCCGATTCCGGATCAGTAGCAGTTGAAGTGAGTTTAAAAATGGCGTTGCAGTATTGGCATGCGCGAGGCGAAAAACGCTCGAAATTTCTCACCCTAAGGGATGGGTATCATGGCGACACTTTTGCAGCCATGTCTGTTACCGATCCTGATAACTCAATGCACTCACTGTATAAAGGCTTTCTACCTGAACACATTTTTGCCAACTCACCCAACACGCCATTTGATCAGCCTTGGGATCCTAGGGGTCTCGACGATTTTGCCAGCAAGATCAAAGCAAACTATCAAGATATCGCGGCAGTTATTCTAGAGCCGATCGTGCAAGGCGCTGGTGGAATGCGCATTTATCACCCTGAGTTTTTGAAAGGCGTTCGCAGGCTCTGTGATCAATATAATGTGCTGTTGATCCTAGATGAAATCGCCACCGGCTTTGGGCGAACTGGTAAGCTGTTTGCTTATCAACATGCCAATGTTGAACCTGACATTTTATGTTTAGGCAAAGCCATTACTGGTGGGTATATGACGCTATCGGCGACGTTAACCAGTACTCATGTCGCCAATACGGTTTGTGGTGGTGAAGCAGGATGCTTTATGCACGGTCCTACTTTTATGGGTAACCCATTAGCTTGCGCGGTTGCCACCGCCAGTATGGAAATATTGGAGCGCAACGAATGGCAGGCACAAACTAAAGCGATTGAAACCCAATTTTCCCAGTTGCTACCAAGATTAGAACAACATCCGCTAGTTGAAACTGTGCGTTGGTTAGGAGCGATTGGTGTTGTTGAAGCAAAATGTGCTGTGAATATGGCGGTGATTCAAGATCACTTTGTAAAGCAAGGTGTATGGATTCGACCATTTGGCAAACTGATATATATGATGCCACCTTTTATTAGTCAGCCCCACCATATTGAAAAGCTCGTCGCGGCAATTGAAAGTGCGTTGAATACCCCAGCTTGTTTTCAATAAAATGACCGTGAGATAGCTCTTGTCGTATGGTTAAATAGCAAAAGGGCTGGCACTGCCAACCCTTTCCAATCTATACCCAAGAAACTTGAAGGTTCAGGTAGGCGGCAAGTAAGAAAGTCCCCTGAGCATAGGTGAACTATGTGATTGGGGGGCACGAACACACAGCCAACACCGCTGCAACTTCAAGTATGACGGGCATATGCTCGATGATTACTCTTGGTCAATCATCCAACGACGGAATTCTTTACGCTCTTGCTTATCGGCTTGTAGATACCAAGCTTTAAGCTGCTCTACATTTTTAGTCGCTTTAGTTACTTCAGCAGCCGCAGTATTGGTTGCAACTTTGCCGGCAGTAGCCACTGTGCTAACCATAGCCGCTTCAACAGCCACTGGCTTATCAAGCAATTGACCGTTTTTGAAGTAGATGCCATTTTGTTTATTGTGCTCAGCAAGCAAACTTTCCATGCCTGCATATGGCATAAAACCTTTCTTGCCTGGCAACATTTCTTGTTTGACTTCAACCTGGCGACCATCAACTAGGACTTGCCAGCCTGGAGCTGGTTTTTCGAAAGCGTTTCTTGCTTCTGCAGCACTGTTAAATCGAGGTAACTTAATTTCAAACTCCGAGCCTTTACCATCGAAGTTAACAATGTATGGCTTAGATTCAAAGATCTCTGCGCTAGCACCGTGACCTAATTTACTATCTAATTTAACAATCGCTTGCGTGAAGCCCTCATCAACTGAGTTGCTACCCAATTTCTCTTCCGCTATTTGTCCATTAATTAATAGAATGGAAATACCTTTTTGAGCACTTAGCTCTGCGGCACTTAAAGGCAATGCAAGCATCGCAGTAGCGAGGGCAATGAGTTGTTTCGTTTTCAAAGGATGCTCCTTGAGAAATTATGTATCTACTTCATAACTAGAAAAAGCCACCCAAGGGTGGCTTTCTACATATATTAGCTAAAATTCAATTAGAATTCAGCTTTAACACCGATAGCTAGAGCAGTATCTGTGTCAACATTGTCTTTCTCTTCACCACCAATTTCAGCGTAAACTGTAGTGTTAGGAGCAATGCCGTAACCAGCGTTTAGGAACCAGTTGTCTTGGTCATTTGCTTCTACATCGTGGTCACCAACAGAGTAACCAGCAGCAAATACCCACTTGTCCATAGTGTAGTCAGCAGCCACTGCAACAACATTGTTGTCTTCGTTGTCTGCATCAGATGAAGTCGCGTAGTAAGCCGCTGCTAGGTTAACATTTTCGATACCAGCGAAACGAACTTCAAAGCCGTAACCTGAGTGATCATCAATAGCATTAGCACCTTGAGCTGCTTGGTACACTTTGTCTACATCAGTATTTGAGTAGAATGCAGATAGATCTAAGTCAGCTACACGGTAACCAATACGACCATCCATGTAGTTAGTATCTGTACCAGCGTCGTTAACATCGTTAGTTTGTGTAGTTGCTAGCTTATCTTGAACGTAGCCAAGAGTCGTGTAGAAAGTACCGTTGTCGTAATCGTAACGAACACCTTCGTCTGCACACTCGTTAGTCTCGTTATCTAGGTAAGTTTTGATACCGTATTGGTAATCAGAACCGATACCTAGGTCATCAACTGCAGTACATAGACGACCGAACTTGATAGAACCGTAAGTCTTAGTGTAAAGCGCTACGTAAGTATCACCGTTTTTGGTTTCTTCAGCGTTAGTGTGCTTAGAACCGTCAAACTCCCAGTATGCACCGATAGAATACTCGTCGTTTACTGCGTAACGAACATCAAAGCCAAAATCCGCGTCTTGGATTTCTTGCTTCATAGAGCTTTCAGAAACTGTGTTCATGTAAACAACTTCGATGTCACCGTGTAGACCAACAGTAACGCCGTCTTGGTTGTAAAGTTCGATTGCTTGCACAGACGTCGCTGCTGCAAGTACTGAAAGAGCTACTAGAGTCTTTTTCATAGTTAATCCACTGCCTTTTCTTAGATTTAGGGATTCCTTTTTGGATCCCTTTTATTTTTTTGGAGGTGCTTCAAGCACTGTGGCTTGACACCGCCGCTTTCAAATTTCGATGCTAGATTGCAGAAGTTCACCAAAACTGTCAAATCTTATAAAAAGATCAACAAAAAAAACATAAAAACCATATAAATCAAGTTGTTACATGATTTGCATTACCAATTTCGACTAACTTCTAACCACTATGATAGTTTAATCAATACGTGAAATGCATCGCATAGCAAGATATTAATACTAAATTGAGCGTAATAAATAAAAAATTGCAGAAGAAAACACTGGTAAGGTAGCCTTTTGATGGTGTTTTATTTTACATATTTAGACTTTTTTCTAACTCATTGAAGGTTCAACTTTTTTTTGTGAGGCATGTCTATTTTTATCAAAAAAGCATCCGGTTTCGTGAACTACATAACAGTTAAGGAAGTGTGCTAATATCGCTTTCCGTTAGTAAGGCGCCGATATGACCAACAGTAAAATTCAACAATCAATTCGCAGCAGTTACCAAAATCTGCAAGCTCAACTCGATAACTTCGTTCCCCGCAGAGCTCAAAATTACCTTGTTGCCGAAATCACCAAAACCTTATGTGGTGAATACCACAACAAGAATCGAATCATCGTAGCTGAAGCGGGAACCGGCATCGGTAAATCACTTGCCTATCTGATGGCGGTCGTTCCTGTTGCTTTTCTAAGCCAGCGTAAAGTTGTCATTTCAACTGCCACTGTCGCCCTGCAAGAACAACTGATTAATAAAGATTTACCTCTATTTAGACGAATTACCGATCTGAATTTTTCTTTTTTGCTGGCGAAAGGTCGACAAAGATACTGCTGCGGAGAAAAATTGGCGAGTGCGGGTAGTAGCGAAGGGCAACAAACACCACTATTTGAAAGCAAGCCGAAGCGCAAGGATATTGAATTGCTCGAAACCATGCATAGATCGCTAACGCAAGGTAAATGGGATGGCGATCGAGATTCATGGCCAAAACCGATTGATGACGGAATATGGCAGTTAATTGTCAGTGACAAACATAGCTGCAACAACAGCATGCCTTCACATCGTGGCTGTCCATTTCAAAAAGCGCGTTCTGAACTAGATAAAGCCGACGTCATCATTGCCAACCACAGTTTGGTCATGGCGGATGCTGATTTAGGCGGTGGGGTTATATTACCTGAACCTGAAAACACCATTTATGTGTTTGATGAAGCGCATCATCTACCACATGTTGCTCGCGATCACTCATCCGCAGCAGCAAGCTTAAAAGGCGCCGCTTCATGGCTAGAAAGGCTTAACCAATCAGTGTCGAAGTTTGCCAACTTAGCTGATGAAAAGCGTGTCGGGCGTTTTCGCAATGAATTGCAAGATTCTGTGCAACAACTCATTCCATCTTTAACGCAGCTTGCATCACGCTTTGATACCACTCACTTCAGCGAAGGGATCTACCGATTTGAACATGGCGATCTGCCGGATTGGTTGTTTAATGAATCGAAAGAACTCAAAAAACTATCGCAAAAAGGCGCGCAAGCAACAGCCAAAATAGCCGATTTAATTGCCGAGCGAGTAAAAGACGGCGAACTAAGCTCGCGCCTTGCGGAGCCCGCACTGGCTGAATTAGGTTTCTATATTCAACGAATGGATAACCTCGCACAAGTATGGCGACTAATGGCTGAGCCACCAAGAGAGAAAGGCGCTCCGCTGGCGAGATGGTTAAAAATAGATACTGAACGTGAAGGCGACTTTAGCGTCAACGTTTCACCTCTTGAAGTAGGTTGGCAGCTAGACCAACAAATCTGGAGCCGTTGTTTAGGTGCAGTACTGGTTTCAGCAACCATGCGCGCACTTAACTCATTTAGTTTTTTCTGCCGACAAGCTGGCATCAGTGAGAAAGCTGAGGATGGAACACGCTTTTTAGCCCTTGCTTCACCGTTTGATTATCAAAACCACGCCGAATTGCGCATACCAAAGATGAAGTATGAGCCGCAAGCAAAAGAGTTTACGGAATATCTTATCGATATTTTGCCTAATCAAATTAAAGACAAACAAGCCAACTTAGTTTTATTCTCTTCTTACTGGCAAATGAACCAAGTTGCCGATGCAGTTGAGTCTCTTTTTATCAAAAAAGGTTGGACGCTACAGGTTCAAGGCAAAAAATCTCGCTATGAAATTCTAAATAAACATAAAACGCTGGTTCAATGTCAAAAAACCAGTGTTCTATTTGGCACTGGCAGCTTCTCTGAAGGCTTAGATCTGCCAGGAGAACTACTAGAGAATTTGATCATCACCAAGATTCCTTTTGGTGTGCCAAGTTCACCCGTAGAACAAGCGCATGCCGAGTATATTGAACATAAAGGCGGCAACCCATTTATGCAGATCACTGTTCCTGAAGCGAGTAAAAAACTGATCCAATCCGTAGGACGCTTACTGCGAAACGAACGTGATTCTGGTACAGTCACCATTCTGGATCGTCGACTTGTGACAAAGCGATATGGCAGTTCGCTACTCGACTCACTGCCACCTTTTAAGCGTATTATCGAATAATTAACTGACCAAGCGGCGTAGAATAGCCGTAAAAATAGAAGAATAATTAATGGAAATGTTAGAACCAACCGTATTGTTGGTGCTCGCGCTGGTCGCTTTTGTTGCTGGATTTATTGATGCCGTTGCCGGTGGGGGCGGTATGTTAACCGTCCCAGCGTTACTCTCTCTCGGCTTGCCTCCACATATTGCACTGGGAACGAACAAACTCGCGGCCACCTTTGCTTCATCTACTGCGGCGTTTACCTATTATAAAAAGCGCCTTTTCAAACCCCAATGTTGGGGAAGAGCATTTATTGCCACATTGATAAGCGCTACGCTTGGCACGCTCGTGGTTAATTGGATAAGCACCGAGTGGTTAGAAAAAGCGTTACCTTTGGTTATTCTTGCTGCCGCAGTTTATTCGGTATGGCACAAAACACCCAAAAACAGCAGCAATGAACTTCCACCACCTAGCTCATCGTTTCACAAAAAGCAGTTTGTTCAGGGCTCTATTCTCGGTTTCTATGATGGCGTCGCTGGACCCGGTACTGGCGCTTTTTGGACAGTCAGTACAATGGCACTTTATCGACTCAATATTTTGTTGGCGTCGGGCGTTGCCAAAGCAATGAATTTTACCAGTAATATTACTTCTCTCATTACCTTTGCTATTCTAGGGCATATTGATTGGGTGCTAGGTTTAACGATGGGTATCTGCTTGATGGCTGGTGCATTTGTCGGCGCGCATTCCGCGATTCGTTTTGGCGCCAATTTTATACGCCCTATTTTTGTTACTGTCGTCAGCGTTTTGGCAGTGAAACTTGCCTATGAAGCATGGTTTATCACTATATGAGTCAACTTAAACAACTTGTTAGCACTCTTGAACAAATGGCTATTCAAGCAGCTCAATTGGATAGATCAAGAGGAGAACATCATCAAGCGTTATTTGATGCACACCTTTTCCATAACAGCACTCGCTTGTTGGCGCCGTGTGTTAAAGAAGCCAGCGCAACACTCAATACCCTGATGCGTGAGCAAGACAGCGGTAGGTTGACCTCCTTACGAGCCGAATATCTTTCAGAGCGTCTTTTTTCACAGATTAGTGCAATTCAACGAGAACTTGCCACTCAATCTATTCGCAAAAGAGAACCTAAGCACTACCGCCACTTCCAAAAACCAATTAACGCTCTATATCAAGAGCTAGCCCAACATCAAGAATGGGAAAGACGGTTAATGGAATTGGTACGAGATAAGCAAATAGATTTGGAAAACGCCTCCCCATTTGCCCAACAACAAGCTCAACAAGCGCTTTTAGTCACCGAGCAACGGCTCGAACGTTGCCGTAGTGCTAAAATCAAGTTGGAAAATCAAATCACCTATAGAGAGAGACACCAATAACATGACCTCCCCTGCTTCAAGCCTTGAAAACGCTCCTGATGAAATAAAATTAGCAGTGGACCTCATCTATCTGCTAGAAAACAACAAGGTTGATCCCAAAGTTGCACTTGCTGCATTAAAAATCGTACAAAACGATCTTGAAGCTAAGCTGGAAAATCAATAGGTTTATCTATCGAGTTACTATCTCAACCGCAGACGTAACTTGGTAAAAAAAGAAAGTGAGTCATTCGACTAAGCAGAGGAACATCAATGAAGGTAGTTTCATTTAATATCAATGGTCTAAGAGCCCGTCTTCACCAATTAAAAGCACTCATCGACAAACATCAACCGGATGTCATTGGTTTACAAGAAATCAAAGTGCATGATGAAGCGTTTCCGCTCGAAGACGTTGAAGCAATGGGATACAAAGTCTACTTCCATGGACAAAAAGCGCATTACGGTGTTGCAATGCTTTGCAAACAAGAACCGCTTTCCGTTCAGAAGGGATTTCCTACTGACAATGAAGATCATCAGAAAAGAATGATCATGGCGACATTCGAAAACTCTCAAGGTGAAAAAGTTACCGTACTAAATGGCTATTTCCCTCAAGGAGAGAATATTAACCATGAAACCAAATACCCTTATAAAAAAGCGTTTTATAAGGACCTCATGCAATATTTAAACGATCATCATGACAATGGTGATAATATTATTGTAATGGGTGATATTAATATTAGTCCTTTAGATTTAGATATCGGTATCGGTGAAGTAAATAAGAAACGTTGGTTAAAAAGTGGCAAATGCTCATTCCAACCAGAAGAGCGTGAGTGGTTGAAGAAATTATTAGATTGGGGCTTCATCGATACGTTCCGATCTATTCATCCCGATGTAAATGACAAGTTCTCATGGTTTGATTATCGCTCGCGGGGATTTGATGACAATCGTGGTCTTCGCATTGATGTCGTCCTTGCAACACCTTCACTTGCAAGTAAGTGTATTGAATCAGATATCGATTACGAATTGCGAGCAATAGAAAAACCATCCGATCACGCGCCTATATGGTCTAGCTTTAATTTATAAATCTATTTAATGGCTTTCTTACATATAAGAAAGCCATTGTAATTCAATGTTTTTAAACACAAAAACCCAAAGCACAACCAAGATGTATTCAACCAGTTTCAAACCGACTATCGCCTCTCGAGATAATTGAATGTTAGGATTGCGTCAACTCTTAATAATATCAATTAGACAGATATGGATATCAATAAAAGCCACTGGAATGAAATAACACCTTTCAATAAAAAAATCATATCTAGCCTAATTTTTGCTGGTTTTTTCCTCAATATTTTAATATTGGTAGTTCCAATATATAGTCTACAGGTATTTGATCGTGTTCTGACGAGCCGAAGCCTTGATACACTATTTCTAATCAGTGGCATTGTTTTTTTTCTGCTCTTTATTCAAGCTGCACTCGATATTTTAAAAAATCGCTACTTACATATCAAATCAGCCAAACTCGATGCATTGCTCTCTGGGCAGTTATTTGCAGCATCGGCTTACAGCTCAACCAACGCGACGCTACGAGATGTGAAAGAGGTAAAATCATTTATGATTTCCCCTGCTTTTTCTCTCCCATTCGACATCATTTGGACGCCCATTTTCCTTAGCGTAATGTTTATATTGCACCCCATCGTTGGCATCGTCGGGTTATCCGCAATTACTTTAGTTACTGGGTTAGCACTTTTCATCCACAAAGCAAAAGCCAACCAAACAACCGAAGCGCAAGTAATGAATAGCGCTTGCAAGAATGCCAGCGATCAAGCCAGCAATCACACTGAATCCGTAAAGGCACAATATTTAACCGAAGGGTTACGAGCCCAGTTCCAACACCTAACCGCAGAACGAGTCTGGCACGATTTACAACTAGGTCTCACTTCCAGCACTCTCACTGCTATCGCTAAATGCTTACGCTTTACTTTGCAAATGGCGATCATGGGTATTGGCGCATGGTTGGTTATAGGGAACAGCATGACCGCAGGTGGGATTATTGCAGGTTCAATACTCATGTCTCGCGCCTTACAACCACTAGAACAGTTACCAAGTACATTGCAAGGTTGGCGCAGTGCGATGGAGGCTAATTCACGCTTGTCCCAGTACTTTTCTACATTAGAACAATCACAGAACACAACCGACTTTAGCGAAGTAAAAGGCTGTTTGCACATTGATAGCTTATCTTGGTATCCACCTAAGGCGAAGTTGCCATTACTAAAAAATCTTCGCTTTAAGCTCGAAGCAGGTAATCGTGTGATGCTGATGGGGTCAAGCGGTAGTGGTAAATCAGTGTTGTGCAAATTACTGGTAAATCTGTATCAGCCTAGTTCAGGCAATGTGAACATTGATGGTGCTCGCTTGCCTCAATGGAACCCAAACCAACTGAAATACGTTTTAGGTTATGTCCCTCAGCGCATCGACTTTGTAACGGGTTCAATCAAACAAAACATTGCCCATTTTGAGCCACAGTTAACGGATTCTCAAGTCATCGCAGCGGCAAACTCAATTGGCATCCATCAAGATATTATTAAACTTCCCGATGGGTACAACACCATCATCGGTAGGAATGGGCTCCCTCTCTCGGCCGGATTGGAAAAAGGGATCGCCATCGCTAGAGCACTCTACTATTGCCCAAAGATTCTAGTCCTTGATGAAGCTGACGCCAATCTAGACAACGAAAGACTAACAGCCTTGCAGGCTCTACTTGAACAACTCCGTAAAGACAAGGTTGCAGTGGTCATGGTTTCACACAATAAAGAGCTGATTGCACACGTTGATTGGGTTGTTCAACTCGAAAATGGTGAAATCATCACCGCTTATAAAGCGGATCAAGCAGTAAAAGTACACAATATAAAACAGGCGGCATCCAATGGCAGATAGGCAGTTCCACTCTATAGATGAACAAGGTATTCATTACCATGATAAGCGCCATCTCTCTTTCGCTACTGGCTTAGCTCTGAAACTTGCCTTCGGTAGTGTGCTATTAATGTTCGGAGTCTTTCTCATATGGGCATCGGTGGCAAAACTTAGCAGTGCCGCTATTGCGCCCGGTGTCATTATCGTCGAATCAAAAAGAAAGCCAATCCAACATTTAGAAGGTGGCATCGTTGAAAGCATTCATGTTGCCGACGGTCAATTTGTTGAACAAGGTCAATTACTTATCACTCTAAATTCCTCTAGAGCACAAGCACAACTATTTGGGTTAAGAGCAAAATGGCAAAGTGAAACTGCACGCCTGAATCGACTTCACGCAGAATTACTCGGGAAGAAAAGCATCTCTTTTGATAAACATTTACTTGAATTTGAATCTGATACCCACGTACAAAATGTTCTAGAGACGCAAAATCAACTATTCACGAAACGTCGCTCTCTGCGTGATGGTGAAGATAAAGTTTTGGATGGTAAAACGGCGCAAGCACACCTTGATTTGCAAGGGTTAAAAAAACGTTATCAAGCAGACCAACAAGCTCTGGTTTATTTAACCGAGCAATTAGAGATGCATGAAACCTTGTTGAAAACAGGCAACACATCGAAGTCTAAAATGCTTGATTTGAAACGAGAGTACACCAAGTTAAACGGTAATTTGGCTGAACTCGAGTCAAAAATTCATCGCGCACATCGCTCAATTTCAGAAGCTGAACTACAAGACAGCAACGCCGATTTCGATTATGCCAAGCAGCTTGGTGAAGAAATACAACAACTCGAAAAATCGATTCGTGAAACTGACGAAGCCATGATCGAAGCACAACAAGTTCTAACACGGATTGAGATACGCGCCCCTCAATCAGGCGTGGTGGTTGGCTTAGCGATTTTCTCTAAACAATCAGTGATCAGCGCTGGCGAAAAAATCATGGAAATTGTGCCCCAACAAGATCAGCTCGTAGTTGAAGCGCTTGTGCAACCAGAAGATATTGATGTAGTGCATATTGGGCTCGATACAGAAGTTCGCTTAACAGCATACAACTTCAGGCGCACCCCGCCAGTTAGAGGGAAACTAGTACATATTTCGGCAGACCGCATTACAGATCAAGCTTCCGGATCATCAGCGTACTTAGCGCAAATCAAACTCAATCAAGAAGATCTGGCGCGTCTGAAACAGGTCACATTACATCCCGGAATGCCAGCTGAAGTCATGATTTTGCTCAATAAGCAAACTCCGTTGGACTATTTACTTAATCCACTTTCGGTTAGTACATACAAAGCAATGAGAGAAATTTAGTTTATACCCAAGTGACTTCAAGATGCAGGATTCAGAGCCTTGTCACTGGTACCAGTTTAAGGAAAATAACGACGTGGAATAGCCATCTATTTCCGAGTTGTTTGACGAAAAAATGGTTCCAGTGACAGGCTCCCGAAGGGCGAGTTTGTTAGGTTCGCAGATTACGTTATCGATTCTTAATTTAGAGCGACTAGATTTGCAAATCGACGCCTTGCCTGCAAACCTAACAACTCTCGCTGAACTAAGCATCTTGAGGTGACTTGGGTATAGGGCATAACTGAGACCAAAGCCCTTTAAGTACCAATTCCGGTCTCAAATTCATAACAGAGTGAAAAAGCCAAACTTATCGCGAGGTAAGGACGGAAAGCTGCAGATCTCAAAATATTGAGATGGCTGAGCTGCCTCACATTAATCATCAGATTGATAGAGGAAACCTTCATGACGTCTAAGCACGTAAAAACTGAACAAATTGAAAACCGAGTCGACTTAATAGATAGAGAACCAGTAGAAACTGGCGCACCATCTGTCGAGCTCTATGGAAAAAGCTACAACCCTATTTCACAGCATGATGCGGTAGATAATGTTGTTAACAGTGGCGACGGCAATGATCTAATACTACTTAATTCCGAAGAATTTGAAGTTCATGCCGGTGAAGGCAATGACATTGTCAATGCCGGTGAAGGTGATGATGTCGTTTTTGGTAACAGTGGCAATGATGTCTTAATCGGCGACGATTTCGGACGTCACGTCACTTACGATCATGCTGGTCAAGCGATTATCGATTTTAGCGATGCGACAGCAGCAGATCTTAGTTTAGCCAAAGTGTATAACCCTGATGGTACAGAAGCAGCCTTGTATGAAAAACATGGCGCGTATGGCGTGCTAGGTAATGAAGAAAGTGGTCGAGGTGGTCAGATTGGTTACAGTTTTGACGATGACGGAAGCAAAGGCGATCGAGCTGGAGCATCTGAAGTTTTTTCTGTTTCTTTAGAAGAGAACAGCTACGCGGCGAAAGTTTCTATTGGTCGACTGTTTAAAGATGAAGGTAAAGCCGAAGGCTCATATGTCAAAGAGATCAATGAAGTAGGCGTATGGACGGTATTGCGTGATGGCATCGTTGTCGAACACGGTTACTTTACCGTTGAAGAATTCGACCAAGCCACTCTAGACGCTTATGGATTGGATCCTGCAAAAGATAATCTAAAAGTTCTGCAAGAAGGCAATGGTCGTTCAAACGGTGAATTTGTCATTGAACCAGACGATGTAGGCTTTGTCGCATTTGATGAGATTCAATTCTCTGCTGCTATTGGTCACTTCGATAAAGGACGTGACCGACTGGATTCAAGTGACTTTTTGGTTGGCGAAGTAGAGTATCTTACACTAGAAGCTGACGGTACGAGCAATGACGATACCCTCTTCGGCGGTAACGATAACGACGTGCTATTAGGTGGTATCGGTGATGATATCCTTTTCGGCGATGACCGATATGCATTTGAAGATGGAAGCTCGCTTGATTTGAGTGCGGCGCGCGCTTATAACCCTTCAATAAAATCAGGGGAAATCAGCACCGCGGACGGTAGCATCGGTGTAGAAGGCAACCAAGAATCCGGCAAAGCTGATCAATTAGGTTATACCTATTATGAAACAACCAAGAAAGGCGAATCGGAATCACTCTCTTATGATTTACCTGAACAGCAAAGTGCTGCGCGTGTAACCATTGACAAGCTTTACGCAGATGAAGCTTTTAACGGTAGCAATGAAGTCGGTATGTGGACGGTATTAAGTGCAGGCACAGTTATCGCTACTGGTTATTTCACCGCAAAAGATATTGATCAAAACACTCGTGAAACACACGGTATTGAACTAACCGACAACATCAAAGTTCTGCATAACGAAAATGGTTCTATTGATGACGGATACTTCGACATCACTCCAGAAGACACCAACGGTCAGAGTTTCGATCAAATAGTCTTTGAAGCCGCTGACGGAATATTTGATCGAACTGGGCAAGAACGCTGGGATTCAAGCGATTACTTCATCAAAGAAATCACCGTAATCGACAGTGATTCACTCGTTGGTCGTAATGAAGGCAACGACTGGTTAGATGGTGGTGAAGGTAATGACCGCCTACAAGGCGGATATGGTCAAGATGTATTAATTGGTGGTAGCGGCAATGACATTTTACTTGGCGACTTTGCTCAAGCGACTGATTTAGCAACCAGTACTAAAGAAACCGTAACCGAAGCGGTTGCACTCAACCCTGATGGCTCAATGACCGATCTAACCGACACTGATCGTGGCGTTGGTATAGCGGGCAACCAAGAAAGTGGGCAGTCTGCTCAAATTGGTTACAGTTTCATTGAAAGCAAGGAATCCGGCGATGTTGGAGATCAATCAGAAACACTCTGTCTTTTTGTTGACCAAGACACGGTAGCTGCTGATGTTTCTGTCAATCGCCTATTTGCCGACGAAGCATTTAATGGTGCCAATGAAGTCGGTATCTGGACAGTGTTCGACCACGGTGTTGAAGTGGCGCGAGGTTATTTCAGTGCTGGAGATATTGATCCGCAAACAATGGCAACCTATGGCATTGATCCCGATAGCGATAACATCAAAATATTAGATAATGGTAACGGTGAACACAGCGGTCAATTCTCTATCTCACCGATTGACACAGATAACGCCAGCTTTAATGAAATTCAGTTGTCTGCAGCCCCTGGCACCTTCGACAAGACGAGTTTCGGCGCTCTTGATTCAAGTGATTATTTTGTAAATGCTGTAGAAACTTACCAAATGGATGACCTATTAGTCGGCGGAACGGGTGATGATCTACTCGCAGGTGGTAAATGGCTTGATGTCGTCGATGGTGGCGAAGGCAATGATGTCATTCTTGACAATGGCAACGACTTTGTTGATGGCGGGAATGGCTTTGATGTTGTGGTAGCGGCAGATGCAAGCTTCGATAGTTCATTTAATCTATCCATCGAAAATGCCAAGCATGGTGTTGATTTTGAATTAACCAGTTCATCTAAACTGCAAAATGTTGAGATGGCTGTAGGTAGTTCAATGCACGACTCATTGCTGCTGGATTTAGATGTAGTCGGAAATTCCATTCAGACATTAGACGGCGGATCATCTGATGCATTCCTTGCCCTTGGTATTGAAGAGTTTGCTTTAACTAACAATGACTACCATGTAGCAGATAGTAAAACTCTCTCTTTGAATGATCTCGACCCTACCGTTGCCGATCAACTAAGTCAGTTCGGTGCAACGGGCGAAATTTACAGCTACACCTTTGCAAACGGTAGTGACACTGTCTCGGTTCTTAGCGACGTTTCTTGGGACAATGTTGAAACTGAATACGGCGTATAACGCCCAATAATAAAAAAGACCGGAGCAAATACTCCGGTCTTTTTTTTATAAATGTATCAACGAATTAGATGTTGATGAAACCAGCTTCGACAGCAGGGTTCACTTCTGCTTCATAATCAACACCTTCAACACCAAAACCGAATAACTTCAAGAACTCTTCTTTGTACTCAACGTAATCGGTTAACTCTTTCAAGTTCTCACTGGTCACTTGCGGCCAGAGATTACGACAATGTTGCTGAATGTCTTCACGTAGCTCCAAGTCATCTAAACGTAGACGGTTTTGATCATCCACTTCAGGTGCACTGCCATCATCTTGGTAAAGACGCTGACTAAACATACGGAAGATCTGCTCCATACAACCTTCATGTACACCTTCTTGGCGCATTTTCTTAAATACCATTGCAATGTACAGTGGCATTACCGGAATAGCTGAACTTGCTTGCGTCACAACAGATTTCAATACCGCAACATTCGCAGAGCCACCTTTCGCGCCTAGCATCTCATCAAGTACTGTCGCTGCACGGTCTAGGTCCATCTTCGCTTTACCTAGCGCACCATCCCAGTAAATAGGCCAAGTTAGCTCAGTACCGATGTAGCTGTACGCGACCGTTTTACAACCGTCAGCCAAAACTCCAGCGTCTGCTAGCGCATTGACCCACAATTCCCAGTCTTCACCACCCATTACAGTGATAGTGTCTTGAATTTCTTGCTCGGTAGCAGGCTCAACACTTGCTTCGATGATGATATCTTTATTGGTATCAACAGCAGTCGCAGTGTAAGTCTGACCGATAGGTTTTAGAGCTGAGCGAATTAACTCACCACTTTCTGGCATTTTACGTACTGGCGAAGCCAATGAGTAAACGACCATATCGATTTGACCAAGATCTTGCTTAATAAGATCAATGGCTTTTTGTTTAGCTTCATTAGAGAAAGCATCGCCATTTAGGCTTTTTGCATACAGACCAGCTTCACCGGCTAGCTTGTCAAAAGCTGCGGCATTGTAGAAACCTGCAGTACCCGTTCTCTTCTCAGTGCCTTCTTTTTCGAAGAACACACCAATGGTTGATGCGCCACCGCCAAATGCAGCTGCAACACGAGAAGACAAACCGTAGCCACTTGAAGAACCAATAACAAGTACACGCTTAGGTGCATTTTTGATTGGACCTTGCGCTTTGGTGTAGGCAATTTGTTCTTTTACGTTAGCTTCACAACCCACAGGGTGTGTTGTGGTACAGATAAATCCACGAATTCTAGGTTTGATGATCATATTCAACTTCCTTTAAAAATCTTCGCTAGGATAAAAGTTTCAACGGCAAATCTCATTAAGTTTCTTAAAAATAGCCCCAGAAATGCAAGTGGTTGGAGCTGTTTCAAGCAAAAAATAGGCATAAATACGAAAAAGGCACCATCAAAGGTGCCTTTCAAATCAAGTGGGATAGCCAACGGTATAAATTGATAATTCAAAACATTGGCTAAAAACCGCTAAGCTACACTGTTTAGTTTGGGTTTACGTACCACTTCACCGGTCCTAACTTCACTAAAGTCATGGCTAAAATTGTCCACCTGAATCGCTTGATAGCGCAACTTGTCAGCGGCAAGCACTTGCTCAATTTCTTGCTCATTTAGCACGCCAGCTTCCTTAGCTTCAGCTAACCTATCAGCAAGAAGCCCTTTGCGAGCAACTTTACCTTCTTTCGCTGCCCGATACAGTTTTCGCTCTATACTTTGTACACCATACATTGCGATAAACGCATTCTCCATCAAACCGACACTATCATCAGCGCGCTTGCCGATATAACACAAATGCGTTAAACGATCACGGTGCGATCCTGGTGTCATCAAGCTTTCAGCTAATTTTACCGTCAAGTCATCACTTGGTTTTTGAAAGCGATTCCCTAGTGGGAAAATCACCACTTTCAACAAACGCCCCACTCCTTTATATGGGTAATTTGTAAAGGCTTGTTGTAGAGATTGAGCAGCATGATATAAGCAGTGTTGTACTGCATAGTGCACGTAATCTAGATCTTGCTGCTGACGACCATCATCCTCGTACTTTTTCAATCCCGCAGATGCCATGTATAAATACGCTAACACATCGCCTAATCTGGCCGAAATCATCTCTTTTCGCTTCAAGTCACCACCCAATGTCAACATGGCAAAGTCCGCACTAACTGCCAGTGCTCGGCTCATACGAGTTAGATCTTGGTAATAATGTTGAGTGGCTCCACTCATGTTGGCTTTAATTAAGCGAGACCCAGTTAATGCAGCGCCAAATGCTCCTAAACTATTTTTACTCGCATGCCCAACATGCTTGAACAACAATTTATCAAAATCTTCCGCTGCTTGAGTCTGATCTGGGTTTGCTGCCGCTTCCATCTCTTTCAACACATATGGATGGCAACGAGTAGCACCTTGACCAAATATCATCAGGTTACGGGTCAGAATGTTTGCTCCCTCCACCGTGATGGCAACCGGAATACCGAGATAATGTTTGGCTAGATAATTCATTGGGCCATCTTGAATAGCACGTCCGGCATGGATATCCATCGAATCGTTTAATATAGTACGGGCCATTTCAGTCATATGGTACTTAGCAATCGCTGTGACGATGCCGGGTTTCTCTTTAAGGTCAAGTGAGGTGGTAGTTAAAGTGCGTGTTGCTTCCAATAGATAAGTTAACCCACCTATCCGTCCGAGCGCTTCTGCCACACCTTCAAACTTACCTATCGACATACCAAACTGTTTACGAACATAAGCGTAAGCACCCGTAGTACGCGCTGTAAGATGACCAATAGCCGAGCCTAATGCAGGTAAGGAAATACCACGCCCTGCCGACAAACATTCCACCAGCATACACCAACCTTTACCCGCGTATTCTTCACCACCAATCAACCAGTCCATCGGAATAAACACATCATTACCGCGTGTCGGACCGTTCATGAATGCTAAGCCTAACGGATCATGGCGGTCACCTAACTCAACCCCTTGATGATCTGCTGGAATAAGGGCACATGTAATGCCAATGTCTTCTTTATCGCCCAATAAAGCATCTGGGTCTTTCAGTTTAAACGCCAAGCCCAAGACAGTAGCAACCGGTGCGAGTGTAATGTATCGCTTATTCCAAGAAAGTCGGATACCGAGTACCTGTTCACCTTGGTGTTCCCCCATACACACCACACCTTCATCGGGAATACCGCCAGCGTCAGAGCCCGCTTCTGGTCCTGTTAAAGCAAAACAGGGAATGTCAGTACCATCAGCTAAACGAGGTAACCAGTAGTCTTTTTGCTCTTGTGTACCATAGTGAGAGATCAATTCACCCGGCCCCAATGAGTTCGGTACCATCACAGTGACTGCAGTACTAATGCTCCGTGTTGCAATACGAGAGACGATGGTAGAGTTGGCTAAAGCAGAAAACTCTCGCCCACCAAACTGCTTAGAAATAATTAGCGAGAAAAAGCGCTCTTTACGCAAAAACTGCCAAACTTCTTCTGGTAGATCACGATCCTGTTTGTTAATGGTTTGATCATCAAGCATCTCCAGCAAAGTCTCAAGTTCATTATCCATGAAGGATTGCTCTTCAGCCGTTAACGTCGGTTTTGGATAATGATGCAGCGTTGCAAAATTTGGCTTGCCTGAAAACAACTCACCATCCCACCAAACGCTACCCGCCTCCATCGCCTCTCTTTCTGTATCCGATAGCGGAGGAAGTACTTTTTTGAACATTTTGAATGCTGGATCACTGATCCATTTTCTTCGTAGAGAGCTCATAACCAGTTCCTTTTGTTCACGATTTCACCTCTGCGGTGACTTATTTTTATTGTTAAACTGTTACTCTGCTGAAACCCCAGCAGCAAGGTATGGGATCAATTGATCCAAAACAGATTGAGCATCCACTTTCTGACCGTAATCATTGTGCGCAATTTCCGCCAACGCTTGGCTAGAAGCCATAGTGAATACGCATGTGCCTAAGGTAAAATGCAAACGCCAAAATAGTTCTTGCTTGGAAAGAGTTGGTTTTGCTTGCAATACCGATTCAACAAACAGTGCCAACGTGTCTTGATAGCGGGTGCAGATAAACCAACGCAAATGTCCTTGTACATCGGTATAACCACGACCGATTAGCAGCATAAAGCGACTCGTGCCATTCGGACGAACATGGTTTAGCGCCATGAGAGGTCCTCTTAACGCTTCAAAAACCTGATTCATTGAAATGTTAGAGTTGAGATTAAGCGTAATCAATGCATCGGATACCGCTGGCATGAAAGCCTCTAGATAACGGTTGAGTACCGCTCTTACTAAAGTTTTTTTATCACCAAAATGATAATTGACCGAAGCTAGGTTTACCCCTGCTTTACTCGTAATAGTACGAAGCGAGGTGTCGTTGAAGCCATGCTCCGCAAAGAGCGCTTCAGCGACATCAAGTATCTTATCTTTGGTCTTGAGCTTGGCGGTCATTTCAATCACCTGTATTAAACACTTGTTTGAAATATACAACTAGCACCAACAATTAACAACCGATTAACATCACACTTTGCAGTACTGGTTAGGCCAGGTTAAATTATTAAATCGTAACCACATGAAAAATATCGGAATAGATGTGAGGGTGAAAAAAATTTAAATTTTATGGAACTGAATGGGAATCGCTCGGTCTGAATTAGTGTAGATAACAAGGCATTGATCGTTTTACAGGCCGTCAAACTTTTTCTTACTGAGAGTCTATTTATTTACGCTGCTTTTTTCTTAATTAACTCCTAAATTATTTTGTATCGGCCCAGAGCACAATTGCTCTGGGCTTTTTTTATTTACGTCTCTACTGACGCTCAAAAACCCATCGGCTACTCAACAAATAGTTACTCACCATACCAACCAACACCCCCAATATTAATGCGATATAAGGGATAAATCCTTGTGATCCAAACGCAACCAAGATGACTTTGAATACGAGGAAGTTAGGTAACGCTGAAACACATGCACTTACCATAAACCTTAGCCACTGCTTTAGGTTAGAAGCAACACATACATCACTTTGACTTCCCTGATGCGTCTTAAATGTAAACCAACGATTACCTAACCAAGTAACGGTGGCTGCAACAAAAAAGGCCACCACCCTCGCCGAAAGCAAGGGTAGCAACCATAATTTAAAACACACTGTAAACATTACCGCGTCGGCGATGAAGCCAACACTGCCCACTAAGGCAAACTTCATCAGTTTTGAATCCCAAACAAGGGTCACTGACAACTCTCTCATTTTGAGGGACTACAACGATACAAGCTACGTTCACTTTTCGCTGTATATTCCACCACACAGTTAAGCGCCCGCTCTTCTACCAATGTTGCCACATCGTGCTTTTTGCCAATCAGTTGAAAACGAGGCACGGTCAGCGTATCACTTTCCAAATCTAATTTTTTCGCTTTTCCTTGACTATAAAATTGCCCAGAAAACGGTCTGCTACCTACATAATAAGTGGGTAATGTGTTGTCCGCTTGTTCAAAGATGACTTTGTCACTCTTCTTATTACCTACCTCAAAATGAATAATAAACAAGGCAATCACGAGCAGAATAGGCACAACCGCGGCACTCGCTTTGAACCACTTAGGATCGTGTTCTATATCGCTAATCAGAATGGCAATCAAAAGGCTAATGGCTGGTACACCCGGCAAGACATAAGCAGGTAAAATATTGCCCGATAGGGTGAACAACAATAGCGGAGACACCATCCAACAAACCAAGAAGCTGACAATGCCTGACTTTTTCACCGATTCGTTTTGTATTACATGTCGCTTCTTCCACGCAAGTATAGGTAGCACAATCGACCACGGCGCCGCAGAGTAGAGCCAAAATACCCAAATCATACCTCTTGGTTCATCGTGAGCACTGCCATAAAGATCACCTTGCCAACCACTCACTAAAAAGCGTTTAAAGTGCTCACCGACAATGAAATAATCTATGAATCCTGGCGTAGCTTGTTCCGCTAATATGTACCAAGGCAAAGCAATCGCTAACATCACTGCAAGCCCAGAAAGCAAAGGAAAACGCTGCCATAAAGTGATAAATGCCCCTTTAATGCCATGCTGTATCACTAACCATGGCACCACCGCAATTCCCATAATGACAATCACCAAAGGTCCTTTGGCTAATAATCCTATTGCAAGACCAACGAATCCCGCATAGCCCCAAATTTTACTACCTTGCCAACAGCGATAAAAACTGACCATGGCAAGCGTTACCCCCAAGGTTAACGCCATGTCCGTCATTACGGCGCCTGCCGAAATAGTAAATACCCCACAAGTTGCCAGTACGACCGCTGTCACTAAGCCGCTAAACCCTAGCTTGCGAGCAAGGTAAGCCATTAAGATCACAACAACGATCGCGGCTAACCAATGTGGCATACGCACCGCAAATTCGTTGATACCAAACACCTCAATACCAACTGCGCTCATCCAAGTGAAAAGTGGCGGTTTACCCCAAAATGGCACCCCATAGTCAAACTGAGGGGTTAGCCAATTTCCTGTTTCAACCATCAAGCGAGCCATCTCGCCGTATCGTGCTTCTGTCGTATCCATCAATGGATAAGCACCAAGCGAAATCAACCGAATAAACAGCGCAGCGCCCAATATTCCCCATAAGTGCATGCGGTTAATACTCACGCGCGTTTCTCCATTTTTTCAAAAATCATGACGGCCGGCTTTTCTTTAACTGATTGAACCAAGAACAAAGGTCGTTGTTTTGATTCAATAAAGATTCTTCCAATGTACTCTCCGAGCACACCAATACATAAAAGCTGAATACCACCCAGAGCAAGTTGCACTACCATCATCGATGGATAACCAGTAACAGGATTTCCCCACAGCATTGTTTGCGCAGTGATAAACATTCCGTAAAGAAATGCCCCTCCGGCAATAAAAATTCCAAGGAAAGTAGCTAACCTCAATGGGCTGATCGAAAAAGAAGTAATGCCGTCCACGGCCAAGCCAAATAATTTAAAGTAGTTCCACTTGGTTTCGCCGCAAAAACGAGCGTCTCGATCAAATTGCATCGTGTCTTGTTTGAAGCCCGGCCAAGAAAATATCCCTTTCATATAACGATTACGTTCAGGCATAGCATTGATATGATCAACAACTCGACGGCTCAACAAGCGAAAATCACCGACATTTTCGGGAATCGACGATTTCACTAAAGAGTTTAGTAATCGATAGAATAATGCCGCTGACTGACGCTTGAACCATGTTTCACCATGACGTTCTTTTCTCTGCATATTGACGACATCATAGCCTTCACGCCATTTTGCCAGCATTTGAGGGATCAACTCGGGCGGATCTTGTAAATCGGCATCAATCAGTATTACCGCTTCTCCGTAGCTATACTCAAGCCCGGCGCTCATTGCCGATTCTTTACCAAAATTTCGACTAAGGGAGAGACTACGAACAATACTGCTGCTAGATTGGAAATTTTCAACCACCTGCTGGCTACCATCGCTGCTGCCATCATCCACATAGATAATTTCGCAGTGATCGGGGATCGAATCCAACACTGCAGACAAACGTGAGTGTAATGCGGGTAATACTTCAACTTCGTTAAAGTACGGTACAATAACTGACAAAGTAATCGCAGATTCAAATCGTTTTTGAGTGATAGAGATTAAATCCATAAAGCCGCCATATTCGTTTAAGCTGTATTTTAATGATGCAAAGCTCAATACTTTGCAGCGCTTTGTGATTACTCTATGCAGTAAGGCGTGAAAAGAATGTCATTGACGTTTTTTTCACATTGTTTTTGCTTCTATATAGTCAAAACAAAACTTAAAAAATGACTGCATACACTCAATGAACTGAGGTCTCGCTGGTAGCGATTATGAAGAAAATATTGTTAGTTGAAGATAACCGTGAAGTCGCTGGTATTCTGTTTGACTACTTTGAATGCCTAAACATGGAATTGGACTATGCTGATAACGGCGAACTAGGGTTACAGCTGGCACTAGAAGGCAATTTTGATCTTATTATTCTCGACTTAATGCTACCTAGAATGAATGGGCTTACTGTATGTAACGAGCTACGAGACGCCGGGAACACAACTCCAGTGTTGATGCTCACTGCGCTTGATAATCGTGACGATATGCTGGCAGGCTTTAACCACGGAGCGGATGACTATCTCACCAAGCCGTTTGATCTCGATATCCTTGAGGCTCGAATGAACGCATTAATTAAGCGCTATAGAGGAACAATAGCCGCCACCAAAATAATCGTTGGTCCTATTGTTATCGATCAAAAAACACGCAAAGCTTACCGAGAACAAAAGCTACTGGCTTTGAACCCAACCACTTACACCATCCTCGAAATCCTCTGTAAAAGAGCCCCTGAATTGGTCACACGCCAAGAAATTTCCGTACAGCTGTGGGACGAATCCGAACCAAACAACGATGTTTTACGCAGCCATATATACCAACTTCGTACTCAGCTTGATAAACCATTTGAGGCAGCTATGCTGGTCACCGTGCCTAAAATTGGTTTTCGCTTAGAGATCCCCGAATGATCCGTATTCTGCACAGTACCAAATCATTAACCAATAGCTTGGCGCTGTTCTTTATCGGTATCTCGATGGTGATAGGGATAATTACTTTCAGCGTATTCTCTCTAGCTGTTCATTGGTCAGAGGACCGTATGGGTGAAAGGCGAGTATTGCTTGACCGAGATATAGCCATTGAAAAATACATCGCGGGTGGAAAGGGGAAAATAAAAATTGATGTGTTAACCGATGCCTACAATGATGACGCTCTGATCCCCATTGAATACATAAATTATCTTAAAGGTTATGAAACGTATTTGGGCGAAGTTGAGTTAGACAACGGAACTATCTCTCGTATGGTGTACAAAGGGTCTTATACACACAAGGGGAAAAATCATACTATTATCCTGCTCTCTCGTATTGATAATGTCGAGTTTGGGTTTGATGAAATCGTTTATTCCAGCCTAATTGTCGTTGCTATTATCTCAATATTAATGTGCGTCTTCGGTACCCTACTATATAGATTGTCTATTCAGTTAATAGAGCCTCTTAATGGCATCGCTGAACAATTAGAGAATCATACTGGCAATAGTGACCATGCATTTACGATTCCCCCCGAGGCGGCAGATGAATTTCAAATACTCATTGAACGGCTAAATCAATATCGAACCGAACTCAATTTAGCCTTGAAACGAGAACAAGCATTTGCGCGTTACGCTAGCCATGAATTGCGGACCCCTCTGACGGTAGTTAAAGGTGCCAGTAAACTACTTACACGCACCGAACTAAATACCTTTAGCCAACGCCAAATTAAACGTATTGATGGTGCAACTAACCAAATGATTACTATGGTTGATGCATTACTAAGCTTGGTTCGTTATGAGCGCAATATTGACGACGCGCCAATACGCACTGTATCAAACTCGGAATTTGAAACTATTGTGGCTGATAACTCGACCCAAGCCAGTGATAAAGAGATAACTATTCAACTGATTATCTCATCCACGCCCACAATTCGAGCTACGCCTCCGGTGATGCATATGATCATCGGTAATCTGATCCGCAATGCCATTGCGGCAACCGCGCAAGGAGAAGTCACGATCAATGTCAGCAACACAATGATCTCTATCATTGATGATGGACCGGGGTTAGCCAGCAAACCCGATTCGAACGGTCATGGGCTAGGTCTATTGATCGTCGATGATTTATGCCAACGTTACCAATGGAAATTTAGCTTAGTCAATCACCAAGAGCGCGGTTGTATTGCAAGCATAGAATTTTGACCAAAGCTTAGTAAACCCTTACTTTACTGAGGTATGATAGAGGCTGTTCTCTCTGGCTTTACGATAATGAAACTTGCCAATACCCCTATCACTCAACACCAATTTGCCAACATCCCGTTTTACCTCAAACGGGATGACCAACTCCACCCTCAGTTTTCGGGTAACAAAGCACGTAAATTTATGGCGCTTTTAGACAACGACTACCCTGAGATAACAACACTCATTGGTTATGGTAGCGCGCAAGCTAACTCACTTTACTCAATGGCAGCACTTGCGAGTCTCAAGGGTTGGCAATTAGAGTTTTATGTCGACCGAATTCCTAACTGGTTGCAACAACAGCCCATTGGCAACTATCAGGCTGCACTGGAACTCGGCGCACAAATCATTGCTGTTAATGACAGCAACCAACACCCTTTGAACTACATTGAACAGATTCGCCAACCTCGCGGAGAGTGCCTTGTCGTGCCGGAAGGCGGTCGATGTGATTTAGCTGAATATGGCGTCACGCTGCTTGCCAAAGAGATCCTGCAATGGATTCACTCTCAAGCCGATAAGCAATTTACTGTCGCACTACCTTCAGGTACTGGCACGACTGCACTCTTTCTCCACAAAGCGCTTTCCCCACATGGTATCGAAGTGTTGACCTGTGCCTGCGTTGGCGGAACAGAATACTTAAAAGCACAATTTGAACAACTTGGTGAAAGTGATCACCCCATCGTACTCGAGTTAGAAAATAAGCACCATTTTGGCAAACTTTACCAACAAGACTATCGGCTATGGCAGCAGCTTAGCCAAGATACCGGAGTAGAGTTTGAGTTACTTTACGACCCAATGATGTGGCGCTGCATTCTTGATTGGTATGCGCAGAATCAGCACAAACAGCTGATTTATGTACATCAAGGTGGATTGCTTGGTAACGCCAGTATGCTACCTCGTTATCAACGAAAATATGGAGATTGATATGAAGGCTGTTTTGATACTGTGGTTGAGTTTTTTCTCCTTAGTCGGTTTTGCCAGCGAAAAAAGTTATTCGACTCCAAACCGAGCCGCCATCGTCGTCGATGCGGAAAATATCAACCACCGTGTTTGCTATTACCAAGACAAAGCCTTCTCCCTCGGTGCCTTGCTCGAAGTGGGTGGCTATCTTTTACGTTGTGAGGAAGCGAATAACTTCGAAAGCAATGGACGCCTAAAATGGGTAGCCTTTGGCAAAACAGAAACAACCCAAACACAAGACGAGCAGTAATGGACATTTATTTGAATGTTGAAGGGCACTTGGTTCTTTGCCCATTAAGTACAACTGTTGAAGATCTGAAAATCATGGTGCAAAGAATTCGCACCTATCAAAAAGTGGGTATTGAGCCAATTGCAATTATCGAAGGGTACTTAGCCAAAAATACCGATGACAGCAAAGACAAAGCGTATCAATTATTGCTGGCGTTGGCGATTGAACAACAGCTGATAACGTTTGAAGACTTAAATAACTCGGTATGGTTATTTTACAACCCAAACAGCGACAAATTGCTGCGCTACGACCCAAGTAAAACCGTTACTGTTTGGTTACATCATGCGGTGAGTGATAAATCCACCAGCTACTCTTTTCCATGCCAAGAATTTATCGCATTTGTTCTGCAAGCCATCGATATGACTGAGCATGATTTTATTCCTGAAGATTTACCAGAAAACGCGGCACTATTTCATTCACTGGGTATTTTAGCTAAACATGAAAGCCTAGCGTTCAACCAGAGCATTAGCCAAGGAACAATCAATATTATATTGGCTGATATGTCACCGGCATTGATTGAAAGTGATACTGTCTTTATTCCCGTAGAATCAAACACCACGGTACATTGAGTGACCCCTTATCCAAGCGTTTTTAGGCTATTTCTTATGAAGGTAACGTAGCCAAGAGTGTAAGGTTTTCATTTACAGGCGTAAAAAACAATAAACAAACACACTCTGTTTGCTTAGTGAGTCGGTCTATCTCTCAACTGGCAGTTAACGTATTATGGCGACTTCAAAATCCAACGTGACTCATCATGTTTACAAAAATTAATGCCGCAATCCCAGTTGGGGTTCGGTTTATGCTGCTATCTGCGCTTGGTTTCGCGCTTATGTCTGCTTGTGTCAAATACGTTAGTGTTAATGGTATACCTGTATTTGAAATTGTCGCCGCACGCGCTTTGGTTTCTCTTATTATCAGCTTTTTAGACGTCAAACGGAAAGGTATTTCCATCTGGGGTAACAATCGAAAGCTGCTACTTTTGAGAGGTGCGGTAGGCACAATGGCGCTGATGTGTGTTTATTATGCAGTCACCACTTTGCCCTTGGCTGAAGCAACCATCCTCCAATATGTGCATCCTGTTTTTACCGCTTTGCTCGGTGTACTCTTTCTCAAAGAGAGAGTACAAGGTGCAACCATGATTTGTATTACACTGTGTCTATTTGGTTTGGGATTGATGGTGCAGCCAAACATGGCAAACTCAATGACTGAGCATGCCCTACCGCTGCATAGCGTGTTGATCGCTTTGCTAGGTGCATTCGGTAGCTCCATTGCATACGTGATTGTAAGGAAGCTAAGTCAAACGGAAGATAGCTCAGTGATCATCTTCTATTTCCCTCTCGTAGCCCTGCCTATCTCTACCACGCTGATGTGGAATGAATTTGTATGGCCAAGCTTGGCCATCACGTTTGTTTTGGTTCTAGTTGGGATTTTTACCCAAATAGGCCAATACGGTTTGACCAAAGCGATGCAAACACAAGAAGCAGGCAAAGCCTCTGCCTACTCATATGTACAGATTGTATTCTCAACGTTACTTGGCGTATGGATATTTAACGAAGCACCTTCTGTTTGGACATACCTCGGCGGTGGTTTTATTGTCACAGGCGCTCTGATTAATGTGTTTGGTAAAAAGCTGATCCCTCGTAAATTTAGAAGCGCTTAGCGCCAAAACAACACCTATACCCAAGAAACTTGAAGGTGCAGGTAGGCGGCAAGTAAGAAAGCCCCCTGAGCATAGGTCAACTATGTGATTGGGGCGCACGAACACAGCCAACACCGCTGCAACTTCAAGTATGACGGGTATAATGTCACTAGCCTAGGGAATCATTTCCCTCAGGCTGAGTTAGCAATTTTATTCATTGCCTTTAATAATTTTTCACGCAATGCATAATTCACATGAAAGTTATTGATAAATAGAAGCACCCCACTTCCATTGACCGGGTTGACGTAGGCAGAAGATACCACGCCCGGTCCGCCACCATCATGCCCCCACTGAACATTACTGTGAGCATCTTGCTTTCTAAACCAGCCCAAACCAAGCTGGGTACCCAATGTTTTATCACGCCGTTGTGTGGTTAATATCTGAGTCACCGTCTCTGGCTGTAATAGAGCAAAGTCGTTGACCTTACCTTGATTCAAAAAGGCGAGAAATAGTGGCACCAAAGATTGCATACTCGAGCCTAGCAACCCCATCGGATAAACTGGAGAATAATAATCACAATGGACAAAGTTTAAAAATTTTCTTCCATCTGGCATTAACGAAACGGATTCCCCCGTATAGCCTTGATCAATCATTGCCTTAGTATAAAGCTGCATTATTGGTGCTCTAGGGCTGTACTCCGCTTCATAATGAGTAATCCAGTGCAACGGCTTCTCCTTATTCCAAGAGGTTTGCCTCATCGAACAAGGTTCAAAAATCGCATCTTCACAATAGACGTTAAACTCCTGACCTGTTACCCGTTCAACAATATAAGCTCCCACCACCGCATTTAAGTTGGAATAGCCAGAAACAACACCAAGTGGATCTTGACTCACATTTGAAAAATCGCCGGCTTGGTATTCATCAAAGACCAGCACGTCTGAAAAGGATTCACTCGACGGGTTCAGATTTTGAGCGACCCATTGGGCAAGCGTTTGATCTTGGTTTTGACAAAACGAATCGGCCATCGGATAAGGCTTCGACATCAATTTTCTTGATGATAGTGAAGAGCTATGTGTCATTAAATGGTAAGCAGTAATTGGTGTTTGCGGATAATAGGGAGAACGCAGTTTAAAGCCAAGGTAGTCACTTATATCACGATGTAGATCAACAAGACCACGCTCTATCACCTGCATAAGCGCAGTCCAAACTACCAATTTAGATATGGAACCTATGGTTTGCCAAGCGCTGTTTTCTGCCATTTTCCTTCGTGAATCAAGGTCTTCATACCCATAGTTCTTATGCCAATAGAGTTGATTATTCTTAATTATGGCGGCACTGATACTAGCAGCGGGTAGATCTTGTATTGCTCGATTTAGTTCCTCATCCAACTTCACTAGCGGATCTTTGAGAAAGTCATATCCAACAGTTAAGCCAACCCCGGCACACCCAACGGCTACACCTGTTTTTAATACATTTCTCCTTGTAATACTCGCCATTGTCTTTCCTTATTATTTCAATTCAAATTATTAAAATTGCTAATATCATTTTTGATGTTACAAAAATAGCAAAATATAAAATCAACTACTCAACGGCGATATATTTAGCATTATCAATACCAAGCGATGGTAGAATATAATTTACTAACAACTCAAAAGGGTAATCTTCATCTTGTGTAACATACGCTCCAGACGTCATTACGAACACCAAATCATATTCAGGTAAAATAAACATTTCCTGACCACCAGCACCACGCATTCCAGCTATAATAATATCCTTATCATCCACAATGATTCGCGGAAACCACCAATTATTTCCATATTTAATCGTGCGACTTTGCCAGAATTTCCCACTTGGTTTTAAGCTATCCTCAGCCCAACTCTCTGCAAACAATCTATGGCCATCCCACACCCCTTGATTAAGATACAACTGTCCTAACTTAGCCAAATCTCGCGAGCGTAGATATAAACCAGAGGATCCTAGATACTCCCCTGTAACCTCGTGAGCAAACCAATCGAAATGGGTAATACCCAATGGTTGAAACAGATTGAGATCAGCATATTCTCTTAAATTTATGCCTGACACTTTCTCAATGACTCCTCCCATCAGCACGCTCATCCCCCCCTGGTATACATGCTTTTCTCCTGGTGGATAAGCGACACCTTTTGACAAAACATAGCGGTACGGATCCTTTGATATCCACATATTCATTGCGTCACTAGGCGTTACTCCCCATTCGTTCCAATTGATTCCGCTGTTAAAATTTAGTGCATGCTGAATGGTAATTGCTCTCTTATCTTTCGAAACAACAGATCCAGTATCTTCAAAAAATGGATAGAGCGGCGTATCGACATTCGGAAGCTGATTCTGATAGAGCATTTGTCCAATCAAGGTCGACACTATCGTTTTAGTAATCGAACGCATTTGATGGTAAGTGTCAGGTGCTGGCGGGTAATAATTAGGTAACGGTGTTCTATCGTTTTCAGCTCGAACCGAATAGTACTGCTCAAAGACCAGCTTTCCTTGCCTAACAAGTAACAATGAGTGAACTTTTTTATTTCGATTTAATTCAACATGTGAATGAAGATTTATAAGTTTAGTCGGCGACAACCCTACCATTTCTGGCGAACTAACAAGCCAATCATCTTGTTTCGATATTTGTGTCCAGTTAAAATTATACGTGTCAGGCTTAGGTGGAAACACAAGATAATATGCAGTTAAAAACACAGGTAAAATAATAAATAGCATCACAAATATTATTTTTACTATTTTGGTTTTATAACTAGATTTCATTTCCTTGCTCATAGATTCTCCCATTGATGACCATAAACCCATATATATCCAAGAAACTTGAAGGTGCAGGTGTATGACGGGTATAACAATCAGTGAACAAGACAATGCCAGAACATATAATGTACTAACATCAAGCAACAAATGATTTGAGAGCGACGTGACAATTATTAATCTAATTTTAATGTTAAGCGAAAAGATCAACGGCTGAGCGATGAGTAATTCGTTTTAGTATGGATTTTCAAGACAAGGATAGCTAAAGTAGCGCCCATAACTGACGATGGCACTTCATACAAAAAGAAGTCACACAAGAGACAAAAAAATGATTAAAGACGATAGAGTTATTGAATCACTAGAAGAACTTGAAGCATTCCTAATGGCGATTGAAAGCGGCATGCTAGGCTTGCAAAATGTCGCGGGGGTTGCACTGGCTACCCACAATGCCGATGGTCGTCACTTCGTTGCCGTATTGGATGACAAGCACCAGTTATTACTTGGTCGTTGGGTAACAGAAGAAGTGTTCAAAACAGGTCAAGATCTAGTGCGTAACGGCGCTAAACCAAAACACTAAACCAAAACTTCCATTTGGGAGCGATTTGCTAAAAACGCAGAAGCCAGAGCATAGTTCTCTGGCTTTCTCTTTTATTTCTCTCAATATATCCAAGTGACTTCAAAGTGCAGGTTTCAGCGGCTTGTCACTGGTTCAAGTGACAAGCTCCCGCACGGCGAGTTTATTAGGATACTTGGGCATAGTTAAACCAGCTTATGCTCGTTTAGGCTCATCACAGTATTGGATACATTCTCAGCCCCTTTGTAGATTTCATTCATCACGGTCGAAACTTCAGCCATCTTAGAGCTTCCAAGATCAGATGTGGTCGCCACTTCTTGCATAAACTGTGTAATATCCGTTGTTAATTGCTGATTCTCATCTACAACATGGGTAATTTCTGCGGTAGATTCTGCAGTTCTCGATGCAAGCTTACGCACCTCATCCGCAACAACCGCGAAGCCTCGCCCTTGCTCACCTGCTCGCGCCGCTTCAATCGCCGCATTCAAAGCTAATAGATTCGTTTGCTCTGCAATACCCTTAATGGTTGAGACTATCTGAGAAATGCTATGCGAACGTTCATTAAGATCGGCAATTTTATTTGCTGCACCAGCGACTTTCTGGCTAATGTCGTGCGAGACCTCAACCGATTCCTGTAGCAGTTTTGAGCCTTCCATCGCGATTTGCGAAGTTTCAACTGAGGTGCTGTAGGCAATTTCTGAAGCTTGTGAGATAGCCAAATTCCGTTCAACTTGGTCGGTGACATCAGCAGCAAATTTAATCACACTACTTACCTTTCCATTCTCATCGAAAATTGGATTATAAGTCGCTTCAATCCAAACATTTCGTCCAAATGAGTCTCTTCTTAGAAACTGACCCGACTTATGTCGACCTGACTTTAGATCAGACCAAAAGTCAGGATTTTCGCGGTAAAAATCCTCAAAACAAAATATGCGATGATGCTCCCCCAAGATCTCACTTTCTCTATATTTGAGCGTCTCTAAAAAGTTGCTATTTACGCTGAGCACTTTACCTTCAATGGAAAACTCAATCACTGCCATTGATTTATTTAACGCATCAATCACGCTTTGTTTCTGAGCGTCAGCTTTATGAACACTCGTGGCATCAGCGGCAATCTTAATCACACGTTCAACCTTACCAGCGGAATCAATCACCGGAATGTATGTCGCGGAAAGAATCACATAGTGACCGCCCTTACAAATACGAGTAAACGTTCCTTCAAAAGTCTCGCCCGTAGCGAGGGCACGCCAAAACTCTTGGTATTCTTGTGAATTGGTATAGCTCGCTTCACAAAAAATTCGGTGGTGTTTGTTCTGGACTTCATCCAGTGTATAACCGACACAATTCAGAAACTTATGACTTGCAGTCAGAATATTGCCGTTCATATCGAATTCAATGTAAGCAGTGTTCTTAAATATCGCACTGTATAAGTTTTCTTCAAATGTTGGCTGAGTTACATTCGATTTCTTTTTGAAAAACATTCTATTACTTTCATCCTGTTCATTTTTATAGTTATTTACATACAAGTATCAGTATGCCATACCATTTTCTCATAAGTTTAACTAAAATGAACCCGTCTTTACTCCATTCTTTGCCAACAGAAATAACTATCGTCGTTAGGTTATTAATTAACATTAAAAAAATCAGCATTAAAATCGATAAGTTATTGATATTTAAAACCTGAACATAGTGCCATAACAATTACCTATCAAAACCATAATAATAATTTCAGTAAATGTTGATTCCTCATCATGTAAAACATAAAGCCCCAGCATTTCTGCTAGGGCTTAGGTATTCGTCATTCATTTTTGCTCGTTATTAAACAAGCTTCAGTAGGGTATGGTTATGTCGCTTACCCGTATTCATACTAACTAAGCAAACTCATCACTAAATCTCGACAAGCAATGATATCTGATTTTTTAATACACTCATGAACGCTATGGATATGCCGCATACCGACACTGATATCGGCGCACGGGATCCCTTGCTTATTAAAAATGTTGGCATCAGACCCGCCCATTCCATCTAACAATTGCACTTCTATGCCTTGAGCAGAACAACACGATGCAAACCGAGTTAACACTGGTGAGCTTGGATCTAAACGAAAGCCTGGCGTTCCTTGTGCTAAGCGGTTTTCATAGTTGATCGGATAGGTTTGCTGTAATACTTGTAACTGGTATGAGACATTTTCAATAAAAGAAGTCACTTTCTCTGGAGAGCGGGAACGCACCTCAAAGGTAATATCGACACTTTCCATTATGACATTGGTTGCATCACCACCGTTGATCAGCCCTATATTGCTGGTTGTTTCTTCATCGACTCTACCTATCGGTAGCTGAGTAATAAGCTGGGCAGCAACAAGCATGGCATTACAGCCAGTTTCTGGTTCACTGGCATGCCCAGAAATGCCTTTAACCGTCACGATACCTTTAGCTGAATATGGCGCAGAAATATAGGCAGTACCTATTTCCCCCCCAGCATCAATCACATATGCCGCATCTATTGACGGCAAACGGTCGAAATCGAGCGCCTTTGCTCCTTTCAAACCAACCTCTTCACCAATGGTAAAGATGGCTACGATAGTAGAGTGAGGTCTTGGGTTAGTCGCTAATTCAATGAATACATCCAGTATCACTGCAATGCCAGCTTTGTCATCACCACCGAGTACGCTGTTGCCATCGGTTTTAATCCAATCGCCCTCTTCGACGATAGTAATATCATCGCAAGGTGTCACTGTATCCATATGGGCAGATAGCGCTACAGTACCAGCAAGCGTACCGGGTAGTGTGGCAATCAAATTGCCACACTGTGCGCCTTCAGCTTGATACGATTGCTGAGCACTATCCTCATAAAAAGTAATACCATACAGTGACAACTGCCCTTTGATATATGCACTAACTTGGGCTTCTTTGTAGGATGGTGAGCTAATTGCGGCCATCGCTAGAAAGTGTTCAATAACCTTGTCCATACTATTCCCTTAGCTGCGCAATTACCTGTTGTAAGCACTCCAGCCCTTGCTCAATTTTGCTACGAGGACACGCCACATTAAGTCGAAGATAATGCTTACCACCTTCACCATAGGCATCACCGAGCATGATCGCGACACCAGCTTGAATCATCTGTTGTTTCAACTGCTCAGCACTCACTTGCAAGGCTGAATAATCAATCCAAGCAAAATACAAACCTTCTGGGTAAATCATCTTCAGATCAGGCATTTCTTGTCGTAAGTACAGCTGCACAAAATGTAAGTTATCTTGCAAGTAGGTTTTTAGCTCATCTATCCAGTAATCACACTGCTGATAAGCGGTAATAGTGGCAAGTACGCCAAAAATTGAAGGTGACGATAAACCATGCTGAAACTTCAACACATCCATAAATCGCTTATGTAAATCAGCGTCTGGGATCAGCACATACGAGCCGCCTAAAGCCGGAATATTGAATGCCTTAGACGCTGAGGTACAAATAGCAACCTTGTCCGTAGACAATGTCGTGATTGGGCAATACGGCACGCCAAAGCAAATATCCATATGAATATCGTCTGAAATAACGAACACCCCGTGCCGTTGACATACCTCAAGCAGATAAGCCAACTCTTGTTTTTGCCACACTCGCCCAACAGGGTTGTGTGGGTTACACAGTAACAGCACCTGACAGTTCGCCACTTTTTGTTCAAAGTCGAGCTTGTCGATTTCAAAATACCCTTTGTCATCGATAAGCGCGCTAGTGATCATGTTGCGCCCAGAGTGCTCAATACAGCTGAAAAAACCATCATAGGCAGGAGTAAACAGTAAAACGTTGTCCCCCGCTTGGCTGTTCAAAGCAATCAGTGTTGCAATTGAATAGATCACGCTTGGGCTATAGGCTATCCAATTATCTGATATCGAGCTATCAAAGCGGCTTTGATACCAGTGACAAATAGCCTGTTTATAATCATCATGATTCCAACGGCTGTAACCATAAACTGGGTGTTCAATACGACTCTTCAGCACCTGTTGTATTTCATTCGGTGATGCAAAATCCATATCTGAAATCGTGAAAGGCAATAACCCCGGTTTACCAAAACGGTCTTCAACATAGTCCCACTGAGTACAATAGGTATTCGTTCTATCGATTACGCCGTTGAAATCTATTTTCATGCCATTGCCATCTCTAGTTTTTTGCGCATTGTGTGTACTTGAGGACCAATAACAACCTGCAAGTTTTGCCCATCCAAACGAACAACACCGATCGCACCTGCGCTCTTTAGCAGCTTCTCGTTAATGACTTCAGTTGAGTGCAATACCAAACGTAAACGGGTAGCACAATTGTCGATAGTGACAATATTATCTTTACCACCCAGCCCCTCAAGCATATGTGCAGCTAAACCTTCCGCACCCAATGCACTGACGATTGAGTCAGACTCATCTTCACGACCAGGAGTCTTAAGGTCTTTTTTGACAATGACATATTTGAAAACAGAGTAATAAGCAGCAAACCAAACCACACCCAGTAGTGGGACCAAGAACCAGTTGGTTTTGAAGCCTTGCAGCACGCCGAAGACAAAGAAACCAATAATGTCACCACTTGGACCAACATTGACATTAAATAGTGACAGCGTCAGGTAGCCTAAACCCGTCATAAAGGCGTGGAATAGGTATAGCATTGGTGAAATAAACAGGAAGATAAACTCAATCGGTTCTGTAATACCACTCACCACAGCGGTCACCGCACCTGAGATCAATAAACCGCGAATTAACGGGCGATTTTTAAACTTAGCCGTATGGTAAATTGCTAATGCAACCGCAGGTAAGCCGAAGAAGAAGCTCAGCATGCGACCTTGAGCCAACAAACTCACTGTCTCCATTGGTGTTTCATAACCCGCAGCAAGGTTGGTGTAGAAAATGTTCAGCGCACCAATCACCTGTTGCCCATCAATAATCGCTTCGCCACCTACTGGGGTAAAACGAATCATCGCAGTTAGAATATGATGCAGACCGAGTGGGATCAGTAGACGTTCACTGGCACCAAAAATCATCGGTCCAAATACATCTGACTGTTGGATGATGTAGCCAAGGCCTTTGATCATAGTATCAAACAACGGCCAAATATAAGGTATGAACATACCAAACAGCGACAGTACAACCAGAGAAACAATTGGTACTGCGTGTGGACCACCAAAGAAAGCAAAAGCATCTGGTAACTGTGTATCTTTGTAGCGTTCGTGAAGACGCGCAACAATTACACCAGAGAAAATACCACCAAGGACACCAGTTCCAATAGTTTGTACGCCAAGAATCATCACCTGACCTGACGCTCTCATTTCTTCAGGACCGGCTAATGTACCTGTCTGTTTCAGCACAAAGTTAGTACCCATAATCATAATGAGATAACCAACAAAACCAGAAAATGCAGCCACGCCTTTTTCTTCTTTGGCTAAACCCAAAGGAATTGCAATGGCAAAAAGAACAGGCATGTTCTTGAAGGTAAACACACCGACCATAGTGACGTATTGAAAAAAGATGTTGATCGGTTCGTAGGAAAGAAAAGGCCAAAGTTTTTGTAGTTGCGCGCCCGTTAAAGAGCTACCTAAACCTAACAATATGCCGGAAATACCCAAAAGAGCGATTGGCAAAACAAACGTTTTACCTAACCCTTGGATAAAACCCCAAAGCTTCATTTTATGACTCATAGTAGCCACTCCATTTTTATATTCATTTTATATTTGTAGGGATAACGGCGACACCTTACTCAAGGTTGCGCAAAAACAGAATCGAAATGTGCTTCTATAAAAACGGAAATAAATTTTCAGATATTTGACTCATTGATACGAAAAACAAGCCCCAAATCACACATTCAATCAAACCAGTATGATAAAAACGCCTAACTCAAATCATTAATGTGATTTTCACCTTACTTTCTATTCGGACACCTCATGAGCATTACTTCTAACGAAGTTAAGTTGATCAACACACTGTTACAGAGGTCTCATTCTATTTCTGAATTGGCTGAAAAGATGGAAGTCAGCAACCGTCATATCCATAACTATATCGCCAATATCAATTACTATATTGAACAAGCCATCTGTATAGAAAAAGGCGATGCCCTACTACTGATGAGTGGTGATAAATGGGCGCAGAAAATCAGAGAAGTACCAATTGCGCATTACCGCCCTCGCTCTTGTGAGCGACAAGATTACCTACTCGACAACTACTTGTTTTTGGCGCAAAACAAATACCAAGAGATCGAAAAATCACTGGCAATCTCCCGCCCTACACTAAAAAAAGATTTAAACCAACTGTCGTTAAAACTGCAACTTAACGGACTCTCTATTCAATATAATGACGGTGGGTTTTCAATTTACGGGACAGAAAAAAAACTACGCCATTTAATGATGGAAAGGATCAATAGGCAGGTTACAAAAGTAACCCCTGAGATAGAGTTTTGCATTGCCACTACACCGCTTCAGCATCATACCCAACAAGTCATTTCACAGCGGCTAGCGACACTGCCATTAAAAGAAACATATGTTGTCATCAATAATATTTCTCATGCTATTGATGGCAAATTTCCGGCAAACTTTATTAAATTGATGTTCCTTTATTTGAGTGTCTCGTTATATCGAATACAGCAGCAACACTTTATTTTGCAGAAGAATAATGCCGACTATTTAAGACGTACTACCAAATACAGGTTGGTATACAAGCAACTAAGTTTACTGATCAATGAACAGTTAGAATATGAACACCTACATTTGACGGAGTACTTCTTTAGCGGATGTGAAGATGATAATTTCCACGAAAACCAGCTACGAGTTGAAATGTGTTCAATGTTATTTTTGCGCCAATTAGCTCAAACATCATCATTATCAAATAGCCAACTATCTCAACTGCATGCACAACTTTGCCAATATTTGCCTTCGGCAATCTACCGTATAAAAAACCATGTGCGATTGCACTCAATACCAGGGGACAATCATCATATTTCACATTGGTACCAAACAACCATTAGCGCGATGTCTTATTGCCAACATTGGCTCCTTGAGCCATTGAGAGACGAAGAGTTATATCAAATTGCTCTGTTTGTTGAACAAGTAGAACAGTATGAAGAATCAAGCAAAATTGCTTTGGATGAATTGCTCGCGACAGTGAAAAAACATGTCAAACAAATGGAATATGAACCATTAAAGAAAGCGCTGTTGCAACAATACCCTACGTTACTTTCAGATCACGCTCGTCCTGAGTATTTAACTGCTAGTTGGTTTTCCAATGCTGATATACATTGGATTGGTCAATCCGCAAATTTGTCTGATATTGCTAAGTTGGGTGCACTCCGTTTAGCCAACAAACTTAATATTGACTATCAAGAGGTACAGCTTCCATTGTTCAACGTAGTGAGTGGCTTTATTCAATATTTGCATATCGGTTCAAATGTCTATCTGTACTCAGCAAAAACAGCATCACCAACACAATCATCAACCCTGCAACTCATCTTGCAACCAATTAATAGTGAGAGCAATTCCTCACCGATCTATTACTTCTTTTTGCTGCATAATGAGAGCGCTACACCACACGAGCTTCTATTTTCTCTTCAGCAGTTCGAGCAACAAAAACATATTTATGAAGGTAATTTAGTCACTAGCTCAAATATCGACTGGATAACGACATTAATCCATCAAGAATTAATGTGTTAGGCAGTTTAAAAGCACTCTTGCATGTCAAGATAACGCTGACGGATATGCTCTATCAACGCTTGAATACGTTTGGCAGGTCTTTTGGTGTAGGGATAAACCGCGTATATACCGACGATTTTACTACTGTATGGCTGTAATAATTCTATCAATTCCCCTTGCCTAATTTCATTATAAACCAGGCATTTAGGTAAATATGCCACGCCATTTCCAACTAACGCACATTGTTTTAAAGCGGCGGAATTGTCTGATGAGAAATTCCCTGCCACCTTTAACGTGTATGCATCACTGTTATTTTTAAATTGCCAATCAAACGTACCGGCGCTGTCATGGGTATAACCCAAACAGTTATGATGACGCAGATCTTTAGGCGTTTCAGGCGTGCCGCATTCAATTAAATAATCGGGAGAGGCACAAACAACCCAATGAGAATTGAAAATATAACGCGCAATAAGGCTGGAGTCTTCTAGATAACCAGTACGAATGACCAAGTCGTAATTGTCCGCGATTAAATCGACAAAGTTATTATCCATCGACATATCAACCGTTAAACCCGGGTGCTGCTGACAAAAATCAGAAATAGCTTGCGCCAATAGTAACTCACCGGAAATCGTCGGAACCGACATTCGAATATGACCAGATAAGTTGTCATTGTAGCCAGTCACGGCATCAAACGCGGATTTTGCGGTAGAATGGATATCTTTCGAGCGGTAGTACAACACCTCGCCCGCTTCAGTCAAAGTGAGCTTTCGAGTGGTACGGTAGAGCAATTGAGTGCCTAAGTCCGCCTCCAGTTTACTGACTCGCTTACTCACCATAGATTTGGTGATGCTATTCGCTTCAGCCACTTTACTAAATGAACCAAACTCAACAACTTGAGTAAATAGCACAAGGTCATCTATATGGGGCATATCCTGCTCTCTAGATTTTTACTGGTCAGTTAATTATATACAGATCGCAGTCGAGATACGACGCCAACCGAACATCAGCTAGCGTCGTAGTAAACACTAACTACATGTCATCAATGACTACGTAAGTGGCATAAATTGGCCCGTGAACCCCCACGACTTTGATCAATTCAATATCCGCAGTAGAGCTAGGACCTGAGATGAAATTAACACAAGAAGGCAATCGCTCGCCTTGTTTAGATTTTTCATGCAGTCGATCGGTCGCTTGGGTTAAGCGTGCCACCAGCGCGCTTTTAGGCACAACAAAAACTGACGCTTCAGGCAACAAGCTCACCGCTCTACCTTGAGCTGAGTGGCTATATAACACCATAGTGCCTGATTCAGCGAGCGCTTGCTCGGCAAAAACCACGCCCACTTTTGCTCGTTCTGCGATGACAATATTCGCATCATAGCCCGCGCTTTGATCCCATACATAGACATGATGCAGTTCTGTCTCCAATGCCTGCGCAGAGACTAATTCCATCAATGGCTCGGAAGCGGATAACAGAGTCTCACCTTGTACGGGTTGCCCTTTCTCATCCTCACAATATGACAAACACACCTGTTTAAGTGTCTCTTCAAATTGGGATTTGGTTGTAACGATTGCTTTGGCACCCAATGTTGTTTGGGCGTAACCGAGCAACTCGTCTTTGAGTTCATCTTGGCTAAATGAGGCCATTACCTCTTTATGGCAAGTGTATTTTAACGCAGGGCGATCAACCTGTGACAAGGGTTTAGTCCGACCAAGTTGACCAGCAATATTATCGAGAAACGAATCTCGATTATGCAGACGTTGCACTCTGTTAGCTGTTTTATCGTATGTCATAACCGTCAATCCTACTTCTTGTTTCTTGTTTCAAACCAGCTGCGGAATGATTGCCCATCCGGCTGTGGTAAATCACGAGTCTCTGCCCACTTACCAATAGCACCAACGTTTAATGGCATCTTTCCGTTTTTGATCACCTTGCTCGCTATTTGTGCACCCACTTTTACCCCAACATTCCATAACAAAGGCGTAGCGTTTAGCACATTAAAACCGCGAACAACAACCCGCTCACTTAGCGGTGTAATATGCTGCTCAGCCATTTTCTCACGATGCTTCATGAGCAAATCAGAGAGAGGGATCTTAACTGGACACACATCATGACAAGCCTTACACAAGCTGCACGCATAAGGTAATTCTTTAAAGTCATCGTATCCGCCAAGTAGAGGAGATAACACAGCACCAATCGGACCTGAATAGATCGAGCCGTAAGACTGCCCACCAATATGACGGTATGCAGGACAAGTATTAACGCATGCAGCACAGCGCACACAGCGTAGGATATCTTTAAATTCAGAGCCTAAAATCTCAGAACGACCATTATCAACAATAACTAAATGAAACTCTTCTGGTCCATCACACTGTTCATCTTCGCGTGGTCCGGTTAACGCAGTAACATAACCCGTGAGTGGAATACCTACAGCACTGCGACACAACAAGCTAATGACAATATCCAACTCTTCAAAGGTAGGAACAATTCGCTCCATCCCCATCACTGCAATATGTGTTTTTGGTAAGCTTGTCGCTAAACGAGCATTGCCTTCATTAGTCACTAAAGAGACGGTGCCTGACTCTGCTACGGCAAAGTTACAGCCTGTAATACCAATGTCGGCTTCTAAGAAATCATGACGAATATGATTACGCACAAAACGCGTCATCTCTTCTGGATCATTACTGCCTTGGTAATTCAGTTTATCTTTAAAGATCTCTTTGATTTGTGTTCTATTTTTATGCAGCGCAGGCACGACGATGTGCGACGGTGGATCGCAATCATCCACTTGCAAAATATACTCGCCTAAATCCGTCTCGATAACTTCGCAATTATTGCGTTCAATCATCTGGTTCAGGCCGATTTCTTCCGTCACCATCGATTTGGATTTAACCACTTTCTTAGCGTCTTTAGCTTGGATGATCTGCTCAACGTAATCCGTTGCTTCTTGAGCGGTTTTAGCAAAAAAGACATGACCACCGTTGTCCAACACCTTCTCGCTGAGTTGGTGCAAATAGTAATCTAGGTTTTCTAGTACATGATTGCGGATATCCATCCCCATCTCGCGCCACTCTTCCCAGTTACCGAGTTTATCTGCCGCAATTTGTCGATTAGTGAACATACGCTCTTGTGCATTTGCCACAGACTTACGCATGAAGTCATCTTTCATCTGCACGTCAATTCGTTGTTTGAAATTAACGTCGCTGGTTTTCATAGACATGGCTCTATACTCCTATCGGCTCAACAGAACATCGACGATGTGCATAACCTTAACTGGCTGACCTTCACGGGTCATACGCCCGCCGATATTGATCAAGCAACTAATGTCTGCTCCGATAAGATATTCAGGCTCTACTGCGCTAATATGCTGCACTTTTTCTTTTACCATCTCGCCAGAAATTTCCGACATTTTGACCGAGAATGTGCCGCCAAAACCACAGCATGTCTCTTGGTTTTTGATCGGTACCATCTCTAAACCTTCAACATTCGCCAGTAGCGCTAGAGGTTCTTCGCGCACCCCTAGTTTGCGAATCAAACTACACGATGGGTGATAAACCGCGCGTCCTTTCAAACGAGCGCCAACATTTTTAACCCCTAGCTGATTAACAATAAACTGAGTCAATTCGAATAGTCGGTCAGCCACCTTTTGTGCTCTCGCTGCCCACTCAGGTTCATCCGCTAAATATTCTGGGTATTTTTTAATCGATGCAGCGCAAGAACCCGCAGGGGTAACTATTGGGAAATCGTTGCTTTCAAACGCCGAAATTAAGTTTTTCATTGCAGGTTTGCTCTGCTCTATATACCCACTATTGAGAGAAGGTTGACCACAGCAGCCTTGTTGCTTAGGAAAGAGGATTTCACAACCAAGTTCTTCCAATAAAAGAACCGTTTTCTTCGCCACATCTGCCTTTACCGTGTCACACAGACAGGTAACAAAAAAGTTAACCTTCATAATATCGCTCCAATTAAGGGATACATTGTTTCTTTATTAAAGATATACCCAAGTGACTCAAGATGCTGGATTCAGAGTCTTGTCACTGGTACCACTGACAAACTCCACAGGGCGAGTTTGTTAGGTTACTTGGATAAAAAAGTAAGCTCACCTTCGCGCTCTGTTGCCAAAGCCCCTACTACAGGATAGGTGAGCTAAAATGAATTAGATTGCAAGACTCACGATGGCGACAATAACCCCATAAAGAATCATGGGAACAACCGTGCGTTTAATGATGTAACCTTCTTTGTTCGAGATACCGAGAATGGTCGATACGGCGATGATGTTATTAATACACACCATATTACCCATTGAACCGCCAACCGATTGAAGCGCTAAAACAAGATGCTCTGACAAGCCGACATTCTGCGCAATACTCTGTTGAATTCCGCCGAACGTCAGGTTAGATACGGTTGCCGAACCAGAGAAGAACGCTCCTAGCGCACCTAGGTAAGATGCGAAGAACTGCCAGTTGGTCCCTGTAAGATCAGAAAACGCTCGTCCTGTCGTCATAATTGGTGAGTTCTCACCGCCCATCATCATGAACTTAACCATAATCAGCGCGCCAACAAGGGCAATAAATGGCACTTTGATTCGGCTTCCCGTTTCAGTAAACACCTGCTTGAGCTGTGATTTGGACATGCCAAAAATAAAAGCAGAAATGATAACCACAAGGAAAAATGGAATCAGGGCTGGCACATAAAGTGTCTTATAAGCCCAACTGGTGTCAGTGCCTAAAATATGGGCAAACTTGATAATTAGCGCGTTGCTGATTGTAAATTCACCAAACCAACCTAAGTTGAAATGCAGCATTGGTGTCGCATCAACAAGCAAAGCCTTGATACCCAGTTGCTGAATTCGTGTAACAATCAAAATAGCAATCAACAACAGTGTTGGGCTCATCGCTTTAAACACTTGTCCAAACGGAATTTTAGCGGTTGGCTCTTGATTAGTTTCACTTGGTTTTTCCATACCAATATTAAATTTAGCCAGCAGGATAGAAAGCGATAAACCAATCGCGCCGCCAACTAAAGCTGGAAATTCATAGTTCCACTGGGCAAACAACAAATAAGGCACAGTACAAGAGAAAATACTTAATTGAATAAAGATGAAGTTGCGGGTAATTGAACGCCAATTGACGACAAAGCTAAGCGCGATGACAGGAATGACAATCGCGGCCACTGCATGTAAAAATGCTGAGTATTGTCCAATAGTTAAAAGCGATGCCTCATCTAAACTCAAGCCACCAAAACCAAACCAAGTCGGCGTACCAACCGCACCAAACGAGACCGGTACAGAGTTCATGATCAATGCCAGCATCGCCACTCGAAGAGGAGGAAACCCTAAGCCAACTAAAATAGGAGCGGCAATTGCCGCTGGTGTACCAAACCCTGATGCACCTTCTATCATGAAGGCAAATGCCCAACCAATGATCATCAGCTGCGCGATTTGGTTACGGCTAATACTCTCTAACCAATGACGAATAACTGTTTCTGCACCAGATAGCGCTATAGTACGATTTAATAAAATAGCGCCTGCGATAATTGATATTGGCGTAATAGCTGAAAGGCTACCTGCAATTATATTTGCAGTAATATTGGTAATATCTGAACCAAAATAAAATAATTGAAGTGTTCCAACTAATAATGCGGTAATAGGTAGAGCAAAGTGTGATGGTAAAGCATTCTTTTTCGTCATCATCCAAATTAAAAGGATAATAGGTATTGTAGAGATAATCAGATTTAACATGATATTGTTCACTAATAGTTATTATTGCTATTTGTACTGCTAGTAATATTCATTACCAAGCATCCACTTTTTATGTCCTTGCTGTGGAATTTATTTTAGAGCTTTTTAACTCTCTTACTATCGCTAATTATTTACACCTATTAACAAGCCCGCATCATTTGTGACGAACAACCACATCAAAAATACGGTCAAAATAATTATTTCTATAAAAACAATGCATTAAATAAGAACGGGCTTTTTGGGCAATGCCATTACAACCAGAATGGAAACAAAGAAAGTCAAATTGGATACCAATTAAAGATAATATGGGACAACGTCAATACAAATGATAACTAATACCGATGCAAGGTTAAGGGGAAATATCTAACCTTGTGTCATTATGTTAATGTAATGAGCGAGCTTATATAGAGAATTAGATTATTTTTAATAACGACTAAAATGAGTAACAGCATCAAAACCAACTCATTTTTCATTAAAATCTTTAACCTAAAAAGGTTCAAGAAACACACTTCTTGATATGATTACACGAATTTGGCGGGAATAAATCACTATTATTTATATTTAATAGTATTGATATAAACTAGAGTCATATCATCTTCATATGATTATAAAAAAAAGGTGAGCCATTTGGCTCACCTTTGAACATCAGTTATTACTTTATATATACCCAATAAACTTGAAGGTACTGCCAACACCGCTGCCTCGGGAATCCCCTCATAATTTCCAACAAAAACAATGAGTAGACGCGCATCGCTCATTCTGATCTAATGAATTTCGCCAAAAACACACCTTATCAAATGGATTTAATAGGGATACCTAACGATGCGCGATATTCAAATTCTACAGCAAACTCTTGAAGACCAATGCCCTAATATTCACAAAAAACGACTTAGATCTCTTATACTTGCCACTAAAAGCGTTCTCAATGGTTCTGATTTAACCTTAACCAAACTTGGCAGAAAACTTGAAACGAAAACCACCGTCAAACACGCAATTAAAC
>NZ_JAKJTB010000016.1:0-169283 GCF_050337565.1 Vibrio kasasachensis | reverse complement strand
GAGTGGACGAACCTCTGGTGTTCGGGTTGTCATGCCAATGGCATTGCCCGGTAGCTAAGTTCGGAATCGATAACCGCTGAAAGCATCTAAGCGGGAAGCGAGCCTTGAGATGAGTTCTCCCTGGCACTTTAAGTGCCCTAAAGGGTTGTTCGAGACTAGAACGTTGATAGGCAGGGTGTGTAAGTGCTGCGAGGCATTGAGCTAACCTGTACTAATTGCCCGTGAGGCTTAACCATACAACACCCAAGGGGTTTTGTGGACTCAATGCAAGAACATTGAATGTGTAATAGAACTTTACTCTCTATTTTAGAGAAACCAGCTTTCCAGATTTTTTGCCTTCAGTTTTCAAAACTGAAAGTAAAGTAAGAATTTGCTTGGCGACCATAGCGTTGCGGACCCACCTGATTCCATGCCGAACTCAGAAGTGAAACGCAATAGCGCCGATGGTAGTGTGGGGTCTCCCCATGTGAGAGTAGGACATCGCCAGGCTTTAAATTTGATAAAAGAGCCCGTTTAAGAGCGGGCTTTTTTAGTCCTAAAGGACAAATAATTTAGTGTGCTGATATGGCTCAGTCGGTAGAGCGCATCCTTGGTAAGGATGAGGTCCCCAGTTCGATTCTGGGTATCAGCACCAGCTATAAAAGAATTTTCTTGGCGACCATAGCGCTTTGGACCCACCTGATTCCATGCCGAACTCAGAAGTGAAACAAAGTAGCGCCGATGGTAGTGTGGGGTCTCCCCATGTGAGAGTAGGACATCGCCAGGTAATATTTCTAAGCCTCGACTATATGGTCGGGGCTTTTTCGTATCTGAAACCTAGCGCTTTATCTAGGGCTTATCATTGAGTGACCAGTCGTACTGGTATGTAAATGAACCAGAGACATCTTCTAGATTTGTACGGTACTTATTTAAGTGTTTCTGTACACCGCCATCAATCAAAAAATCTTCAGAAAACCAATCGTAAATTGATGACAAAACCAACGTATTACCTTCAATTTCAACCCCCTTATTGCTGTTAATAAATGCTTTTGCCGCATTATTTAACAGTTGTTCACTATTTTTTGCAGTGAATGCTTTGGTTTGCAGGTTTGGGCAGCTAAGGCTTGCACAATTGACAGCATAGTGGGTTCGAGGGTCTTGCCAAATAGGACGTAGAATTCGGTGTTCGATATCATTCAATGACAGCGCCTTACCATTAATGGTAATGACGTCTTCATCCCAAGGTCCAAAACTGAAAAATCCCCCTAACTTTGTGATCGAATCGATGGGATATTCTTCGAGGATCAGATCTATCGTTGCGGCATTATAAAGGTTAACCCAGTAAGCGTACTGCTCTGCTTTTGAAAATTTGCGAGGATCTACCTCTGAGAGGCTAGTTAAATATCGATCAAGCTTATGTTGTTCTTCAGTGGTAACTGATTGGTACGAAAAAAGGTGATGTTGCCCATCAATAGATATATGACGAGTTAGAATCTCTTGCCATGCTTGGTGTGATATCTCGGCATGACTATTTTCATTACTTTGTTGCCAGTATACCCATAGATCGGACTTGGGCGCGGCGTAAATAGGTAGAGAAAATAGAGTTAGACTCAAAATTGCTAGTTTATTCATCGGTGCACTCGAAGTTATGAATTTAAAATTATATCCCCGTCATACTTGAAGTTGCAGCGGTGTTGGCTGTGTTCGTGCGGCCCAATCACATCGTTCACCTATGCTCAGGGAGCTTTCTTACTTGCCGCCTACCTGCACCTTCAATTTTCTTGAGTATAGATATTTAGAATAACTGATTATTTAGACCGAAATGACGGGGTGATACTTTCACTAGAAATAAAAAAAGGCTGGTATATCACCAGCCTTTGACTTCTCGATGGTTAAACTAAAAAGCTTGGTATATTTGCTTCGTATGCAGCGATTTTGTCTTCATGCTGCAGGGTAAGCCCGATATTATCCAAACCGTTTAGTAAGCAATGACGTCGGAATGAATCGATTTCAAAATGGTATTCCTTTCCATTTGCACGTACTAGTAGTGCTTCTAGATCAACTTCAATCTCTGCACCTTCGTTAGCTTGTACATATTGGAATATTTCATCGACTTCGTGATCAGTTAGACGAACGGGTACCATTTGATTATTGATTGAGTTGCCATAGAAAATATCAGCAAAACTCGGGGCGATCATTGCTTTGATACCATAATCAGCAAGAGCCCATGGGGCGTGTTCACGTGAAGAACCACAACCAAAATTTTCGCGAGCTAATAAAATAGAAGCACCTTGATAGCGGTCGGCATTCATTATGAATTCAGGATTTGGTTGTTTACCTGCGTCATCAAGAAAGCGCCAATCATGGAAAAGATGCTGACCAAAACCTAAGCGAGAAACCTTTTGTAGGAACTGTTTTGGAATGATGGCATCGGTATCGACGTTGGCGGCATCTAGCGGTACAACCAAACCTGTATGTTGTTTAAAACCTGACATGTTTGACTCTCCTTAGTCCAGCTCACGAATATCAACGAAATGACCCGCGATAGCGGCGGCAGCAGCCATTGCTGGGCTTACTAGATGGGTACGACCATCACGACCTTGGCGGCCTTCGAAGTTACGATTTGATGTAGAAGCACAGCGCTCATGAGGACCTAGACGATCATTGTTCATTGCTAAACACATTGAGCAACCTGGTAAACGCCACTCAAATCCAGCTGCTTTAAAGATTGTGTCTAAGCCTTCCGCTTCGGCTTGAGCTTTCACTTGTTCTGAGCCCGGCACAATTAGCGCTTGGACATGTGAAGCGACTTTACGCCCTTTGGCAACTTCGGCTGCCGCGCGCATATCTTCGATACGGGAGTTAGTACAAGAACCGACAAATACTTTATCAATTGAATAGTCTGATAGTGACTTACCTGCTTCTAACCCCATGTAAGCCAGTGCTTTCTCAGCTGATGCCTTTTCGACAGGATCAGAAAAGCTAGCGGGTGTCGGAATGGGTTCATCAACCGCTATCACTTGACCAGGATTTGTTCCCCAAGTGATTTGAGGTTTGATATCCGCGGCTTGAAGCGTTACTACCGCGTCAAACTTAGCATCTTCGTCTGTACTGAGGGTTCGCCAGTACTCTACTGCTGCATCCCAATTGGCGCCAGTCGGAGAGAATTTACGCCCCTTAATATAATCGAAAGTGGTGTTGTCAGGTGCAACTAGTCCAGCTTTTGCGCCTAATTCAATTGCCATGTTACAAACGGTCATACGTCCTTCCATGGTCAAATCACGAATGGCTTCACCACAAAATTCAACTACATAACCAGTACCGCCTGCCGCAGTCGTCTTTCCTATAATAGCGAGTACGATATCTTTAGCTGTGATACCCGCACCGACTTTACCTTGAACGTCAATTTTCATGGTTTTTGCACGCGATTGCTTTAGCGTTTGCGTAGCCAGAACATGTTCAACTTCCGATGTACCAATCCCAAAGGCTAATGAACCAAATGCACCATGGGTTGCTGTATGTGAATCACCACAAACGATCGTCATACCTGGCAGCGTAATACCTAATTCAGGCCCCATTACGTGTACGATACCTTGGTACTTATGGTTAAGGTCGTAAAGAGTTACGCCAAATTCTTCACAGTTTTTTGATAGTGTCTCCATTTGAATGCGAGCCATCTCGCCTGAAGCATTAATGTCTTTGGTTGTGGTTGAGACATTATGATCCATCGTTGCAAACGTTTTATTTACCTGACGAACCTTGCGACCTTTTTCGCGTAATCCATCAAATGCTTGTGGAGAGGTGACTTCGTGCACTAAATGCCGGTCGATATACAAAATAGGGGTTTCACCCTCAGCCGCGACAGCAACATGTGCGTCGTAGACTTTTTCATATAGTGTTTTGCCCATTGCTCATTACGTCCTTGTTATTATGAATTTAGAATGTAGCTAGCGATTTTATCACCCATTTCTGATGTAGATAGTGCCGGTGCTTTCCCGGCTAGATCTGCCGTTAGCTCACCGGCTGCAAGCGCTTGGCTTACTGCGGACTCAATGTCTTGGGAAGCCGCCTCTTCGCCTAGGCTGTAACGCAGCATTAGCGCGGCAGACAAAATTTGAGCGACAGGATTGGCAATATTTTTTCCTGCAATGTCAGGTGCACTACCACCTGCAGGTTCATATAGACCGAATTTGCTTTCGTTCAAGCTCGCAGAAGGAAGCATGCCCATGGACCCGGTGATCATTGCGCATTCATCGGAGATAATATCGCCGAAAATGTTAGAACATAGCATTACGTCAAATTGTGCAGGATCCTTGATAAGCTGCATCGTCGCGTTGTCGATGTACATGTGTGTTAACTCAACGTCTGGGTAGTCTTTGGCAATCTCTTCCACGACTTCACGCCATAATATCGAGCTTTGTAAAACGTTCGCCTTATCAATAGAACAGACTTTTTGATTACGTAAACGTGCGGATTCAAATGCGATCTTGGCTATACGTTCAATTTCAAAGCGATGATAGATTTCGGTATCAAACGCTTTTTCATTTGCGCCCTCACCCTCACGACCTTTTGGCTGCCCGAAGTAAATCCCGCCAGTTAGTTCACGTACAACTACAATGTCAAAGCCACGCCCTGAAATGTCGGCGCGTAGAGGAGAGAATGCTTCAAGACCTGCATGAATTTGTGCCGGACGAAGGTTACAAAATAGCTGGAAGTGCTTACGTAGAGGAAGAAGAGCTCCACGCTCTGGTTGATCGTTTGGTGGCAGGTGTTCCCACTTTGGTCCACCAACGGAACCAAATAGCACTGCATCAGACTCTTCACACGCTTTTATCGTGCTCTCTGGAAGAGGGCTGCCATGGTTGTCAATTGCAATGCCGCCAACATCGTGAGCATCACGATGGAAAGTAATACCATGCTTAGTCTCAATCGCATCTAATACTTTATTGGCTTGTACCATTACTTCTGGTCCAATACCATCGCCAGCTAATACCGCGATCTTGTAAGTCTTGTCAGTCATGTTAATCCTTTAATTATTATAGCGTTGTGTTGCTTTTTAATTTTACCAAGCGTTATTGCAACGCTTGATTGTCATCCTATACAGTGGCGATCTTTTTCTGCTTAATGTCTTCAATTTCGTTAGCACGGTGAATGCTGTTAATGACGTGCAGTAGCGCCTGACCTGAAGCTTCTACGATATCTGTTGATACGCCAGTACCGTGATATTTACGACCTTTGTAGTTGGCAATAATATCCGCCTGACCTAAACCATCTTCGCCTTCGCCTTTGGCAGTCAGATCAAACTTATCAAGCACAATATCGTAACCTGTTACGCGATAAATACATTGGTAAAGGGCATCAACCGGCCCATTTCCTACAGCAGCTTCACTTTTTTCTGTGTCACCACACAAAATTTTGATGCTGGTCGTTGCCATAACGCTACCCGATTGAACGCTAAGGTAGTTCAATTTGTAGAAGTCATCTTCTTCACGTAAGTTTGCGAAGTGCATTAATGCTTCTAAGTCGTAGTCAAAGACTTGCCCTTTGCGATCGGCAAGCTTTAAAAAGTCGGTGTACAAGGTATCTAGGTTGTACTCTTCCGCCTTATAGCCCATAGCATCCATATGGCTTTTCACCGCAGCCCGGCCACTACGACTGGTTAGGTTCAGCGCTTTATTCTTTAGTCCAATCGATTCGGGAGTCATGATCTCATAGGTGTTTTTATTCTTTAGCATTCCGTCTTGGTGAATACCTGAAGAGTGGCTAAAAGCATTCGCTCCGACGATGGCTTTGTTACTTTGAATTGGCATGTTACACAGTTGGCTCACCAATTTACTTGTACGGTGGATCTGATCATGATTTAGACCGGTTTGCACCCCAAGTAGCTCTTGGCGGGTTTTAATGATCATCGCTATTTCTTCAAGAGAGCAGTTACCAGCGCGCTCACCAAGACCATTGATAGTCCCTTCAACCTGACGAGCCCCCGCTTGTACTGCTGCAATAGAATTAGCAACCGACATACCTAGGTCATCATGGCAGTGTACTGAGATGATTGCTTTGTCGATGTTCGGCACACGGTTAAATAGTGATTGGATGATGCCGCCAAATTCGTTTGGTACGGTGTAGCCGACTGTATCGGGGATATTAACTGTGGTTGCGCCTGCATTGATTGCGGCTTCGACCATGCGGCACAGGTTGTCGATAGGTGTACGACCAGCGTCTTCACACGAAAACTCGACATCATCGGTATACTGGCGTGCGTGTTTTACGGCTTTGACCCCCATCTCTACGACGTCATCGTAACTGCGACGAAGCTTGTCTTGAACGTGAACGGTAGAGGTAGAAATGAAAGTATGAATACGGAAAGCGTCAGCGACTTTTAATGATTCAGCAGCAACATCAATGTCTTTCGGTACAGCACGAGCAAGAGCACAAACGCGGCTGTTTTTTATGTTACGCGCAATGGTTTGTACCGACTCAAAATCGCCTGGAGAAGAAATAGGAAAGCCAGCTTCAATTACGTCAACACCGAGACGTTCTAACGCATAAGCTATTTGCAGTTTCTCTTTTACGGTTAAACTGGCTGACAATGCTTGCTCGCCATCACGCAATGTTGTGTCGAATATAATGACCTGATCATTCATAGTTGCTTCCTTTTAATTCGTTTATCCGCAAAGACAGGGATTTAAACGATTACTTCCAGTATTTGAACATAAAAAAACCCGCATTTTGATGCGGGTCTTGTGTAATTCGTGTGGTTATTTCCCTTCCACAGCCTACCCGCGCGATTGGTTCACGATCAGGAGGAGGCTTTGCAGGATAGAGATACAGTTCATCATTGTTAACTACTTCCTATGAGAGTTAATGAAACCACATATTTACGTTAATAGAATTAGTACCGTACTCAGGTGTATGAGTCAACCGTAAAAGCCGAAATTGGTTATTTTTTTTACACTCATCTGCTCAGTGCACACTTTCTTCTCGGGGAAATACGCACAAATATGGCTGTAACAGTATGTTTTATAAATGGAGTAATGCGATTGATTGTGCCGACGTATTCTCAGTGAGCTGTAACCATTTCATCGACACTATCATTGTGATTGCACTAAGCAACTACTAGAGCTGCTGTTGAGCAAAGTGGATATTGCTAGCGATGCGGTCAACGCAATGCTCCTTCGTTTTATCTAGTCTTTCGTTCATGGTTCGATGCCTCTCTCTCATTCCTGAACAAGCGCTTAGCACTCTGAAATTGTGTAAAAACATCAATTTAGTCTTTTTTATAATTACTCTAAAGCGTTGAACTATAAGCATTAAACTGTATTTATAATAAAAAATTATGATTAATTATCAATCTATTTGCTAATCGATAATCAATTAGTCAATAGTCTCAATCACTAAGCAATTATCTACAAAATGAATAATTACTAATGTCCAAATTAGATAAAAGCAAGCGGCTTTGATTTTATCAATTTTATGCGGCATAACATGATAGGGATACGATTGATGACTGATACCAAAGATACTGTAAATACTCACCTGACCAACCGCATGGAAACCGTGCTGAGAAGTGTCGACCTTAATCTATTGACTGTGTTTGATGCAGTAATGCAAGAGCAAAACATCACTCGCGCGGCACACAATTTAGGTATGTCCCAACCCGCGGTAAGTAATGCTGTAGCGCGTTTGAAAGTGATGTTTAGTGATGAACTGTTTATTCGTCAAGGGCGTGGTATTCAGCCAACGCAGAGAGCAAGGCAGTTATTTATTCCTATCCGTCAAGCATTGCAGCTTATCCGCAACCAGTTGCCAAGCGCTGATTTTGCCGCGGAAACGTCTGTGCGCCAATTTAACTTATCTCTTTGTAGCCCTTGCGATATGCGCTTTGCTCCAAGAATCATGGCGTATATCCACCAACATGCACCCGAGGTAAAACTTCACCTTGATGCTGAATTCGACAGCCAGATAGCAGGTCGAATGCGTAATCAGACGGTTGATGTCGTCATTGATTACCGCAGCTTTAACGCCCAAGGAGTGCAAAATGTTGAGTTGTTTAAAGACGAGCTTGTGGTAGTGGCTAGTAAGTGTCACCCACGTATTCAGCAGGCAATAACGGTTGAAGCATTGCTTAATGAACGTCACGCGAAATTGTCGCAAGTAAATGGTGATCAAGCGATCTCTGAGCAGGCGTACCAAGGTGTGGATATTGCAGCTTACTATGAAGGAACAAGCCTTAGTAACTTGTTGTATGTTATAGGGCAGTCAGAGTTAATTTCGATTGCTCCTCGATGGGTAGTAGAGAACGCTGCGAATAAAGAGTTATTGCAAATAATTGCGACGCCATTAAGCAACAAAACCATCAGTGGTTACTTGAGTTGGCATGAGTCGAATGAAAAAGATCAAGGACATATTTGGTTACGAGATCGGTTGATGGAAGTATGTCGAGAAATGAAATAGCAGCGGCATATAGTACAAGCTGCTGAATTATAAATGGTTAAACATCGACCAAGAGATCAGGCTATCTGCGACTGATATACATCTTAGGATAAAAAATCCTCAAACAAGCATTTGTAGCGAGGCTTTTTCATATAATTTTGATACGTGTCAGTTGCCTTTTTTTGCTTGAAATGTACACTTGTGCGCGCAAAAAGCTTACAGGTGTACGCTTAAAGGTAGACAAGATGGCCAATTTAGATTTTCACATCGTTAAACGAGTTCGAGAGCAATTTGCTAAAGGTAAAGAACGCACTGCACTTAAGCATAAAGTAGAAGGTGTATGGCAGAGCATTAGCTGGGCGCAGTTTGGTCAACAAGTGGATGCTATTTCACTTGCGTTATTGTCTCAGGGATTCCGAGTACAAGATAAGATAGGGATCTTCTCTAACAACATGCCGCAATGGACGATTGCTGATTTCGCCGCAATGCAATTGCGTGGTGTTATCGTGCCTATTTACCCAACAAATACCGCTGGGCAATCTACTTATATTCTGCAAAACGCGGATGTAAAGGTACTCTTTGTCGGTGAACAATCTCAGTTCGATGTAGCTGTATCTATTTTTGAGCAATGCGAGCAACTAGAATTGATCGTTGCGATGTCAAAAGGCATCGATATGAACGGCTACGAGTTCGCGATAGGTTGGGATGAGTTTATTGCTAAAGGCAATCAAACGCACCAAGCCGAACTTGAAGAGCGACTTGAACAAGCGAACCCTGATGATCTCCTTACCTTGATTTATACCTCAGGTACGACAGGTCAGCCTAAAGGCGTAATGCTTGATTACACCAACATTGGTGCTCAGCTACAAGGTCACGATGAACGTTTAAGCCTTTCTCAAGACGATGTATCTTTGGCATTTCTCCCGTTATCACACGTATTTGAACGCGCGTGGACTTTTTATGTATTGTATAAGGGCGCAACTAACTGTTATCTGCAAGATACAATGCAAGTCCGAGATGCATTAAGCGAAGTTAGTCCGACAGTGATGAGTGCTGTACCACGCTTCTATGAGAAAATATTCTCAGCTATCCACGAGAAAGTAGCCAAAGCCCCATTTGCTCGCAAAGTGATGTTTACCTGGGCGGTTAACATGGGAGCTAAAATGGCGGTATGTCATCAGGAAGGTCGAAAGCCGTCCCTAATGCTGAAAAAATCGCATAAGCTGGCAGATAAAATCGTGCTATCTAAACTGCGTGCTTTGCTTGGTGGGCGTATTAATTTTATGCCATGTGGTGGTGCGAAGCTTGACGAGACAATTGGTCGATTTTTTCACGCGATCGGTATTAACGTTAAGTTAGGTTACGGTATGACCGAAACCACAGCGACAGTCTCTTGCTGGGATGATAAATGCTTTAACCCTGATTCTATTGGCATGTCGATGCCAAACGCGCAAGTTAAAATTGGCGAGAACAACGAAATATTGGTTCGCGGTCCAATGGTGATGCGTGGCTATTACAAGATGCCAGAAGAGACGGCACAAACATTTGATGAGCATGGTTTCCTTAAAACCGGTGATGCGGGTCATATCGATGAGAATGGTAACCTGTTTATTACTGACCGAATTAAAGAGCTAATGAAAACCTCCAATGGTAAATACATTGCTCCGCAAGTGGTCGAAGGCGCTATTGGTAAAGATCATTTCATCGAACAGATTGCAGTTATTGCCGACACGCGTAAGTTTGTATCCGCATTAATCGTTCCGTGTTATGACAGCTTAGAAGAGTACGCGAAAGAGCTGAATATCAAATATCACGATCGCGTTGAGCTAATTAAGCACAACCAGATTATTGAAATGCTTGAGAAACGTGTAAACGATTTGCAACGTGAATTGGCTAAATTTGAGCAAGTGAAGAAATTTAAATTGTTGCCGAAAGCATTTTCTATGGATGATGGTGAATTAACGCCAACGCAGAAATTACGCCGTAAAGTGATTCACGACAAATACCAAGATGAAATTGAAGAGATGTATAACGATAAATCATCAGGTAAAAAGTCATCTGAAAAATAGTCCTTGTCATCGTTAATTTACAATTGAGATCCCCAGCTTTGCGCTGGGGATTTTTTTATCTATCGTTTCATTATATTGATGAAAAATTATCCACCTTTTTTGTGGGTGTTGTCATGATTAGATGCTAGATGAGGTGTAATGGCATAGTAATTACACTGTTATTGGACTATTTATCAACATACTGTGAGTAATGAGAGAAAAGTCGCCATAGATTCCTTGAAAATAAAACGTTACATTTGTTGCGGTATCTTGTGTTTTGTTATGACAAAACTCAAGGCATAGAGAAGAAGTGGAAGTCTTTCTATTAGGCTAAAAGTAAGCCCTAGACTATGTGATGACTGCCCAGCCTATTGACCTGATTGGTTGGATGCAGATAAGGAGAATAATATGGCAGCAATGTTGTCCGGTAATGAGATGATCATTCAGTCTCTTATCGAAGAAGGTGTTGAGCAAATTTTCGGTTATCCAGGCGGTTCCGTGCTGGATATATATGACGCACTTCATGCTAAAACCGACCAGATCAAACATGTCCTCGTTCGGCACGAACAAGCTGCTACGCATATGGCTGATGGTTACGCACGCGCAACGGGTAAACCCGGAGTCGTGTTGGTTTGCTCAGGGCCCGGTGCAACCAATACCATTACTGGTATCGCCACTGCATACATGGATTCAATTCCAATGATTGTTATTTCTGGGAATGTGCCAAATAACCTAATTGGTAATGATGCTTTCCAAGAATGCGATATCGTCGGTGTGTCACGTCCGGTGGTCAAACATAGCTTTTTAGTTAAGAAAGCAGAAGACATTCCTGAGACAGTTAAAAAAGCATTTTATATCGCAACGACGGGGCGTCCTGGTCCAGTTGTGATTGATTTACCGAAAGATATACTCAACCCGTTAATCAAACTGCCATATGAATACCCTGCAACCATTTCAATGCGCTCTTATAAACCGACGACAACGGGACATAAAGGCCAGATCAAAAAGGCATTAAAAGCCCTTCTAGAAGCAAGAAAACCTGTACTCTATGTTGGTGGAGGAGCGGTCATTTCTGAAGCGGATGCGTTACTGTATAAGCTTGCTGAGACACTTAATTTGCCAGTTGTGAGCACCTTGATGGGACTAGGCGCGTTTCCGGGAACACATAAAAATGCCCTTGGTATGCTTGGTATGCATGGTACTTATGAAGCGAATATGGCAATGCATGGCGCTGATCTTATTTTTGGGGTAGGTGTTCGTTTTGATGACCGTACTACGAACAATTTAGAAAAATATTGCCCGAATGCCAAGATCATGCACATTGATATCGATCCTTCATCGATCTCTAAAAACGTTAAGGTGGATCTGCCTATTGTAGGCTCTGCCGATAAGGTCTTGGAATCGATGGTTAATTTGCTGGTGGAGCAAGGTGGAACCAATGATGAGCAAGCACTGAAAGCTTGGTGGGATGAAATCCAAACTTGGCGTGATAAGAAGTGCTTGAGTTACGACACTTCATCAGAGCGTATCAAGCCACAGCAAGTGATTGAGACGCTGCATAAGCTGACCAACGGTGATGCTTATGTTGCATCTGATGTTGGTCAACATCAGATGTTTGCAGCGCTTTATTACCCTTTTGATAAGCCACGTCGTTGGATCAACTCCGGCGGTCTTGGCACTATGGGCTTTGGTTTACCAGCCGCCATGGGAGTCAAATTTGCAAAACCAGATGAAGAAGTTGTGGTGGTGACTGGTGATGGCAGTATTCAAATGAATATACAAGAGCTATCAACGGCAATGCAATACGACATTCCCGTGAAAATAATTAATTTAAATAATAGATTTTTGGGCATGGTTAAGCAGTGGCAAGATATTATTTATCAGGGTCGTCATTCCAACTCATATATGAGTTCGGTACCGGATTTTGCTGCCATTGCAGAAGCGTATGGTCATGTGGGTATTCGCATCGAAACACCCGATCAACTTGAGGCAGGCTTAAAGCAGGCTTTAGAATTGAAAGACAGATTAGTGTTTGTCGATATCAACGTTGATGAAACTGAACATGTATACCCAATGCAAATCAAGGGTGAGGGTATGGATAAGATGTGGCTAAGCAAGACGGAGCGTACCTAATATGAGACATATTATTTCACTGCTATTGGAAAACCAACCAGGAGCGTTGTCTCGAGTTGTGGGTACATTCTCACAACGTGGCTATAATATTGAGTCACTCACGGTTTCGCCAACGGATGATGAAACGCTTTCTCGCCTAAACATCACGACGATTTCAGATGATATGCAGCTAGAGCAAATTCAAAAGCAATTGCATAAATTGATAGACGTACTCAAAGTGCAAGAAGTCACAGAGCTTGATCACATCGAACGTGAATTGCTGATGGTTAAAGTTAAAGCCAGCGGTTTTGCTCGCGCAGAGGTGAAGCGCACCGCAGATATTTTCCGTGGTCAAATTGTCGATGTGACCGCCGCGCAATATACAGTTCAGCTTACTGGTACTAGCGAAAAATTGGATGCATTTATCCAAGCGCTTTCAGAAGTTACAGATGTGATAGAAGTTGCGCGGAGTGGTGTGGTAGGGATTGCTCGAGGTGAACGAGCTCTCAAACTTTGATTTATTGTTTATTATCGAACAGAACTAAAAAACCACCGAAAATCCGGTGGTTTTTTTAACACTAAGAAAAAGGCTTAATGTAGGATACGCGCACGAATAGTGCCTTCGATACCTTTGAGCTTTTCTAGTGCTTCTTCTGAACGCTCGGTTTCAACATCAATTACGACATAACCAAAGTCTGCTGCCGTTTGTAGGTACTGACCAGCAATGTTAATCCCTTCTTCGGCGAAGATGGTGTTAATTTGCGTCATGATACCAGGGCGGTTTTGGTGAATGTGCAATAAACGTGAACAATTACGGTGTTCTGGCAATGCAACCTCTGGGAAGTTAACACTTGATAAGGTAGAACCATTATCTGAGTATTTAGCTAATTTGCCCGCAACCTCAACACCGATGTTTTCTTGTGCTTCCTGAGTCGAACCACCTACATGCGGCGTTAGAATGACATTGTCATACTTTTGCAGTGGTGATTCGAATAAATCAGCATTTGTCTTCGGTTCAACTGGGAAAACATCGATAGCGGCGCCTGATAGGTGACCAGATTCGAGTGAATGACAAAGTGCTTCAATATCGACAACCGTTCCACGAGCCGCATTGATAAAGATAGAACCCGGTTTCATTCGTGCAAACTCATCTGAACCCATCATGTTCTTGGTTTCAGGTGTTTCAGGCACGTGTAATGATATGATGTCACACTTGTTGAGTAGCTCACTCATAGTCGCGACTTGAGTTGCGTTACCTAGAGATAGCTTATTCTCTATATCGTAGTAGTAGACGCGCATGCCCAAGTTTTCAGCGATGATGCCTAGCTGAGTACCAATGTGACCATAACCAATGATACCGAGACGCTTACCACGAGCTTCGTAAGAGTTATCTGCACTCTTTTTCCAAATACCACGGTGAGCAAGTGCATTTTTCTCAGGTATACCGCGAACGAGCAGTAAAATTTGTCCAAGGACCAATTCAGCAACACTGCGAGTATTCGAGAACGGGGCGTTAAATACAGGAATACCACGAATCGCGGCGGCATTTAGGTCGACTTGGTTAGTGCCAATACAAAAACAACCAATAGCCACTAATTTTTCTGCAGCATCAATTACCTTTTTAGATAGATTGGTACTCGAGCGGATGCCAATAAAATGCACATCCTTAACCGCTTCAATCAACTCTTTTTCTTGCAATGAGCCTTTGTGGTATTCGATGTTGCTATAACCCGCTGCTTGTAAAACTTCTACTGAAGATGGGTGGAGCCCCTCTAAGAGCAGTATTTTTATTTTATCTTTTTCCAGTGAAACTTTGGCCATTATCGTCGTCCTTAAAATGGGGAAAGGGGGCTTAACTGGCGCACATTGCATTAAAGCGGCTAAAAAGAACGTTAGTTAACCGTCTTTCATAGGAGCGCAAACGTTTTCCTTGTGCGTCTTCTATCCACTAAGTTAACAAAAAAAAAATGGTTTGGGTAAGAAAATTACGGAATAAAGAATAATTTTTAGGCTAATAAAATATAAAAGCGGTCCCATTTGGGACCGCTTGTAATGAAATGACAGAAATAAAGCACTAACGGATTAATAAATCCACGGCAATTTTTCTATTATTCTTCGATTTTTGGACCATTTGGTGTGCCTGTGATAACTACATCTGCACCACGCGCCGCAAATAGACCCACAGTAACAACACCAGGAAGCGCGTTGATTGCACGTTCCATTTCTTTCGGGTTGACGATTTGCATGTTGTGAACATCAAGGATCACGTTGCCGTTGTCGGTAATCACACCTTCACGGTAAGCTGGATCGCCGCCTAGTTTTACTAATTCACGGGCAACGTAAGAGCGTGCCATAGGAATGACTTCAACTGGAAGTGGAAACTGACCAAGAATATCGACTGCTTTTGTGTCATCAACGATACAAATGAACTTGTCTGAAATTGCAGCAACGATTTTTTCGCGCGTTAGAGCCGCGCCACCGCCTTTAATCATATCGCGATAAGCGTTGATTTCATCCGCACCATCAACATAGATATCGAGATTGCTGACTTCGTTGCAATCAAAGACTTCAATACCTAGTGCTTTAAGTTTTTCGGTTGATGCTTCTGAGCTTGATACGGCACCTTTGATGTCGTCTCTGATAGAGGCAAGTGCGTCGATGAAGTGATTTACCGTAGAGCCAGTACCTACCCCAACAATACTGTCTTTCTCTACATACTTAAGTGCAGCCCAAGCCGCTTCTTTTTTCATTTCATCTTGAGTCATGCTCATCTCCTAACTGGATGTTTAGATAACGTTTGCGCGGCGGATTATATACCCTCAAGCATGACTTTCCCATTGCCAGATCTTGCTCGGTGTCACTATTTTCGGTAGTGGTACATCCCAAGATTCAATCGGCAACCTAGACACATGTTGGCAATCATGCGCGAGACCGATAGGTTTAGCTCCACATTTATTATTAAACCAAGGTTCTAAGGTTCGATCGTAGTAGCCTCCACCCATCCCAAGGCGATGCCCAAAAGAATCAAATCCCACGAGTGGAGTAAAGATTAAATCCAGTTTTTGCGTTGGTTTTATAAGTGTTTGATTGAGTTTTGGTTCAAAGATTCGATACTGATTTAATACCATATCAGTTTCAGGTTGATAGTGTAGAAACAGTAAATGTCCTTTGGAAAACGGATGAATAACGGGTAAATAGACCTGTTTTCCCTGCTGCCAAAGCCATTCTATTAACGGCTTGGTATCGATCTCGCCATCAACGTTCAGGTATAGGGCAATATGATGTGCTTGCTCGAGTTCTGAAAGAGATGCGCATTGCTCGACGAGTAAAGTACCGGATTGTTGTTGGAATTGAGCGGAGAGCTGTTGTCTTTGCTGTCGAATTTGCTGACGAAATTCTTGTCGAGATAGGTTCATACTGATGCCCACTTTAGATGGGGTATCAAAGGATACCCCAGAGTGCCGTCGGAGATTCTGACCCTTGAACCAGCTGGTTCAAGGCGGATCAGCAATGATGACCGTAGGCTTCTCGGTACATGCCAAGCTTGCTCAATAGCCGTCAAATACTAACCCTTTGGGATTGCTTATCGGCTCAGGGACGTAATCTCACTAACGCACACTCCAGGGTAAAACTGGACTCACATTGTACAGTACTCACGGAGATTAGTCAGTCACTCTACAAATAAAGATATCATTTAAGACAAAGCAGACGGCTTTCCTGACTGTACTTTACTTAAGGCATCATCAAGGGATGCTGAGAGCTTTTCCATTCGCTCATTAAGTCGCCCATGCAACTCTTCTTGTTGTTGTGTGGATGAATCACGAGTTTCCAAGTCATAACAGAAGTTCAGTGCAGCGATGGTCAATAAATGCACCTCGTTGGTCACTTTGGTCTTGTCTGTCATATCTATCAAACGATCATTTAGTCGTTTGGCAGCTTGAATCAGCGCTTCTTCCTGACCCGCTGGGCAGTTAACACGAGTTAACTTACCTAATATTTCAACTTCTACCGCTTGGCTACTCATATCCACTCTACACTTTAATTAAGGTGACAATGCAGACCATCACCGAGGGGGAAACTATAGAAAAAGCCTTGTTAAGATTCAAGTCTTTCCCGTGCAACAAAGGCAAAACAAAGGGTAATGACACAGTAATTGGGCAAATTGTGTAAAAGGCGCTCATTATTGTCCCGTTGTACATTTTAGCTTATCCATCTAAGTGGTAGGATTAAGTATTATTTTAGCAAAACTAGGTTTATCCATGAGTAATATCACTCTTCCAGATTACTTAACCTTCGCAAGTGAAATGCAATCAGCAGGCTTAGCGGTTAACCCTGCTGAATTACACGGCTTGTTGACCGGTATGCTAAGTGGCGGTTTGAATTTAAATGACAAAAGCTGGCAGCCATTGATTTTTGATTACACTAATGAAGGGATGGGCTGGCCGGACAAAGCACTAATGCTTGCTCAACAAACGTTGGATACAACGATCCAAGAGATGACTGGTACCAATATGGAGCTTTCGTTATTACTCCCAGACGAAGAGGCGAGCGCGAGTCTCTTCGATGTGGCTGATGGTGTTGCGGATTGGGTTAATCACTATATCTCTGGATTGGGATTAGTGGCAACTGAACTGAAAAAAGCGTCAAGCGAAACGAAAGAAGCATTGGCAGATTTAGAAGAGATCGCCAAGCTGGGCATTGATGAAGAAGATGACCAACAAGAACAAGCAACTTTGCTTGAACAAGTGATTGAGCATGTAAAAGTATGCGTGCTAACCATTCATGCTGAATTTGGTCAGAAGCCAACTCAGCCTCAATCAGCGCCTACGATTCACTAATTGGGTTGTCTAAATGAAGCAGTTTGATGTGGTAATTGCTGGTGGTGGCATGGCGGGGATGACGCTTGCGCTAGCGCTTGATACCTTGTCGCAAGGCAAACTGAATGTCGCGATAGTTGAGCCATTTCGCGTGGATCATCAATCTCATCCTGGGTTTGATTCCCGTTCGATAGCGCTTTCTTTTGGAACGGTACAAATCCTAGATAAGATCAACCTCTGGCATGATATTGCGCCAATAGCGACAGCAATAAAGCATATTCATATTTCGGATCGTTTTCACGCTGGTATGACTGATATCGCACACCAAGATATTGGAACCAGTGCTTTAGGTTATGTGGTGGAGCTTGCTGATGTTGGGCGTATCTATCATCAAAAGCTTGAGCATCGTGAGAAAATTAGCTTGATTTGTCCTGATTCAGTTAGCCAGATTGAGCGCACTCAAGACAACAACGTAATCACGCTTGAAAGTGGCGAGCAACTGCAATGTAAATTGTTAGTCGCCGCTGATGGCGCCGTCTCTTCATGTTGTGATCTGCTCGGGATTGCACTAAAAGAGCATGACTTTGAACAAGTAGCAGTTATTGCCAATATTCGTGCTGAGCAAGCACATCAAGGTCGGGCGTTTGAACGTTTTACAACACAAGGACCGGTTGCTTTGCTGCCCATGAGTGATGATCGTATTTCATTGGTATGGTGTTTACGTCCTGAAGTAGCGCAACAAGTACTTAGTCTCGATGACCAAGCTTTTCTGGCTCAGTTACAAAAGGATTTTGGCTGGCGATTAGGGCAACTCACACAAGTTGGTACTCGTGCTAGCTACCCCCTGCTATTGCGCTATCGAGAAAAAAATACTTCACATCGTTTTGCGATAGTCGGTAATGCCGCACAAACGTTGCACCCTATTGCGGGGCAAGGCTTCAATCTCGGTATTCGTGATGTGGCCAGCTTAGCTGAAGAGGTCATTAACTCTCTAGAAGATGTTGGTGCATATTCAGTGTTGAGCGCATTTAAACAACGTCGACAAGATGATCGTATTGCTACTATAACCATGACATCATCATTGGTTGATCTGTTTTCCAATGATTACCCGTTGATGTGTATAGGGCGAAATGTAGGTTTGGCGTTGATGGATAATGTCACTTCGCTTAAAACGCCATTACTGCAGCGAACATTAGGTTTAGTGGCTCGATAGTGCCTAGAAGGATTGAGAAATATGATGCAAAGCGTTGATATTGCTATAGTAGGTGGGGGCATGGTAGGTCTTTCGCTTGCTGCTGCCTTGAAAGACAGTGAGTTGAGAATTGCGGTAATCGAAAGCCGAACTCCTGAGAGTAAAATAACAGAGCTACCGGATGTTCGTGTATCAGCTTTGAGCCGCTCTAGTGAGACCATATTACGCAACTTAGGTGCTTGGCAGGGCATTATTGACCGTCGTGCTGCAGCTTATCTGGCAATGGAAGTGTGGGAACAAGACAGTTTCGCGCGGATCGAATTTGATGCGCAGAAAATGGCTCAGCCAGACTTAGGTCATATTGTTGAAAATCGTGTGATTCAACTTGCGCTGCTTGAACAGGTACAAAAACAATCAAATGTGAGCTTGTTTATGCCAGCTCAGTGCCAAACCATGGCTATTGGGGAAAGTGAGGCCTGGCTAACCCTAGATAACGGGCATTCACTAACCGCTAAATTAGTCGTAGGAGCTGATGGCGCGAACTCCTGGGTGCGTCGTCAGCAGGATATTCCATTGACGCATTGGGATTATGGGCACAGTGCTATCGTGGCAAATGTGTGGACTCAAGAGCCGCACCAGAAGATTGCTCGTCAGATCTTTACTCCCCAAGGGCCATTGGCATTTTTGCCGATGGGCGATAGTCAAATGAGTTCAATTGTTTGGTCAACTGATCCAAGCAGAGCTGAGCGTTTAGTTACGATGGAAAAAGATGAGTTCAATAAAGCGTTAACCGCTGAATTTGATGCTCGTTTAGGCATGTGTGAAGTGATTGGTGAGCGTTTTTCCTTCCCTCTTAAAATGCGTTACGCGCGCGATTTCGTTACAGATCGAGTCGCGTTAGTTGGTGATGCAGCACATACCATCCACCCGTTGGCTGGTCAGGGAGTGAATCTCGGCTTACTTGATGCCGCAAGTTTGGCGCAAGAAGTTTTAGGGCTATGGCAACAAGGGCAAGATATTGGCACTAAGCGTAACCTACGTGGTTATGAGCGTTGGCGTAAAGCTGAAGCAGCAAAAATGATCGCTGCTATGCAAGGCTTCAAAGATCTTTTTGAAGGGGATAACCCAGCTAAGAAATTGATTCGAGGTATTGGGATGAAGCTGGCAGGTCAATTGCCGGGGGCTAAAGATGAAATTATGAAACGTGCATTGGGATTAAAAGGTGAACTGCCCAAGCTCGCTAAGCACGCATTGTCATCAACTCAGCCATAAACGTAAAAGGGTTGGTAAAAATACCAACCCTTTTTGAATACTTCTTCAGGTTACGCGTAAGCACAGCGCAATTTCATAATTTCCTGATTCACTTCTTTAACGGCTTGGAAGTGCCTTCGATCAGCTCGTTCTGGCAGGATAAGTTTACCGTTATCAAACTCAAATTTACCGACACCATAGATATAGATACTTCCTCTAAATAGACGGCTTATATGTTTAGCAATCATACCTGGTGTATAGCGCTTAAACAGTCTCATTGAATTATCCTTTATATTTAGCAAGCACTGACGATTATACGAATTCTTCAGTTGAAAAAGTGTGACAGTAATGGGGGAATGTGCAGCCATTTGTAACAGTTTGGATATTTGTGTTGTCGTGAGCAAATCTGCCGATATATGTCCAAATTTACGTGACCTTTTCCTCATTATTGTTCTGTAGCTGGAACTGTGCCGAATTCCAGTTGATATAGATTGAAACACACGCATGTGACAGAATTAAGAATAGTATAAGAAATGAATTACATGTTAGAAAAGTGTAAAATCGAGGCAAAAAAAAGCCCGCGAGAAACGGGCGAATAGTCACAGATGCATTACACAAAAAGCGAATGACCTCACATGTTCAGGGATTCACTTTTTCGCTGATAACATCGTATTCTCTATGTGAACAACCAAATTTGGGGGGTTGGTCCCATAGATTTAACGTTGTGTTAACAGTGCTGTCAGGTTAGTACAAAAACACTTTGATGACTACTTATGCTTCGTATTTGAATAATAATACTCAACTCATCTTACCTTTTGATGTGAGATTTATCTCTAAGGTGACGGTAATTAATGAAACGTAGGGCTGGGTTTCCGTGATGTCTATCGGCAGATATTTGCGAACCTTGGGTGACAGAGCTGAACAAGATCAGTGCATCTAAGTGCAATTCCGGCTGAAAGATCACCGCTGCTAATCGTTACTTCTGTTTCGTTTAAAATACTATGGTCAAAAATTACCGGTATAGGTTGCTTGAGTAATAGTGGTGTTACGGTACCGATTTGATAGCCAGTTATCGCTTCTACTGCGGATAAGTCAACGCAGGTCATACGGCGGCATTGTAAGATCATACGAACTTTTTTAGGGTCAACTGACTGATCCCCAGGAACACACGCCAACGCATACAGATTTCCCATATCGCGTAGCAAGATCGCTTTCACCATTTGTGATTGACGAATACCACGCTGATTGGCTGCATCTTCAATGCTAACCGCGAGGGTTTGATGTTTCAGCAGGCGGTAATTTACCTGCTGAAGATCAAGGTATTCGGTAAGCGTGGTTTTAAATGAATTATTCGTCATCGAGCGAGTAAGGTAATGGCTGTATCGACCAAATCGACTCAGGTTGGCTTGATAAACGTAGTTGAGTATCGCTCTCAAGATTATTAGGCAGTACGACTAAACCAATTGTCTCACCATCACTGAAGCGATAATGCGCAATCAGTTTTCCTGCGCCACGCCAATTTTCACCAACGGCACGCTCAAGATCTACGTTATCTCCAATCTCATTATCGGCTTGACCTTTGATAATAAACATCGCGCGTTTGTTAATACCACGATATTTTGCGCGAGCAACGGTTTCTTGACCTGTATAACAGCCCTTTTTAAAGCTAATGCCATTGAGTGCGTGTAGGTTGATTGCTTGGGGAATGTGTTCACATTGATCGTTTTGCTCTAAGATCGGTAGTGCCGCTTCAATATCAAATCGACGCCACAAGCTTTCTTCAACTTTTTTAGCCGTAGTCTGTTTGACTAACGATGCTGCAGTACCTTCATCGAGCAAGAGTAACCAACGTTTCTGATCTATTTTTACTGCGGTGCCACCACTAATTTGGCGAACGTCACCTCGTTCTTCACTCATGTTATCAATGGTTGTTTCTGCTTGCTCACCAAATAAACCAAGTAATGCATCGTTGCTTTGTGTGATCTCAACTTTGGCGAAAATTGCGTATTTTTTTATTTCAGCCATCTGTTTTTCAATCAACGATTTTGGTTCAAATAATGCGTAACCGTCATTATGATGAAACAGTCGGAAAACAGACCATACCTTACCTTTTGCATCACAATGGGCACCAAAAGTAGAGCCGGATTTGTCGAGCTGAACTACATCACAAGTGACTTGACCTTGCAGGTAAGACTTAGTGTCATCGCCTACAAGTGTCACGACGCCCCATGAATTTAAATGGGTTAGCATTAGTTCTGGTAGCGCATCGCTAGAGGTGAGAGAAAGAGGTGCGAAGTCATTGAGCCAATCCATAGTGTTTACCTTGGTTGTTTTGCTTTGAAATGGATATCAGTATCTTACGTCTTGTTCCTGCTTGGCTGCAATCAGAACAACTTTTATCTTAGCTAAGTGGGTATGTTTAGCCCAAATTACAAGTTCAGTATGATGAATGCCATTCTACAAAAAGTGTGATAGTAATGTGACTGATATAGTGGTGGTTAAGGTGTTAGCTTGTTAAACTCGGGTAAAATCCATGTGTCAGGTGAGGAATGAGAATGTACACCGCAGAAGAAAAAGCGCGTATTAGATGGGCATGCCGACGTGGCATGTTAGAACTGGATGTCGTCATCATGCCGTTTTTTGAAGAGTGCTTTGATGCACTAACTGAAAGCGAACAGCGTGATTTCGTTTCATTGCTTGAGAGTGATGATCCAGATTTATTCTCATGGGTCATGGGCCATGGTCGCAGTGAAAATTTAAGTCACGCTTCGATGGTGGATAAAATTGTTGCTCACAACCTCAGCAAAGTTCGTTAAGCTTTCCATAAAACCCAGTCATTCTTCTCTACAGGTCAATACCATTTTGTTGGTGTTGACCTGTTGTTTTATTAGTATAAGTGAAATACCACTCGTAGCTAGTTTCTACCTGATGATTTGGATTGCCTGTCAAAGCCAAGATCGAGGTTTGCTTGCTTCCAATTTATTGGGTGAAGTGGACTTTTATCAAGATGGGCGGGTTCAGCACGGGAAACAACGAAAGCATTGCAGAAAGGTTTTGTTGATAGTGCCTGAATTTGCGCTGTTATTGAAACTTGATCAGCGATGGTATCTGCTTTGGAGAGATAGCGTCAATGCAGAAGACTACAGGAAAATCATATTGCAATTTAAAAAGGAGCCGTAGGCTCCTTTTTATTTTTGTAAGTTATTTCAGTTTTTCTGGTACTAATATTGTTGGACCGCTATCTTCCGCTAACTCAGGGTAATCGAGCGTATAGTGTAAACCTCGACTCTCTTTGCGTTCTATTGCGCAGCGAACCATCAGTTCAGCAACTTGGAGGAGGTTTCGCAGTTCAAGCAAGTTATTCGAAACTCGGAAATTACTGTAATACTCGTGAGTTTCTTGTTGTAGCATCTGGATTCGACGGATTGCGCGCTCTAAGCGTTTATCAGTACGTACAATGCCCATGTAATCCCACATGAACAGGCGTAACTCATGCCAGTTGTGCTGGATAATGACTTCTTCATCGCTATTGGTCACTTGGCTTTCATCCCAACAAGGTAATGCTGGTGGTAACTCTACGCTTCCGATATTTGCCACAATATGTTGCGCTGCTGACCATGCATAAACCACACATTCTAGCAGTGAGTTTGAAGCCATGCGGTTAGCACCATGCAAGCCGGTGTAACTTACTTCACCAATCGCATACAGGTTGTGTAAATCAGAGAGACCGTTTTGATCGACCATAACTCCACCACAAGTATAGTGAGCTGCTGGGACTACAGGAATAGGCTCCTTGGTCATGTCGATGCCTAATTCCATCAAGCGCGTATAGATGGTCGGGAAGTGCTTTTCAATAAATTCTGCAGGTTTATGGCTAATATCGACATACATGCAGTCAGCACCAAGACGTTTCATTTCGAAGTCAATGGCACGAGCAACCACATCGCGAGGGGCAAGTTCAGCGCGTTCGTCAAAATCGGGCATAAAGCGCGAACCATCAGGGCGGCGTAAGTAAGCGCCTTCGCCACGTAATGCTTCGGTCAGCAGGAAGTTGCGAGCTTCAGGATGGAATAAACACGTTGGATGGAACTGATTAAACTCAAGGTTAGCAACGCGACAGCCGGCACGCCAAGCAATAGCAATACCATCACCTGAAGATACGTCGGGGTTAGAAGTGTATTGATACACTTTTGATGCGCCGCCTGTGGCAAGAACAACGAATTTGCTACGAACGGTTTCTACATGTTCTTGGTTACGGTTCCAAATATAAGCGCCGATAACTTTTTTGCTGTCACCACCCACTTTATCTTCTGTAATCAGATCCAGCGCGTTATGTCGCTCTAAAACCGTAATGTTAGGGTGATTATGAACGTTGTCTTGTAGTGATGTTTGCATCGCCATGCCTGTGGCATCAGCAGCGTGTAGGATTCGGCGATGGCTATGGCCACCTTCGCGAGTCAAGTGGTAACGCGGCGCTTCATCGCTGTCGTCTTCCTCTCGATCGAATGGAACACCACCATCAATTAGCCACTGAACGCATTTTTTGGCGTTCTCAGCAATAAACTTAACTGTTTCTTCTTCACAGATACCGCCACCAGCGATAAGTGTATCTTCGACATGCGAGTCGATGCTATCTGATTCATCAAACACTGCGGCGATGCCGCCTTGTGCGTAATAGGTTGCGCCTTCACTGCGTGGTCCTTTGCTTAACACAATGACTTTGCCGTGTTCGGCAACGCGTAACGCTAACGATAAACCGGCAGCTCCACTACCTACCACTAATACATCACATTGATGTTGACGGTTTGCGTTCATAAAACTTTTATTTTCCTGAGTTATCGTAGAGTGGCGTCACTCTATCCAAGCCAATCGGAAACAATAATAACACTCCATACTCGGTAATTGTGTTTTATTGTCATTGCTTTTCGCCTACTTCGTCCTCACAATCTAGCAAAAGACGTCATTGATTTATTACTTCATTAAGAAAAAATGAAAATGCTTTGAACTTTCAAGTTTTTACTTGGTCATAATAGGGCTCAAGTAAGCAGTGGTGTCAATACTACATTTTGCATTATTAATACTCATATCTATTTAGGTAAGGGTGTAAACGATAGGAGTAAACGCTCGAATGAACGAGCAATTGACCGATCAAGTATTAATTGAGCGAGTTCAGAGTGGAGATAAGCAAGCATTCAACTTATTAGTTTTGAGATATCAAAATAAAGTTTGTAATCTTATTTCTCGCTACGTTAATAATCCAGGTGATGTACCTGACGTAGCACAAGAAGCATTTATTAAAGCTTATCGAGCAATACCTAGTTTTCGAGGCGAGAGCGCATTTTATACTTGGTTGTATCGTATTGCTGTTAATACTGCGAAGAACTACATCGTTGCTCAGAGCCGCAGACCTCCGGCGCAAGATGTGGACGCTGAAGAAGCTGAATATTACGAAAATGGCAGTGCATTAAAAGAAATATCGAACCCTGAGAACTTAACGTTGTCAAAGGAACTGAAGCAAGTAGTTTTCAGTGCGATAGAAGCACTACCAGATGATTTAAAAACTGCGATGACTCTTCGCGAGCTTGATGGCTTGAGTTATGAAGAAATTGCCGCAGTCATGGATTGCCCTGTAGGAACGGTACGTTCGCGTATCTTCCGTGCACGAGAAGCGGTAGAGAAAAAAATTCAACCGCTTCTGCAACGCTAGTCGAAACTTAATGGTGAAGATAATGGCTGACAAAGAAAAACTTTCAGCACTCATGGATGGAGAATTGGTCGATAAGGCTCTGATTATGGAGCTAGAAAGCGATCAAGAAGGCTTAGATGCTTGGCAGAATTATCATTTAATCGGTGATGTTCTTCGCGGTGAAGCACCAGTAATGCCTGAGTGGAATATTGCTGAAAGCGTCGCTTTAGCGCTTGATAATGAACCAGCTCATACCTCGTTTAATACCGCTAATATTACTGATATAAATGACGCGCGTATTGAGTCTCAACCGACCCCGCAAGTGGCAAGAGGTTATTTACCGGCTTGGCTTCCACAATTTGGTCAGGTTGGTATCGCGGCATGTGTTTCTATGGCGGTGATATTCGGTGTTCAGCAATATGGTGAGAATCCAAATGCCCAAGCTGATCTGCCAGTATTACAAACGATTCCATTCGCTGGAAGTGCAGAACCTGTTAGTCTTACACGCGAAGATGTTGGCGCGTCGGCTAAGAAAGATCTTAATGTACAAGAGCAGCGCCGCCGCATTAATGCGATGCTACAAGATTATGAGCTACAACTTAGGCTCCATAGTGGGGACTCAGTTGCTCACAACAATGATCCAGATACGGTAGTTGAATGAAAAAATTCCTGATCAGTGCGCTGGCACTGTTCAGTTTGACTTCTCCAATAGCCTTTGCAGACGATAAACCTGCAGAGGCTTTGTTGCATCAAATGAACGAAGCCAGTCAGCAACTCAATTTTGAACTGTCTTATATCCTGATTAAGAAAAACAGTATTGAACCTCTACTTTATCGCCATGCACGTGATGAAGATGAACAGTTTGCACACTTGGTGTATCTCAGCGGACCAATCCGTGAGGTTATCCAGCGTGGTAACGAAATTAGCTATATCGAACCTGGGGTTGAGCCTTTTACCATTGAATCTGGTGATATGGTCGCACCTACTATTCCATTGCTTAATTCTGATGTGGATCAGCTTAGTCAGCATTATGACTTCATTAAAGTTGGTCGCGCTCGAGAAGCAGGAGCGGCTTGCCAGGTGATACGCATAGTCCCTAAAGATGGCTTGCGCTATAGTTATATTCTATGGGTAGACGAGAAAAGCAAATTGCCACTTCGTGCTGATCTAATCGATCGTGATGGAGAGGTGTTGGAGCAATATCGTGCTATCGCATACAGTGTTAGTGATCGAGTTTTCGATGTTTTGGCTGGGTTGAGAGACGTCAAATTGCCACAAGTGCTCTCATTGCCAAAAGGGCAAGTGAAAGAATCATTTTGGACAGTTGGTTGGTTACCAAGTGGCTTTGAGGCAAACAATCTCAATCGTTATCGCATGGCTGTAACGGATCGTATGGTCGAAAGCCAGATGTATACCGATGGTCTATTTAGTTTTTCGATTTATGTATCTCAGCGAGATGAACACTCCTTGAAGGGGCAGATTGTCCGCCAAGGTCGTCGAACTTTGCACACCTTTGTGCGTGGTAATGCTGAGGTTTCAGTTGTTGGTGATATTCCACCGGCGACAGCAAAACGTATTGCTCAGTCGGTTACAATAAAGGCACCACCAGAGAAGTAAGCTTATGATGACAGCACTGGCGACGGTATCTTCGGTTACCGCAAAGTTTTCGGGGTACGATGTGGAGTTGAGTTGTGAACAGCAAACCAGCTGCTCTAGTTGTTCATCTCAAAAAAGCTGCGGAACTGGTATTGTATCAAAAGCGATAGGGAGCAAAGTGCTCCGTTGGCAGTTGTTTAGCAACAAACTTCTCAAAGTGGGGCAGGTGGTAGAGATTGGCATGGCGGAAAAGAGTTTATTGCAATCGGCGGCCATTGTTTATTTGACACCGCTATTTGCGCTGATCTTCGGGGCCGTAATTGCACATCTTTGGGTCGCGCCATATTTCGGCTTAGGGGAAGGCGTTGTGATTCTATTCTCAACGTTGTTCTCAGTGGGCGGGATGGCTCTCGCCAAGCGCCTTGCTAGCAGTTTAGAAAGACAATCATCGCAACAAGTCATCTTATTAAGAGTATTGGGAGAACCTATTCACTGAAATACTCAAGTGACTTGGGTATCAAAATTGGATAGAATCTGCCAACTTGATTGAAATGCCGTCAAACGACGGCTTTCTTATATCCTATTTAAAAGAGTTTAGTTACCCCAAATCATGAAGCACATTCGTAATTTTTCGATTATCGCCCACATCGACCATGGTAAGTCGACCCTTTCAGACCGTCTAATCCAAGTATGTGGAGGATTGAGCGATCGTGAAATGGCAGCTCAAGTTCTTGACTCGATGGACCTGGAACGTGAACGTGGTATCACCATTAAAGCGCAGAGTGTGACTCTTGATTACACTGCAAAAGACGGCGAAACATACCAACTCAACTTCATCGATACACCTGGACACGTAGACTTTTCTTATGAAGTGTCTCGCTCTCTAGCCGCGTGTGAAGGTGCATTACTCGTTGTTGACGCTGGGCAAGGTGTAGAAGCGCAAACTCTTGCAAACTGTTACACAGCAATCGAAATGGATTTGGAAGTTGTGCCAATTCTGAATAAAATCGATTTGCCTGCCGCTGAACCTGAACGCGTTGCCGAAGAGATTGAAGAAATCGTCGGTATTGACGCGATGGAAGCAACACGTTGTAGTGCCAAAACTGGCCTCGGTGTAGACGATGTTTTAGAAAACATCGTGGCATCCATTCCTGCGCCTGAAGGCGATCCTGACGCTCCACTGCAAGCATTGATTATTGACTCGTGGTTTGATAACTACCTTGGCGTTGTTTCATTGGTTCGTGTTAAAAACGGCTCAATCAAGAAAAACGACAAGATCAAAGTGATGAGCACTGGTCAGGTTTGGGGGGTAGACCGTATTGGTATCTTCACGCCGAAGCAAGTTGATACTAACGGACTAAATACTGGTGAAGTGGGCTGGGTAGTTTGTGGTATCAAAGATATCTTAGGCGCCCCAGTTGGCGATACACTAACACTTGCAAAAAATGGCTGTGAAACATCACTGCCAGGTTTTAAGAAAGTAAAACCTCAGGTATATGCAGGTCTGTTCCCTGTATCGTCGGATGACTATGAAAACTTCCGTGATGCACTGGGTAAGCTCAGCCTAAACGACGCGTCGCTTTTCTATGAGCCAGAGAGCTCTTCGGCGCTGGGCTTTGGTTTCCGATGTGGTTTCCTTGGTATGCTACATATGGAGATCATTCAAGAGCGTCTAGAGCGTGAATATGATCTTGATCTTATTACTACAGCGCCGACAGTAGTTTACGAAGTTAAGAAAACAGACGGCACAATACTGTACGTAGATAGCCCAGCAAAACTGCCAGCAACCAACGATATTGAGGAAATGCGAGAGCCTATCGCACGCTGTAATATTTTGGTTCCAGCAGATTATCTAGGTAACGTCATTACTTTGTGTGTCGAAAAACGTGGTATGCAAGTTGATATGGTTTATCACGGCAAGCAAGTTGCCGTTACTTACGATATTCCAATGGCTGAAGTGGTACTCGACTTCTTTGACCGTTTAAAGTCAACGTCACGCGGTTATGCTTCTCTGGATTATAATTTCCAACGTTTTGAAATTTCAGACATGGTGCGTGTTGATGTATTGCTGAACGGCGAGAAGGTTGATGCTCTAGCAATCATTACTCATAAAGATCAATCGCAAAGCCGCGGTCGTTTACTGGTTGAGAAAATGAAAGAGTTTATTCCTCGCCAAATGTTTGATATCGCAATTCAAGCGGCGATTGGTAACCACATCATTGCACGCTCTACTGTTAAACAATTGCGTAAAAACGTAATTGCTAAATGTTATGGCGGCGATATCAGTCGTAAGAAAAAGCTGTTGAAGAAACAGAAAGAAGGTAAGAAGCGTATGAAGCAGATCGGTAATGTCGAACTGCCTCAAGAAGCGTTCCTAGCGATCCTTCATGTTGGTAAAGATTAATCCGTTGGGCACTCGCTCAGTCTGATACTTAAAGTAAGTGAAAGAGTTTCGGCTCTTTCACTTTCGCATTTTTGAAAGTAAGGGAAGCCAATGGCGAATACTTTTTCACTTATCCTCGTTCTCGTTACATTGGTAACGGGTATTGTATGGGCGCTTGAGAAGCTAGTGTTTGCGAAAAAACGTCAATTAAAACTCGCTGACGTTGAAGCGCAAACTAATGGTTTAGATTCGGCTGCAATTGAAAAAGTCAAAGCACAACCATGGTGGGTGGAAAATTGCGTCTCGATCTTCCCTGTGATTGCTTTTGTTTTGGTGCTGCGTTCGTTTGTTTATGAGCCGTTCCAAATACCGTCAGGTTCAATGATGCCTACTTTATTGGTTGGTGATTTCATCTTAGTTGAGAAGTACACTTATGGTCTTAAAGATCCTGTATGGCGCACTCAATTAGTTGAAACGGGTAAGCCTGAACGTGGTGACGTGGTGGTTTTTAAGTATCCGCCACAACCAAGCATTGACTACATTAAGCGTGTGGTTGGTTTACCTGGTGATACCGTTCATTACAGCCAAGATAAAGATATCTGTATTCAAAAATCTGGTGAACGTTCATGCAAGCAAGTGAAACTCTCAAATGTTGAAGAGAGTCAGTTTACTCAAAATGGCGTACCAATGATTCAGATGGATGAAAAACTGGGTCAACATGAACACCAAATTTTGAACAATCCGTTGCGTCGTGATCGCATTGAGGCATACCAGCCTCGCCCTGGTGTGAGTGAGTGGGTTGTTCCTAAAGGGCATTACTTTGTGATGGGTGATAACCGTGACAATAGTGCTGATAGTCGCTACTGGGGTTTTGTCCCAGAAGCAAATTTAGTAGGTAAAGCCGTTGGTATCTGGACGAGCTTTGAATTTGAGCGTAGCGAAGATAGCATTCTACCTACTTGGATCCCAACTGGTGTGCGTTTAAACCGCATCGGTGGTATTAACTAACGAAATCGAGAGAGTATGAATTCTCCAATTGCGTCACTAGAGAGAAAAATCGGCTACAACTTTAATAATGCCGAGTATATCAACCTAGCGCTGACTCACCGTAGCGCTAGCGGTAAACACAATGAACGTCTTGAGTTTCTGGGCGATTCAATTTTAAGTTTTGTCATTGCTGATGATCTCTATCACCGTTTTCCAAAAGTAAACGAGGGTGATATGAGCCGTATGCGTGCGACGCTTGTGCGTGGTAACACATTGGCTGAGTTAGGGCGAGAGTTCGCGTTAGGAGATTACTTAAAATTAGGTCCAGGTGAATTGAAAAGTGGTGGATTCCGCCGTGATTCAATTCTTGCCGATGCTGTTGAAGCCATTATAGGTGCTATCTATATTGATAGTGATCTTGAAATGGTTCGCCGTATTGTGCTGAGCTGGTACCAAACTCGTCTTGATGAAATTATGCCCGGTGTATCGCAGAAAGATCCAAAAACTCGTCTTCAAGAGTTTTTGCAAGGTCGCAGAAAACCACTGCCTGCTTACATAGTGACTAATATTAAAGGTGAGGCACATAACCAAGAGTTTACGGTTTCGTGTGAAGTTGCAGGTATCGGATCACCTGTAATCGGCAAGGGTACCAGTCGTCGCAAGGCAGAACAGGCGGCTGCGGAAACGGCATTAGAGCAATTAACCAATGGCTGATTCAACAGACAACAACGAATTTGATATCGATGCATACTTTGCATCGGGTGGTGAGCAGAAAGTAACAAGCTCACCTGATAACCAACACTGCGGCTTCGTGGCTATAGTTGGTCGTCCTAACGTAGGTAAATCGACGTTGCTGAACCATATTTTGGGGCAGAAGATTTCGATCACTTCACGTAAACCGCAAACCACACGTCACCGCATCATGGGTGTAGAGACCGACGGTGATTATCAAGCGATTTATGTAGATACTCCTGGATTACACATCGAAGAAAAACGCGCCATCAACCGTTTGATGAACCGTGCAGCTAGCTCATCACTGAGTGACGTTAACCTCGTGTTTTTTGTCGTTGATGGTACGCATTGGACCAACGATGATGAAATGGTGCTTAACAAATTACGTAACGCGAATTTCCCAGTGGTACTTTGTATCAATAAAGTTGATGTGATTGCGGACCGCAATGATGTAATGCAGCATATGATGGACATATCGAAGTTGATGGATTTCGTCGACGTTGTGCCTATCTCTGCGAAGCTAGGTAAAAACGTCGAAGTATTGCGTAAGCATGTACGCGATCATCTTCCTAAAGCGGTACACCATTTCCCAGAAGAATACGTAACTGACCGTTCTCAGCGTTTTATGGCGTCTGAAATCGTGCGTGAAAAGTTAATGCGTTTTACTGGCGAAGAATTACCTTATTCGGTCACGGTTGAAATTGAACGTTTTGATTACAACCCAGACACTGACGGTTTCCATATCAATGCTTTGATTTTAGTCGAACGCAATGGTCAGAAGAAGATGGTGATCGGTAAGGGTGGTGATAAAATCAAAACTATCGGTCGCGAAGCTCGTCTAGATATGGAAGAGCTCTTCGGTCGCAAGGTTTATCTTGAAACTTGGGTCAAAGTGAAATCGGGCTGGGCTGATGATGAACGTGCACTACGTTCACTAGGCTATATCGACGATTTGTAATGTAGTGAGGCGATACTGCTTCGCTCCGAGTTAGCATGAAGAAGGAGCCGAAAGGCTCCTTTTTGTTATCTCATATTGAACTTAATATTTAGCTAGGGATTTATCTCGCAAGTTATGTCTTCAGAAGGCTTTCAGCGCTGTTTTGTACTTAATCGCCGACCTTACAGTGAATCGAGTTTAATTCTCGATGTATTCAGTGAGGAGTATGGTCGCGTTAGTATTATGTCCAAAGGTGCGCGCAGCAAGCGGTCAAATCTGAAAGGGGCACTGCAACCTTTTACCCCTTTACTGCTTAAATGGTCTGGCAACAGTTCAATGAAAACGCTACGCCAAGCGGAACCGATTAGTCTTGGTTTACCATTAACCGGTATTTTTCTTTATTCCGCTATGTATATTAATGAGCTAATTGGACGAGTACTGATGGCGGAAGTTCCCATGCCGGGGTTGTTTCATGACTATCTTCATGCGTTGACTGAATTAGCTCAAGCCGATAATCCAGAGCCAGCGCTAAGACGCTTCGAACTCGCACTTTTAGCTGCATTAGGCTACGGTGTCGATTTTTTGCACTGCGCAGGTAGTGGAGAATCGATAGATCCGCTAATGACTTATCGGTATCGTGATCAGAAAGGGTTTATTGCATCGGTCAGGCTTGATAATCTCACCTTTAAAGGTGATGAACTGATTGCGATAAGCGAACGTAGATTTATAACCAAACAACAATTACAAGCCGCAAAGCGCTTTACTCGTATTGCGCTAAAACCTTACCTTGGCGGCAAACCATTAAAAAGCAGGGAATTGTTTATCTCAAGCATTCCCAGAGCACGGAGTATTAGAACATGAGCTCAATTTACCTAGGTGTTAACATCGACCATATCGCTACACTACGCAATGCACGTGGTACTAAGTACCCAGATCCAGTGCATGCGGCTGAAATTGCAGAGCGTGCAGGTGCAGATGGTATTACAGTTCACCTACGTGAAGATCGTCGCCATATTAAAGACCGCGATGTACGTATCCTACGCGAAACACTTCAAACACGTATGAATCTTGAGATGGCAGTGACGGATGAAATGGTTGAGATCGCTTTAGAAACTCAACCTGAATACGTATGCTTAGTACCAGAAAAACGTGAAGAATTAACCACTGAAGGTGGCTTGGATGTAGTTGGTCACTTTGACAAAGTGAAAGCAGCGACAGAAAAACTCACAGCAGCGGGCATTAAAGTATCGCTATTTATTGACGCAGACCGTGCACAAATTGATGCTGCAAAAGCGTGCGGAGCACCATTTATTGAGCTTCACACTGGTCACTATGCTGATGCTGAAGTGGAAGCAGAACAACAAGCTGAATTGAAGAAAATTGCGGCAGGCGCAAGCTACGCGGCAGGTTTGGGTATTATGGTGAATGCTGGTCATGGTCTGACTTACCATAATGTGGCAGCGATTGCGGCAATTCCTGAATTCTATGAGCTTAACATTGGTCACTCAATTATTGGTCGCGCAGCATTTGATGGCTTAGAGAAAGCGGTTAAAGAAATGAAAGCACTCATGGTTGAAGCGCGTAAGTAAGCGATGGCCATCGTCGGATTAGGCACTGATATTGCTGAAATTGAGCGAGTGGAGAAAGCACTCGCTCGAACTGGGCTTGCATTTGCAGAGCGGATTTTGACTGCTTCAGAGATGGAAAGGTTCCATCAAACTAAGCAGCAAGGTCGTTTCTTAGCTAAGCGATTTGCCGCCAAAGAAGCCGCCTCTAAAGCTTTAGGAACCGGGATAGCGATGGGGATAACCTTCCACGACTTTATCATTAGTAATGATGATCTGGGTAAGCCGAATCTGACGTTAACGAGTAAAGCTCTTGAGCTGGCGACAGGGATGAAAGTCACCAAGATACACCTCTCTATTTCTGACGAGCGTCAATATGCGGTAGCAACCGTTATCTACGAAAGCTGAAATGGTCAGGTAGTTCAATGAAAAAGAGCGCGATCAACGCGCTCTTTTTTATGCCTGCTTATCGAGATAAGGTTCTGCACTGGCAGTGACTTTTTCCATCTCATCTTGCAGTTCAAACAGCTCTGGCTCAATGTCTTCAATGGCTTGTCCTGAACGCAGTGCTTTCTCAATTGCAGCGCAAACTTTTTTAAGCCTAGGGACACCTGAGTATGAACAACTGCCATGCAGTTTATGTACATGGTGAATTAATTGTTCTAAATCTAACTCTTCCGCTTCCAGTGCTTGCTCAACCACTTCGTTTACTTCAGGGATGTAGTCGATCAACATTTGCAACATGTCTTTCGCTAGATCTTCTTTGTTGGCTGCTTGTTTGAGTGCCGACTGCCAATCGATGATCATCGTACAGTGTTCATTACTGACCGAATGAACCTGAATGATAGGTTCCCCTTGGGCGGGAAGCTCGAGTCTTTGCAGTTCATTATCTTTGGCATGTGGATTCCAGTGCATCAACACTTGCTGCAATACGTGTTCTTCTATGGGTTTAGTTAGGTAATCGTCCATACCTGCGGTTAGGAGACGATCCCGCTCTCCGCTCATTGCATGTGCTGTTACCGCAATCACTGGTGTATTGGCGTTGAGTGAGGTTTGTTTTATCTTGCTACATGCGGTGACGCCATCCATATGCGGCATTTGAATATCCATCAAGACAATATCAAAATGACGCTGCTGAGCTTGAATTAATGCATCCTTACCATTGGTACATGAAATGACGTGTTCTACACGCTCTTCCAACAGAGCACTGATCAGTTTCAAGTTTGCTGGGTTATCGTCTACAGCCATGATGGTTAATGGCAATCTTTCACTGTAGATCACTTCTTGTATGATTTCGGGCAAACTTTCTTGGTTTGCTGCTAAGGTTTGCAGCAGTTTCTTACGTGACATTGGTTTAGTGATACAGTGAATTTGGTATTTTTGGATCAGGTGGTCGGACAGTGCCAGCATCGTACTTGGTGTACCGACCACTACATGTGGTGCACATTGCAATGCCTTTTCTACTAATCTCTCTACTTGCTCCACCTCGTTGGTGCGATTCGGAGCAAGGTTTAATAATACATAATCAAATTTTTCAATTTCATCTGGTATGGATGAACGATACGTCACTACTAAGCCATGCTGAACCAGCATTTGGCGAGTAATTGAAGCCACTTGCATATTCGGCTCTACTAGTAGCAGCGAGCGTTGATTCAAAACTTCTGCTTCAATCAACTCACTCATTGGCATGTCTGCCGCATGCAGGCGTAAAGTAAACCAAAATGTAGAACCTTGGTGCAGTCGACTTGTTAGGCTTATTTCGCCGCCCATCTGACTCACTAGTTTTTGTGTGATAACCAACCCGAGTCCTGTACCGCCGTAGCGACGAGAAATACTTGCGTCAGCTTGGCTAAAGGCTTGGAAAAGTTGCGCTTGTTGGCGTTCCGAGATACCAATACCAGTATCTCTCACCATAAACTGCAGTTCTATCACATCGTCTTTTTGTGAGCGGAGTTCGACACTGATGTCTATATTGCCTCGTTCGGTAAACTTAATTGAATTTCCGACAAGGTTTGTCAGTACTTGTTGAATACGTAGTGGATCCCCCACTACCCCCATGGGAACTTTAGGATCGATTTTCAACGTGATCTCTAAACCTTTCTCATGAGCGCTGGTGGCTTGTAGGCTGACTACTTCTTCCAAGGTTTCTTGGAACTCAAATGGAATATTTTCGAGTGCTAGTTTTCCGGCTTCTAGCTTAGAGAAATCGAGGATGTCATTAATAATAGTCAGTAGATTGTTGGCTGATTTTTCAATGGTTTGTAGATAGTCTGTTTGGCTATTGGTGAGTTTAGTTTTTAGCATTTGGCGAGTAAAGCCAATGACACCATTCAGTGGTGTACGTAACTCGTGCGACATGTTGGCCAAAAATTCAGATTTTACACGTGCCGCTTCTTGAGCGCGTTTTTTCGCAATATCTAACTCAACGTTTTGAATCTCTAGCTGCTCTAATGTCTCACGTAAGTCGGAAGTCGCTTGGTCGATACTGTGCTGCATTTCGACATGATACTCCGACAGCGAAACTGCCATGGCATTGATACCATTTTTTAACTGATCCAACTCGCCGTGCATTTTACCTTCGATCCGGACATCTAAGTGCCCACGACGAATACGGTCGACCATATTCTTCATATGCGAGATTGGGCGTGTCACATCGTGCATCAGTCGTAGAGCAAAAAATGCCGACAAACCCAGCCCGGTTAGAAGTACTAAAAACGCAGCGAAGACTTCTTGATATTGCTGTAACCGCAGTGATGAAAGATCAAGCTCGATAGAGATATAGCCGAGCGCTGGATTATTTTCTTTGCCACGGGGGCTCGACAATATGCCTGACTCACTGATGATTGGAGCGCGTAAAACCAAGGTGTTTTCTTTTAAATTAGAGCTCACTAGTAGCGGGATTGGCTCATTACGCGGGAAAGTCAGTGACTCAAAGCTCGGATGAAAGTTAGAGGTTACAAACAATTCATGGTTGTAATCAAACACCGCAATACTACGAACGAATTTGGAATTTTTGCGATGTGCGTAGCTGATGATACGGCGAACCGATTCTCGGCTGTTGTTTTTAAGCCCCTCTTCACTGGCAATCGCCAAAGGTTCAATGATACTTAAACCAGAGTTGATAACCTGTTTTTCTAGATCGTGATAGCGGTTAAAAGAAAAAATAGCGCTAAGTATTAAGCCAATGATAAGCGTTGGCGCTAGAGTAAGAGTAATAACGCGGGCGCGTAAGCCATATCTGGTCATTATTGTCTAAACATCGTGGTGTGGATATGGGAAAATAGGCACAGCGTATTCAATTCTGTAGAGTTACAGTCAATGAAGTACAGCTAGCCGTCGAAACGATAATCATAATCAACCCAAGCGGCACAAACAATGACTCAGAGGTGAAAAGGTGACGTCTGAGTAGCAAATCAAAGTAATAGATTACAGGCACAGAGCATGGCGCGTTTTTTCCAACCGAAGAAGAATACTCAATTTGATACCAAGCACCAATCAGTGGCGGTAGAAAAACTGGACCACCAAGGTGTGGGCATTGCCTACCAAGGTGGTAAGCCGATGTTTATCGAAGGCGCTTTGCCTAGTGAGCAAGTGCTGGTACAACTCATAGAATCTAAGAGTAAGTATTCACGAGCTAAATTGATTAAAGTGCAGAAAGCAAGCTCACAGCGAGCTGAGCCGTTTTGCCCTCATTACCATGAGTGTGGCGGCTGCAACTTGCAACACTTAGAGTCATCATCGCAGCTAGACTATAAGCAGCAAGCGCTATCCGGGCTGATGAAAAAATTATCAGGTCAAACTCTAGAATTGAGTGAACCTATTATCGGGCAAAGCCTTAGTTACCGACGTCGTGCTCGTATCAGCGTGATGTTGGATAAAAAAACACGTCAACTACAGTTTGGATTTAGACGCAAACAAAGCAAGCAGATTGTCAACGTGACTAACTGTTCAGTGCTTGATAGTGAGCTCAATGACATGCTGCCTGACTTGTATAAATTGTTGCAAGGTTTTACACGCCAAGAGTCGATAGGGCACATTGAGTTAGTTAAAGGTGATAACACTAAAGTAATGGTTTTACGCCATCTTAAACCTCTCACAGCGAAAGAAAATCAGCAGCTAGAGCACTTTGCTGTATCACATCAAGCGACGCTGTATCTGATGCCTGAAAGCGATCAGTTGAATTTAGTTGTGGGTGAAGAGGCGCACTGTCTTGAAGCTGGAGTCACCATTCCCTTCTCGCCAAATAACTTTATTCAAGTTAACCAAACTGTTAACCAGAAAATGGTCAGCCAGGCATTGTCTTGGCTAGCGCTAGAAAAAACCGATCATGTATTGGACTTGTTCTGTGGTTTAGGCAATTTCAGTCTACCAATAGCGAAACAAGTTAAATCAGTGATTGGTGTTGAAGGCGTCGATGCCATGGTTGAAAAGGCGACTCAAAACGCTGAGCTGAACCAAATTGATAACGTGTCGTTTTATCAAGCAAATTTGGAAGAAGACATGTCATCTCAGCCATGGGCAAGTAAAAAATTTGATAAGATACTGCTCGATCCAGCTAGAGCCGGTGCAAGTGGTATAGTTGACCAACTTTCTAATTTGGGCGCTCGTCGAGTGGTTTATGTTTCTTGTAATCCAGCGACCTTGGCTAGAGACAGCCAAAGCTTGCTAGAGCAAGGATACCAGTTAGAAAAATTGGGCATGCTGGATATGTTCCCCCATACGGGACATCTTGAGTCAATGGCATTATTTGTTATGCGTTAGGTAAATAAAGTGAACTAACACCGGGCAGCACAGCCTATAAGACATGGTTAGTCGGTCAATGAAAATAACAACTAGGACGAAGAAAGATGGTTGCGGTAAGAAGCGCGCATTTAAATCAGGATGAGCAGTTTGAATTAGATAAATGGATTGCGAGTTTAGGGCAAGACCAGAAAACTGCTCAGCGCTTAACACAAGTGTATCATCAGTGTGAGAATTACCTTCAAGGTAACGAAAACGCGCAATTATTGCTATGGCGTGGTCGAGAGATGATCGAAATCCTCATTACGCTATCGATGGATAAGCCGACGTTACTTGCTGCGCAACTATTCCCATTGGTATCCAGTGGTGCCTTGCAGCGGGAAAAGTTGGAAGAAGATTTTGATAATGAGATCATCAAGCTGATTGATGGTGTCGAAGAAATGGCAGCGTTGGGTCAGTTAAACGTGACACTAGAAGGCGGCGCAGCCTCCGCACAAGTGGATAATGTTCGTCGCATGTTACTTGCGATGGTGGATGATTTCCGTTGCGTAGTAATTAAACTTGCAGAGCGTATCTGCAATTTGATTGAAGTTAAAAAAGCACCGGATGAGGTTCGCCGCGCGGTAGCAAAAGAGTGTGCCAATATTTACGCACCGCTCGCTAACCGTTTAGGTATTGGTCAGCTTAAGTGGGAAATTGAAGATTACACCTTCCGTTACCAACAGCCGGATACATATAAGCTCATAGCCAAGCAACTTTCTGAACGTCGTCTTGTTCGTGAAGAATACATAAAAGATTTTGTTGATGACCTACTCGAAGAGATGAAAGCCTCGAGTATCAGTGCTGAAGTTAGTGGTCGTCCAAAGCATATCTACAGCATTTGGCGCAAAATGCAGAAGAAAGGCTTGGAGTTTGATGAGCTATTTGATGTTCGCGCCGTTCGTATTATTGCTGAAAAACTGCAAGATTGTTACGCCGCGTTAGGTATTGTCCACACCAAACACAAACACCTGCCCAATGAATTTGACGACTACGTTGCTAACCCAAAACCGAATGGTTACCAGTCGATTCATACTGTCATCTTGGGACCCGAAGGCAAAACCATAGAGATTCAGATCCGCACCAAGCAGATGCATGAAGATTCTGAACTAGGTGTAGCAGCTCACTGGAAATACAAAGAAGGTGGCAGCAGCCGCAGTGGTTACGATGAGAAAATCACTTGGCTACGTAAGCTGCTTGATTGGCAAGAAGAGATGTCAGATTCGGGCGAAATGCTTGATGAAGTGCGTAGCCAAGTTTTTGATGATCGCGTTTATGCCTTTACCCCGCGAGGTGATGTCGTTGACTTACCAACGGGGGCGACACCGCTTGATTTTGCCTACCATATTCACTCAATGGTAGGGCATCGATGTATTGGTGCCAAAGTTGCGGGGCGTATTGTACCGTTTACCCATAAACTGCATATGGGTGACCAGGTAGAAATCATCACACAGAAAGAGCCTAATCCCTCTCGTGACTGGTTAAATCCAACTACCGGTTTCGTTACCTCAAGTCGCGCCCGAGCAAAAATTAATGCTTGGTTCCGTAAACAAAGCCGCGAAAAAAATCTCGAAGCTGGTCGTGAAATGCTAGAGCACGAGTTAGCTAAAATAGGCGCCACGCTGAAAGATGCTGAGCTATATGGATTGAAGCGTTTCAACATGAACACTTCAGATGAACTGTATGTTGGTCTTGGCAGTGGGGATTTGCGTATTAACCAAATCGTTAATCACATTAATGCCTTGGTTAACAAACCAACCGCGGAAGAGGAAGATAAGCAGGCACTTGAGAAACTGCAAGAAGCTGAGCATAAAGCGCCAACCCAAAGCCGCCCAAATAAAGATGCGGTGGTTGTCGAAGGTGTCGATAACCTTATGACTCACCTAGCGCGTTGTTGCCAGCCTATCCCAGGTGACGAAATTTGTGGTTACATAACCCAAGGTCGCGGTATTTCTGTACACCGAGCAGATTGCGAGCAGTTAGATGAACTGCGCCACCACGCTTCAGAACGCATTATAGATACGGTTTGGGGGAGCGGCTTTGTCGGCTCTTATATACTCACAGTGCGTGTCGAAGCAATGGAAAGAGGCGGTTTGCTGAAAGACATTACTACACTATTCACGAGTGAAAAAGTGAAGGTCACGAGCATGAAGAGTCGTATTGATTACCGTAAACAGCTTTCAATCATGGATTTTGATTTGGAAGTGAGCAATGTTGAGGTGGTCAACCGACTGATTAGCCGTTTAGAGCAGATCAAAGATGTGATGCTGGTGAAGCGCCTCGGCTGATTCTCTCGTCATACTTACGGCTGTAGCGTTGTTAACTGCACGCGCTCGCACCATCACATGGTATTCCATGCTCAGGTGTCTTGCTTGCTTGTTGCCTAGCTACAGACGTAATTATCTAGAGAGTGGTTTCGCGTTATCTTTGGTGTTTTAACAGCGTTAACTACACTTACTCGTTCCATCACACTGATGGCTATGCTCAGGTGTCGAAATCAAGTTGCCGCTGGAATAGAGTCATAGTAGAGATTAAATAGAAAATATAATTCAAGGTGAGTGGTTTTGACTGCTCACCTTTTTGTTTAAAGGACATAGAGAAATGAGCCACCCGATTGAACAGTTAGAACAGATTATGGAGACGCTACGCGACCCACAAAAGGGCTGCCCTTGGGATCGTAAACAAAGCTTTGAAACGATTGTTCCGCATACCATTGAAGAAACATATGAAGTAGTGGATGCAATTCATAATAAAGACTGGCCAAATTTAAAAGAAGAATTGGGTGATTTGTTATTCCAAGTAATTTTTTATAGTCAGTTGGCAAAAGAGCAGGGTTTGTTTGATTTTTCGCAAGTGGTTGAAACGGTGAATGAAAAACTGACTCGTCGTCATCCTCATGTTTTTTCGGAAGTTGAGTTTGAGTCGGATGAAGAGATTAATGCTAACTGGGAAGTAGAAAAAGCAAAAGAAAAAGCACAGGCAGGTAAATCCGAACAAAGTATCTTAGACTCAATACCAAATTCGTTACCGTCGCTGTCACGTGCTACAAAGATCCAAAAAAAATGTGCTCAGTACGGATTTGATTGGCATTCAATTGGTCCAGTTGTAGACAAAGTCCGTGAAGAGCTAGATGAAGTAATGGAAGAGACATTGCTGGTGGATAGAAATCAAGAAAATATTGAGTTGGAACTCGGTGATCTCCTCTTTGCCACCGTGAATTTAGCTCGTCACTTAGATGTGAATTCGGAAGTGGCATTGGCGAAAGCCAATCTAAAATTTATGCGTCGTTTTTCTGCGGTCGAAGAAAAAGTTCGAATAAACGGAAAAAAACTTGAGCAATGCGACTTAGATGAGCTTGAAGGTTTTTGGCAACAAGTTAAGCAAGATGAGCGAAGTTGAAAGCCGAATCACGCTAAATTGAGATGAATTAGATTTATTCTATTAACAAGCTTTAACAACTTCGTTCATTCACTTTGATTTGAAGCAAAAAATAAATAATAGTGCTGTGATAGATTTCACGTTGTGGCGGTAAGGAGCTTCTGGTATATTTACGTCCCGTCCAGAAGCACTCCATTTCCCTCATTCAACCAATTTCAGGTTAAACATGACGACAAATTACATTTTTGTTACTGGCGGGGTTGTATCCTCTCTAGGTAAAGGTATTGCAGCAGCATCTCTTGCGGCTATTCTTGAAGCTCGTGGTCTAAAAGTGACTATGATGAAGCTTGACCCTTACATCAACGTTGACCCAGGCACAATGAGCCCAACTCAACATGGTGAAGTGTTTGTTACAGAAGATGGTGCAGAAACTGATCTAGATCTTGGTCACTATGAGCGTTTTATTCGTACCAAGATGACTAAGCGTAATAACTTTACTGCTGGTCGTGTTTACTCAGACGTACTTGCTAAAGAGCGTCGCGGTGATTACCTAGGTGCAACTATCCAAGTTATCCCACACATCACTAACGCAATCAAAGACCGCGTAATCACAGGCTCTCAAGGCCATGACGTGGCTATCGTTGAAGTTGGTGGTACAGTCGGTGATATTGAATCTCTACCATTTATGGAAGCGATTCGCCAGCTAGCAGTTGAAATCGGTCGTGAACGCGCAATGTTCATGCACCTAACTCTAGTTCCTTACCTAGCCGCAGCTGGCGAAGTAAAAACTAAACCGACCCAGCACTCTGTAAAAGAGCTGCTTTCAATCGGTATCCAACCAGATATTCTAGTTTGCCGTAGTGATCGCATAATTCCAGCGAATGAGCGTAAGAAAATTGCTTTGTTCTGTAACGTACAAGAGAAAGCCGTTATTTCAATGAAGGATGTAGATTCTATCTACAAGATCCCTCAATTGATTCGTGCACAAGGTCTTGATGATATTGTGTGTGCTCGCTTTGGTATTGATGCGCCAGAAGCCGATCTTTCTGAGTGGGAACAAGTAATCTACGAAGAAGCGAACCCAACAGGTGAAGTAACCATCGGTATGGTCGGTAAATACATCGAACTACCAGATGCATACAAATCAGTTAACGAAGCACTTAAACATGCAGGCTTGAAAAACCGTTTAAGCGTCACTATTAAGTATATAGATTCTCAAGACGTCGAAACTAAAGGTGTTGAACTTCTTGAAGGTCTAGACGCAATTCTAGTCCCTGGTGGTTTCGGTGATCGTGGTATTGAAGGTAAGATTCTTGCTGCACAATTTGCACGTGAACACAAAGTTCCTTACCTAGGTATCTGTCTTGGTATGCAAGTCGCACTGATTGAATACGCGCGTAATGTAGCGGATATGGAAGGTGCGCACTCAACAGAATTTAATAAAGACACTAAGTATCCTGTGGTTGGTTTGATCACAGAATGGGTTGATGCAGAAGGTAAAGTGGAAGCACGTACTGAGACATCAGACCTAGGCGGTACCATGCGTCTTGGTTCACAGCTATGTCACCTAGAGAAAGGGACTAAAGCTCGTGCACTTTACGGTAGCGATACAGTTCATGAACGTCATCGTCACCGTTACGAAGTGAACAATGTACTTCGTCCGAAACTTGAGAAAGCAGGTTTGAAGGTTTCAGGTCTATCAGCGGACAAGAAGTTAGTGGAAATGATTGAGAATCCAGCTCACCCATGGTTTGTAGCGGCTCAGTTCCACCCAGAGTTCACCTCGACTCCTCGCGATGGTCATCCGCTATTCGCAGGTTTTGTTAAAGCTGCGGGTGAATTTTCACGCGGCGAATTGAAGTAAGATGTTAAAGGGATACGGGCAGTGGCGTAAGTTAGCGACTGCTCTTTAATTTCGATATTTATATTTGAACGAGAGGAAACATCAATGTCTAAGATCGTTAAAGTACTAGGTCGTGAAATCATCGACTCACGTGGTAACCCAACAGTAGAAGCTGAAGTTCACCTTGAAGGTGGTTTCGTAGGCATGGCTGCTGCGCCATCTGGTGCATCTACTGGTTCTCGCGAAGCTCTTGAGCTACGTGACGGTGACAAATCACGTTTTCTAGGTAAAGGTGTTCTTAAGGCTATTGACGCTGTAAATGGTCCAATCGCTGACGCTCTAGTAGGCAAAGATGCTAAAAATCAAGCTGCAATCGATGCAGTAATGATCGACCTAGACGGTACTGAAAATAAGTCACAATTCGGCGCAAACGCAATCCTAGCTGTTTCTCTAGCAAACGCTAAAGCAGCAGCAGCTGCTAAAGGTATGCCTCTATACGAGCACATCGCTGAGCTAAATGGCACTGCTGGTCAATTCTCTATGCCTCTACCAATGATGAACATCATTAACGGTGGTGAGCACGCAGATAACAACGTTGACATCCAAGAGTTCATGATCCAACCAGTTGGCGCTAAAACTCTTAAAGAAGCAGTTCGCATGGGTGCTGAAGTATTCCACAACCTAGCTAAAGTATTGAAGTCTAAAGGCTACAACACTGCAGTTGGCGACGAAGGTGGTTTCGCTCCTAACCTAAAATCTAACGCTGAAGCGCTAGAAGTTATCGCAGAAGCAGTTGCAGCTGCTGGCTACGATCTTGGCAAAGACATCACTCTTGCTATGGACTGTGCAGCATCAGAGTTCTTCGACAAAGAAGCTGGCATCTACAACATGAAAGGTGAAGGCAAAACTTTCACTGCTGAAGAGTTCAACCACTACCTAGCTGGTCTAGTTGAGCAATTCCCAATCGTTTCTATCGAAGATGGTCTTGACGAGTCAGATTGGACTGGTTTCAAACACCAAACTGAACTTCTAGGCGACAAAATCCAACTAGTTGGTGATGATCTATTCGTTACAAACACTAAGATTCTTGCTCGTGGTATCGAAGAAGGCATCACTAACTCGATTCTTATCAAGTTCAACCAAATTGGTTCACTTACAGAGACTCTAGCTGCAATCAAGATGGCTAAAGATGCTGGTTTCACAGCAGTTATCTCTCACCGTTCTGGCGAAACTGAAGATGCAACTATTGCTGATCTAGCAGTAGGTACAGCAGCTGGTCAAATCAAAACTGGTTCTATGAGCCGTTCTGACCGTGTTGCTAAGTACAACCAACTTATCCGTATCGAGGAAGCTCTAGGTGAGCGCGCTCCTTTCAACGGTCTTAAAGAAGTTAAAGGTCAATAATTCCGCTAGGTTTTAAACTTAGTGAATTATTAGCTTAATGCTTTTGATAAACGCCTCGCTTATGCGGGGCGTTTTTGTATTTGAATTAGCTCGGAAGAGTGTTCTACATGTGTAAAATTAGGGATAACTAAGATCGTTCTTTTATTGCTTCAACTCGACGCTTATCCATCTCTTTTCGAATCTCAGCACCTTTGAAGCCATCAGCAATAATCGTTTGTGCCTGCACACTTAATGCGGCGTGATAAGCTTGCTCGAAAATCACTCTTTGTGGGTATTCAATGCTCTCATGCCCAGTTCGACCTCGACTATCAGCCATGCAACAAATGAGAATATCTTCGAGGCGTTCTGGTTTACGCCAAACATCAAATTGGTTGAGAATTTTTAGCTTAGTCGCAGGTTTAAGTTCTGCCGCTCGGTGAATATTGGAGTGTTGCTCGCACACTATAAGAGCAAGATCGCGATACTCATTGGGTATACGTACCCTCTCGCAAAGGGTTTTAATGATTTTCACACCGGTATGGCAATGCATTTTATGGCTAGGCCATTCACTCTTTGGTGTAACCCCTTTACCTAAATCATGAACTTGAGCGGCAAAGCGTACGTTTGGTGAGAGAGAAAGTAGCGCAGCTTGTTTGGCTACCATCAAGGTATGAATACCCGTATCTATCTCTGGGTGCCATGCCTCCGGTTGGGGAACGCCAAATAAACCATCGATTTCGGGTAATACCACAGCCAGAGCCCCGCATTCACGCAGGATGGAAAGAAAGATCTGTGGATCTTTCGTTGTGAGGGATTTTTGCCATTCTTGCCAAACGCGTTCGGCGGTTAAATGTTCTAGCTCACCGCCTCTTACGATTTTCGTCATTAACGTCATGGTCTCAGGCGCAATCGTAAAACCGAGATGGGCAAGTTTTGCTGCGAATCGCGCTACGCGCAGAACTCTGAGTGGATCTTCTGTAAAAGCATCTGAAACATGCCTCAATACACGATTTTGTATATCTTGTTGCCCATTGTATGGGTCAATAAGATGCCCCTGGTCATCTTGAGCGATGGCATTGATGGTTAAATCTCGGCGTAGCAAGTCTTCTTCTAATGTGACATCTGGGGCAAAGTGGCATTGAAAACCGGTGTAACCTGCGCCAGTTTTTCTCTCTGTGCGGGCGAGAGCGTGTTCCTCTTTACTTCTAGGGTGAAGAAATACCGGAAAGTCTTTGCCTACGGCAGTATAGCCTTGAGACAGCATTTGTTCAGGTGTGGCACCGACCACCACCCAATCTCGGTCAAATACTGCAAGGTTAAGCAGTTGGTCGCGAACGGCACCGCCAACAAGGTATTTTTGCACTATGCTCTCACTATTCATCATTATTGCCTATTGTAGTCGGCAATGTTACTTTCGTTGACAATAAATTCCCAGCGACCAATGACATGTATAACAATCATTTTGGATTTGTTGAGTTACCGTTTTCTATCGTACCTAACTCGAGATTTCTTTACTTAAGTTTGCGCCACAAAGAAGCAATTAACCACCTGCAAGCTGGGTTAGGCGATGGTGGTGGCTTTGCTATGCTAACCGGTGAGGTTGGCACAGGGAAAACGACGGTCTCGAAGGCTATGATTAAGGCTTTGGATTCGTCAACCCAGATTGGTTATATCCTTAACCCAACTTTCTCAAACCTAGAATTATTACAAGCCATTTGTGATGAATTTTCGCTTGTTTATTCAGAACAAGCATCAGTGAAACAACTGACGGATACGATTAAAAATTTTCTTTTAGGTAGTTATCGAGTTGGTAAGCAGACACTGGTCATCATAGATGAAGCGCAGCATTTGTCTGCTGAGGTTCTTGAACAACTTAGATTACTGACCAATCTAGAAACTGAGCAAAGAAAGTTACTCAAAGTTTTGTTAATTGGTCAGCCTGAGTTGCAACTAAAATTACAGATGCCGCAATTGAGGCAGCTCGCTCAACGTATTACTGGTCGTTATCATCTATTACCGTTAGACAGCAACGAAGCCGAAAAATATATTCAATTTCGTCTGCAACTTGCTGGTGGTAACAGTGAATTGTTTTCGTCTAAGTCATTAAAAAACATAGCTCAAGCGACACAAGGTATTCCTCGTTTGGTTAATCTGGTCTGTGATGCGGCACTTAAGCGAGCTTATCAATTGGGTGAAAAGGAACCTAGTACGCAAACAGTGCTCGCCGCTTGTGAAGAGGTGATGAGTTTTCAGCCTTCATTTTATCAGCCACGTAAGCAAGTGAGAGGCAAAAGCAACAAACTCGCCTATGCGTTGGCAATCATTATTGCCGCTTCTTTGTCATGGGCGACTTGGTATTATTTACCGAGAGCGATCACTGCTCAACTTCAAAATCAGGTTGAATTACATTATCCCGCAAAACCAAACCGAATAGAGCAACGAGAAATTTTCCCCAATCAATTGGCGGATTTGTTAAAAAACACCGCTAGTTTATCGAAAGGGTTAGCTTCGCTTTATCAAACATGGGGTTATCGTGCATCCGTGATTGACCAAATGTGCCTTGAGAATACGCGCTCTCAAGTTAATTGTGTTGTGCTTGAAGGGAATATTGAGCAGGTATTGGAACAGAATCTACCAGTACTACTGACACTAGAGTACGAAGGAAAAAACCGTTACGCAGTACTATATCGAGCGAATCGAGAACAGGTGCAGCTTTTAATTGATGGAGAGCGAGTTGAGTTTTCGACACATTGGCTAAAAGAGGTTTGGACAGGTGAGTACCATTTGATTTGGCAACGATTATGGCATCAAACTTTGAAACCGGGAATGAATGGTCATCAGATCGCAAGCTTGGATTATCAATTATCGCAGTTATTGCAAATGCCATTGGCGAGTGAGCAGAACTATGGTGAAGATCTAAAACAGAAAGTGAAGCTATTCCAACGTTGGCAAGGCTTAACCGCGGATGGTATTGCAGGCGAAAGAACGCTACGAAGGTTGGAGTTGTTATCACAAGAGCAAGCCCCCCATCTCAATGTAATGGAGGGAATCTAGTGGCTAACTTAATTCAGGCGTTAGAAGAGTCTCAACAAGGTTATCAGCACCACAATCCAAACATGGCAGTAATGGGGCACCACTACGCGTCTAAGCCTACACGTGTGTGGTCAATGGCTCTCATTACTATACTGTTGCCTGCTGCTGTGGCTATCGGAGTGGTAGGTTCTACTTATATTGAATTGCGCGATGCTTGGGTAGCGAAAAATCAAGGTCTTGTCGAAGTTGTGGAAATATCATCACCGTTGATTAAGTTAAGCTATCCAGGTTTTGATGATCTACGAGATACGCAAGTGGAAGAGCAGTATGCTTGGGAAGAACAAGCATCGGAACCGTCAATAGATTCTCCGCGTGAGCCTTTATCAAAAACCACAGGGGGTATCATCGATTCATCAAACGAAGATGACCTACTTGATGGGATCGATTTATCAGGATTGTCACCAGAGATTGCTCAGCGTTTGCAAGCGGCTATGCAATCTGAAGATAGTCAGCCAAGTTTGGTGCGAAGTAACAATCAAGCTACGCAAGATCAAGCGATAGAGCTAACTTCGACCGCATCACAATGGATTGGCACGCTACCGGCATTAAATTTTCAGACTCACGTATATTCGTCTAACCTCGCTAAGCGCTGGGTTAAGGTAAACAATATTGAACATCAACAAGGTGACTGGTTAGCGGAAGGGGTGAAGTTATTGATGATAGAACCTCAATCTTGTCTGATTGAATTTGCCAATGATCGGATTCGAATACCTGCACTTTATGATTGGAAAGGCTAGTCGCCTTTGATGGAGAACAAATAAAAAGGTCACTAAATAGTGACCTTTTTATTTATAATTTGGATTAAGACCAGCCCGCAGGAGAACGTTTTCTACGTGGAACAATGTGAGGTAAAATGAGACCAAGTAATAGACCAATCCCCGCAACGCCGCCACCGTAGGTAAAATACTTTAGCAGTAAATCATCTTTTTGCGTATCGAGCTTCGCACGTAGATTGCGCACTTCAGTTTGAGACGCCGTAAGCTGTTGACTCATGTCACTGTAGCTTTTTTCCATTTCAGCAATTTGGCTGTTACGGTTTTTTAGCGAATCAGCTAAGCCAGCTTTCTCTTTGTTGGCGTTCTCACTTGCATTAGCAAGCCTCGAACGTACTTCTGCCAATTCTTTTTCTAGGCGAGGTAAGCGAGTTGTCATACTTTCTTGAGTTGTCACGAAGTTCGTGGCAACCCAGCCTTTGCGCCCGCGAGTATCAACTACCTGGCTGTAGCCAGTTTTTTTGTCATGGGAGACAAGTGATATCTTTTCGCCAGCATTGACGCTACCAATAATACGGAATTGATTGCTAGGTCCAGAGTGCATGTAGGTAAATAGGTTGTCAGATATATAGCGATCTTTTGCCATTGCAGAAGGTGCTGCAATGAGACAAGCAAAGATCATAAAAACTATTTTTTTCACGGTAAATCCTTTAACAGTCATCAAGCCTTCAGGGAAGGGGAACCCCGAGGAAGTAAATAGTAAGAACTTTCTTTTTAGGGTGCAACAAAGAAGGGAGGCTAAGCCTCCCTTTCTGCGTGTTTGAGTCAATAATTACAGTCAGTTTACATTAATCTGACTTATTATTGATTAACTAAACGCGGCTTGAATTGCATAGAAGAACACAACAGCCAGTAGAGCACCTGCTGGTAGAGTCACAATCCATGAAGCAACGATGTTACGGATCACACCAAGATTTAGTGCGGCAATACCACGAGCAAAACCAACACCTAAAATCGCACCGACTAGAGTTTGTGTGGTTGAAATTGGTAGACCAGTACCCGATGCTAATACAACAGTACAAGCGGTGGCTAACTGAGCTGCGAAGCCACGGCTTGGCGTCAATTCGGTAATACCAGTACCAACGGTTGCCATTACTTTATGACCCATTGTAGCAAGACCAACAACGATACCTATGCCGCCTAGTGGAAGAATCCACCATACGATTTCGCTCTTGCCTGTGATTTCACCCATGTGTTGCACGGTAGAAACAACCGCAGCTAGTGGACCAATGGCGTTTGCTACGTCATTCGAACCGTGAGCAAATGCCATTGCACACGCTGTGATAACCATTAGTACGCTGAAAATGCCTTCTACGCCCGAGAAACCGTGGTCGTCTTCGCGATTAGCAAATTTCTTCTGAATGTAGACATAACCGCCGACCATAACCATTGCAGAAACAATTGCAGCCCACATCCAAGCTTCAGTATTGGTTAGATGCAAACCAACGTGCTTGAGACCTTTCTTAATTGTGACCAGTGCGATAACCATAGTGGTGATGAACATGTACACTGGAACAAAGCGCTTCGCATTGAACAGAGGTTTCTCTGTATCGAAAATCAGTCGCTGAGCGCTGACGAATATGACGTACGCGAAGAAGCCAGAGATAATTGGAGTAATAATCCAGCTACCCACGATACCCTGAACGCTAGTCCAGTCTACTGCTTCTGTACCCACAGATACGCAGGCAAAACCGATGATTGCGCCGATGATTGAGTGAGTGGTTGATACCGGCCAGCCCATGTATGAAGCGAGAAGTAGCCACGTACCAGCAGCAAGTAATGCTGACATCATACCGTAAACAAGAACGTCTGGTTGAGAAGCAAATAGTGAAGTTTCAATCACACCTTTACGGATAGTATCAGTTACTTCACCACCTGCTAGGTAAGCACCAGCAAATTCGAAGATCATCGCAATGATGATCGCTTGTTTTACTGTTAGTGCTTTTGAACCTACTGATGTGCCCATCGCATTGGCAACATCATTTGCACCAATACCAATTGCCATCATAAAACCAAAAGCGGCTGCAACAATAATCAGGACAGTGCCGTAGTTCGCAAGGATATCCATCGTAATACCTAGTTATTTGATATAAGCGAAGGCAAATTTTGAACACAACAAAACCCCTTAAGCGTCGAAATACTCATTGCTTAAATGGGGTGTGTTTAAAGATGCACTCGTTATAGAGTTAATTTACATTTATGAGCGAGATAGCATTACTTCTAATCGAGCACCAACACGCTGTGCTTGATCGGCAATACCGCCTACCCATTCTAAAATTTTATACAAGAACATCGCATCGATAGGATTAAGATCTTGCTCAATCACCATCAATTGTTGACGTAGTTGAATCTGCATTACATCGGTGTCATCTTCGATCTTATCTAATTGGTGAATCATCTCTGCAACCAGAGTGACTTCACGACCTTTAAAACCCGTTTCCAATAACTCATCCAATTCATTGATAACTTCCTGTGCCTGATTCGCGGCATCAAGACAACGCTTTAAATAAGCGATGAAGTTTTCTTGGAGAGGTGCAGGGATAGCGAGTTGGCGACCATAGACGCGACCTGCAATGTCTTTTGCAAGGTTTGCGAGTTTGTCTTGTTGTGTCAGTAATTCGAGCATATCGCTACGATCCACTGGCATAAACAAACCACGAGGGAGTTTGAGACGAATTTCACGCTTGAGTACGTCGGCTTCTCTCTCAAGATGAGAGATTTGAGCACGAATTTCAGATGCCTTTTCCCAATCTCCTTGTGCAGTTACTTCAAAGAAGTTGACAAGGTGAGAGCAGCATTCGTTGACGCACACTACATGGCGTTGCAAAGGCTTAATTGGGGACTTTGCAAATAACCCCATAATTGTATTCACTGGCATGGTCATTCAACCTACTAAATATAACCCATAATTAACAATACACCGTTTGAGGGTGGAATGTTGTGTGATGGCTATAAAGGCGCGCATGTTAACGCATTAAATCCATCATTAAAACTGTTTTAGATCATCAATTGAGCGATATTTCACTCTTGCCGATCGAGAAATATAGCAATATCCTGTCTCTATCCGCTTTGAAAGGTATAACTATGGAAACCGAGATAGAACTGAAGTTTTTTGTTTCTCCCGATTTTTCAGGAACTTTACGTCAAAAAATTTCTGAAGCAAAGCTACTTCAGCATGGCTGTCGTGACCTGGGTAACACTTATTTTGATACACCAGAAAACTGGCTACGTCAGCATGACATTGGTCTGCGTATTCGTCGCTTTGATGGTGTCTATGTTCAGACTGTCAAAACAGCTGGACGCGTGGTTGCGGGTCTTCACCAGCGTCCAGAATATAATGCAGAGCACAAAAACAATGATCCAGATTTAACGCTTCATCCAGCGGATATCTGGCCATCAGGTAAAGATGCTGAAACATTGCAGGCTGAATTAGCACCACTATTTGCTACAAACTTTAAGCGTGAGCAGTGGTTAGTTGCGATGGCTGATGGTAGCCAAATTGAAGTGGCATTTGATCAAGGTGAAGTAATTTCGGATGATCTACGCGATAGCATTTGTGAGGTTGAACTGGAGTTGAAATCAGGTCAAACCGACGCATTATTTACCTTGGCGCGTACGTTAAGTGATAAGGGCGGTATGCGTTTGGGTAACCTAAGTAAGGCTGCTAGAGGTTATCGTCTTGCTCTTGGCTATGATGGTGATGAAGTTCAAGCGATGGATTTGGTGGCAACAGATAAATACGATACCGTCGAATCCTGCTTTATTGCTTCTTTAGAGCACGCGTTATCTCATTGGCATTACCATGAGCAAATTTATTCAGAGCGTGAATCGATCGATGCACTTCATGAGATTAAAAACGCCCTCAGCTTTATTCGTCAAACCTTGACCATTTATGGTGATATTGTGCCACGCAAAGCGAGTGCATTGATCCGGCAAGAGCTAAAGTGGCTTGAGCAAGATCTTGAATGGATCAAGCAATATGATTATCTCGATGATCTACTTGAAGATAAAGGTCATGCACTGCGTAAGTTAGACGCGCGTAAATTCTTGATTAAAGAACTCTCAGAACTGCAAAGTGAATTACCATCTCGAGAGGAGATGATCGCGAAATTTAATTCAGCACGTTATACCGGATTGCTTTTAGATCTAAGTCGCTGGATCTTAACTCGCGGCTGGCAACCATTTTTGGATGATAAATCACGTCAAGCAATGTCACAAAGTATCCAACCATTCTCGGTGGAGCAACTTGAACGCACTTGGCATGAGTTAATGGAAGCATTTCCCCCTGAAAAGGTGATGGAGTCTCAAGACTATATTGAACAACAATATCGTTTGATGCGTAACCTTTATACCGGTGTTGGCTTTGCGAGTTTGTATGATGACAATGAGCGCAATAGTTTTCGTTTGCCTTGGGCTGACTTATTGCAAGGTATTGATGACCTGCTGACTTTAAAGCCGCTGGAAAAAATGGTTGATAGCCTAGAAGGTGAAGAACGCGAGCAGCTTGAGCGATGGTTACATCGACAAAATATGTCGATACTTCATGCTATGGAGCAAACTCGAATTATCAGTATCGAAGCACTGCCATACTGGCAAGAATAGTTCGGCTTAATTGTCCCAACAACAAAAAGAGAGCTATGGCTCTCTTTTTTGTTGTTGATTGGGCGTGTTTTGATGAAGCTTGTCGATATCCTTGCTCATCTTTCTTTCTAACTTTTCTAAACGTTGCAGAATGGTTTGTTGTTGCTCTAATAACATCATCATCTGCTTCTCTTTCTGTTCTGCTTTTTGGGCTTGTAGTTTACTTGGTGAAGTAATAACCGACGTAATTAAACCTGAAATCATACCGAACAAACCCACACCACAGAGAATGATAGCAGAGGCGACGATTTTTCCTGCGTCAGTGACAGGAAAGTGGTCACCGTAACCAACGGTTGAAATAGTGACTAGAGCCCACCAAAGTGCATCTGCACCCGTTTGGATGTTGGCATCAGGTGAGTGTCCTTCAACAAATAACATGATGCTTGAACCAAGTGTAAGAAGTACCACCAATAACAATAGGATGGATGCGATAGTGGTCTCTTTGCGATTGCTGAGAATCTGTTTGACGATACTTCGACTTGAACGAATAACCAATATCACTCGCAAAATATGAAAAATTCTCGCAAATCGCAGGGGTTCGATCATTGGCACACTGGCGATGAAATCAATCCAGTGTTTTTTCATAAATAAGACTTTGTTTGCGGAGCGGATCAAATCAATCGATAGTTGCAGAATGAAAATACTGCAGATGACAAAATCTAAGCCGATGAGTATTTGACGAGTTTCTGCTTGTATAGGAAAAAACAACAAGGCTGAGATCACAAATAACGCCATAAATGAGAGTATTAGTGACAGCAAGCTCATCGGCTTTGTATCGTTTTTGTTATCATTTGTATTCATACGGGGCTCGAAATAAATATAAGTACTAGTACTAAAGTGCTGGATAGTGCGGAGTGATACCCGCTCACAGTTACAGAATATATGACTTAGTGGAGAACTAACAATGACGACAATGGCATTTAAGCCATGGGAACGAGTGATTACGGATATTCGACTTGTTCCTAAGATGGCGTTGCTGATGGTGTTCAGTACCTTACTGATCGTCGGAAAGCAATTATGGGACGCAGAGACGTTCTACGACTCACTCCTCGCAGTAACTGACAATACTGCTGTTGCTCGTGAACATTATGAAGCTTATCTAGTTGATGTGGTTTGGCAAACCATCAGCTTAATTGCCATTTTTATCTTTGTTCTTCTTTTTGCTGCGCGAATTATGTTGCGCCAAACCAAATACATCAATGATGCGATTCAGCTAATGGCAAGCGGTGATCTATCCACACCGATTCGTTTAGAGTGTAAAGATGAGTATGGTGATGTTGCTCGTGAGTTAGAAAAAACACGTTCTCAACTGCAAGATTTAATTCGGATGCAGGTTAGTTCTTCACAAGAGCTTTCGGAATTAACGGAAGTTATGACCTTGAGTATGTCGGAAACAAAAGAATCAGCTGTCGAAGAGTTTGAAGAAATCGATCAGCTTGCGACGGCAATGAGTGAAATGACATCCACAGTACAAACGGTTGCTGATCATGCGAAAAATGCATCGTCTCTAACGGAAAGCGCCTCAGGTCAAGCGGCGACGGGGCAGCGTTTTGTACAAGATACAGTGGGTAAAATCAGTGAATTGTCACAAGATATCGCGGCTTCTGCTCAAGCGGTTAATCAAGTTGAAGAAAGTGTTGAAGCAATTGGCAGTGTGGTTGGTACGATTCAAGGTATCTCTGAGCAAACGAACCTTTTAGCACTAAATGCAGCTATTGAAGCGGCTCGTGCTGGTGAGGCCGGTCGAGGCTTTGCCGTTGTTGCTGATGAAGTTCGTAACCTTGCAGGACGCACTCAACAAGCGACTATCGAGATTCAAGAAATGATATCGCAATTACAAAATAGCGCCAACTCAGCTGTGGACTTAATGGAAAAGAGTGTAGTTGAAGCTGCAGAAGGTGTTGATTTGGTCACCAATGCTGGTAACGAGCTGGATGGTATCGTGCTACAAGTGAACCAAATTAATGATATGAACTTCCAAATTGCAACCGCAGCAGGGCAACAAAGCAGCGTCGCAGAGGAAATGAACCAGAACCTAACTAATGTGAGGGAGTTGGTTGAAGCCTCAGTGACTGTGGTGAGTGAACTACTTGAAACCTCTGAGATAATGCAAAAAAATGCTGAAGAGTTAGATAAGAAAATTACCGCATTCAAAGTGTGATCTCACAGAGTGAATCAATAAACGCCTGCGAATTGTTAGCAGGCGTTTTTTATTGCCTAAAGTTTGTTATAACTAGCTCAACGGAACATGAGTCCATAACGCTTTTATCTACAAGGAATACCCATGCTTTTGCCTCCATCTCTTATCCCTATATCTCAATCCGCGTTGGCAAATCTGGAGCAATACCAACTAAAACAGCTTTGGCCTGAAAAAGTCCACCAACAACTAGAGTATGTCAGCGGGCTGAGTCAGTTTGTCATTGAGGTATTGGTCAAAGATGAAATTCTACGCGAGCAGTTACCTGCAATGCTGGAGCAGCAAGATCGCTATAAAGAGTATCGTGATGCGCTAGCAAGGCAATTGGACGTTTGCGCCGATGAGATGACAGGACAACGGGTACTGAGACAATTTAGAAATCGCGAAATGGCTTACATCGCTTGGCGTGATTTTTGTGGTTCTTGGTCTCTGGAGAAGAGCTTAAAGCATATTTCTCAATTAGCGGAAGCGATGATTTTCGAGACTTATCAGTGGCAATATAAAGTGTGTTGTGAGCTATGGGGGACGCCTTGCAACGATCAAGGTGAAGCGCAGCCTATGTTGATTATTGGCATGGGGAAACTGGGCGGTGGTGAGCTGAATTTCTCATCCGATATCGACCTCATCTTTACTTATCCTGAAAATGGAGAAACGCAAGGTTCTCGCCGAAGTATTGCCAATGCACAGTTTTTTACGCGTCTAGGTCAACGTATTATTAAAGCGTTAGACCAACAAACTTTAGATGGTTTCTGTTATCGAGTTGATATGCGTATTCGCCCATTCGGTGATAGCGGTCCACTGGTTATGAGTTATGCTGCGCTTGAAGATTACTATCAAGAGCAAGGGCGTGACTGGGAACGTTACGCGATGATTAAAGCACGTGTAATGGGGCGCGAAATGTACCCAGAATATCAAGAGCTTCGCCAGATGCTGCGCCCATTCGTTTTCCGTCGCTATATCGATTTTAGTGCGATTCAATCTTTGCGCCGCATGAAGTCAATGATCAGCAGTGAGGTTCGTCGTCGTGGGCTAAGCAACAATATTAAGCTTGGGGCAGGTGGTATTCGTGAAGTGGAATTTATCGCACAGGTCTTTCAGTTGATTCGAGGCGGGCGTGAGCCAAGCTTGCGACAACGAGGATTGCTGGTGACATTAGACGCGATTACCGAGCTTGAACTGTTGACCGTGAAAGAGACAGATAAGCTCCGTGAAGCATACAAACTATTGCGTAGATTAGAGAACCTACTGCAAGCCATGGCCGATAAGCAAACTCAAACTCTACCCGATGGAGAGATTGAGCAGCTTCAATTGGCGACAGCAATGGGTTTTCAATCCTGGCAAGAGCTTGTTGCTGAAGTTCAGTTAAATATGGGCAATGTACATGGTGTATTTACTTCCTTAATTGGTGATGATGACGAAGATCAGGGCGAAGTCGCGAAGCACTTTCATGAATTATGGGATATGGCGCAAAACAGTGATGTTATAAACCATGTGTTGATCCATGATTTAAATCAGGAAGATCCTGAGAAAATGGCTCAAATCATTGTTCAGTTCAAACAAGATTTAGCCAAGAAAACGTTAGGACCTCGAGGTCGAGAAGTGCTTAATCGACTTATGCCGAAAGTGTTTCAAGCTATCTTTGCTCACCCTGATGCGCAATTTGGTTTATCACGCGTGTTGCATTTGCTGCACCGCATAGTTACTCGTACCACGTACTTAGAGCTGCTGGATGAACATGGCGCCGCACTGACCCAGTTAGTTCGCCTTTGTACTGCCAGCCCGATGATATCTGAGCAATTGGGTCGCTACCCAATTCTTCTTGATGAGTTGATTGATCCACAGCAGCTCTATAATCCGATCCCGCTGGAAGCTTATCGTACCGAGCTGCGTGATTACCTAGCTCGTATTCCTGAAGATGATATGGAGCAGCAAATAGAAGCACTTCGTCAATTCAAACAGATTTGTATCTTACGTATCGCCGCCGCTGATATCGCAGGCGTGCTTCCTGTGATGAAAGTGAGTGATCACTTAACTTACTTGTCTGAGGCGATTGTTGAATGTGTGGTAAACCAAGCTTGGCTGCAAATGGCGGCAAAATATGGTCAACCAAATCATTTGATAGATCGTGAAGGAAAAGGTTTTGCGGTGGTAGGCTACGGCAAAGTGGGTGGATGGGAATTAGGTTATAACTCAGATCTTGATATTGTGTTTATGCATGATTGTCCAGTGAGCGCTTATACGGATGGTAAGAAAGAAATCGATGGGCGCCAATTTTACTTGCGTCTGGCACAACGAATTATTCATATTTTCTCGATTCGTACCGCTTCAGGTATTTTGTATGAAGTGGATACTCGCTTGCGTCCATCAGGTGCATCGGGTTTATTGGTGAGTCCTGCCGATGCATTTGAAGAGTACCAGCGCAATGATGCATGGACATGGGAGCATCAAGCTCTCGTTCGTGCGCGGATGATTTATGGTGATGAGCCTCTCCAACGTGCCTTTGCTGACATACGTCACTCTATTTTATGTTTGCCTCGCGAGAGTGCAGAGTTGAAGAAGCAGGTGACAGATATGCGTATTAAGATGCGTGACCATTTGGGTGGTAAGAAGGCTGGGCGATTTATGTTGAAGCAAGATCCTGGTGGGATCACCGACATTGAGTTTCTCGCGCAATATTTGGTGTTGAACTACAGTCACAATAAACAAAAAATGACTCGTTGGTCGGATAACGTGCGTATATTCGAGCTGTCGATTTCACAAGATATTATGGATGAAGATCAAGCGATGGCGATTACCAACGCTTATACAGCGATGCGTGATCAAATTCATCAAAGGAATTTGCTCAATTTAGATGCCGATGTTGCAGATGACAAATTCATTCATGAGCGCGAGTTAGTGATTGAAGCATGGAATCAATGGCTGAATTAAACATATACAAGCTGACCGTATGTAAAGGTTTTGACAGTCAAAGGGCTATGATAAACTTTGCCAAGAATTAAATAGTGGAGATCCCTGATGAAACCAATCCTACCTGACTACAGTCAAGCAGGTGTGCTTATTATTGGTGACGTAATGCTAGATCGCTACTGGTATGGTCCTACTGGGCGTATTTCGCCAGAAGCACCAGTACCAGTAGTGAAAGTAGAAAATAACGAAGAGCGACCAGGTGGTGCTGCTAACGTAGCAATGAACATCGCCTCTTTGGGTGGACTTGCTCATATCGTTGGTTTAACAGGGATTGATGAACCCGCTAAAGTGTTGAATGAAACCTTATCTGCACTCAGCGTTAAATGTGACTTTGTGTCATTGCCAAATTTTCCAACCATCACCAAGCTGCGTGTACTAAGCCGTGGGCAACAGCTAATTCGCCTTGATTTTGAAGAGCAATTTGAAGGGGTTGACCCTGAACTGATCTTAGATCGCATGGAGCTGGCACTACCGAAAGTAAAAGCGGTTGTGTTATCTGATTACGCGAAAGGGGCGTTGGAGCATGTGCAACTTTTCATTCAAAAAGCGCGAGCAGCTAATGTTCCAGTCTTTATTGATCCAAAAGGTGCAGACTTTGAGCGCTACCGTGGTGCTACGCTACTTACGCCAAACATGGCTGAGTTTGAGCTTGTGGCTGGCAAAGTTAAGTCAGAGCAGGAGTTGGTAGAAAAATCTCTTGAGCTGATTGAACAATATGATTTTGAAGCGTTACTCGTTACTCGTAGTGAGCATGGCATGACATTGATCCGTCGTGGTCAAGATCCTTTCCATTTACCGACTCAAGCGAAAGAAGTGTTTGATGTAACCGGCGCTGGTGATACGGTTATTTCAGTACTAGCAGCTTCAGTATCGGCAGGAAAACCATTAGACCAAGCGTGTGCATTAGCCAACGCAGCCGCTGGGGTTGTAGTCGGTAAGCTTGGTACATCAACCTTATCTACTATTGAATTAGCTGAAGCCATTCACGGCAGCCGAGATACGGATTTTGGTGTGATTTCTGAAGTGACATTGATTGAAGCGGTAAAGAAAGCACAGTCTCGTGGTGAAAAAGTTGTTATGACGAACGGTTGCTTCGACATTTTGCATGCTGGGCATGTGTCCTACCTCAACCACGCCGCTGAGCTTGGTGATCGTTTGATTGTGGCTGTGAATACTGATGAGTCGGTTAAACGCTTAAAAGGACCTGGTCGTCCAGTAAACCCAACAGATCGTCGTATGGCGGTATTAGCTGGTTTAGGCGCGGTTGATTGGGTTGTTCCATTTGGAGAGGACACACCACAGCGTATAATCTCTGAAGTGTTACCGGATCTTTTGGTCAAAGGCGGTGATTACAAGCCAGAAGACATTGCTGGTGGTAAAGAAGTGATCGCTCATGGTGGTGCTGTGAAAGTACTTAATTTCGAAGATGGTTGCTCAACGAGTGAAATCATCAACGCGATTAAAGGCGGTAAAGGCTAAGTTTTTATTTATCGACTATCTTATTATTTATAACGCTCATCAATGATGGGCGTTTTTTTTAGTAGTGCGACTATCAAGTACTTAAATACAAAAAAGGAGCCAACAGGCTCCTTACATCTAATGAGGTTGAAGATTAATCTTCTAGCTCACCACAAAAGCGGTAACCTTCACCGTGAATGGTCGCGATGATTTCAGGTGTGCCTGATACTGATTCGAAATGTTTACGAATGCGACGGATTGTAACGTCAACCGTACGATCGTGTGGTTTAAGTTCACGACCAGTCATTTTCTTCAGTAGATCTGCACGAGTTTGGATTTTACCTGGATTCTCACAGAAGTGCAGAAGTGCACGGAACTCTGAGCGAGGTAGTTTGTAGCTATCACCATCAGGGCTCACAAGTGAGCGGCTGTTGATATCTAGAATCCAACCATTGAATTGGTATTTTTCAACCGTACGCTTCTCTTCTTGAACTGAGCTAGAGTTCATTGAGCGGGTCAATAGGTTACGCGCACGGATAGTTAGTTCACGAGGGTTGAATGGCTTAGTGATGTAGTCATCAGCACCGATCTCAAGACCAAGGATTTTATCAACTTCGTTGTCGCGACCAGTTAAGAACATAAGTGCCACGTTCGCTTGCTCACGAAGTTCACGTGCTAGTAGTAGACCATTCTTACCTGGAAGATTAATATCCATGATCACCAAGTTGATTTGACTTTCAGTCAAAATCTGGTGCATCTCTTCACCGTCACTGGCTTCGAAAACAGCGTATCCCTCTGCTTCAAAAATACTCTTTAGAGTGTTACGAGTTACTTGCTCATCTTCAACGATAAGAATCTGCGGGGTTTGCATTGGCGTTACCTAAACTGGTGAAAAAAATGTGCTAATAGAATAAATTCTAGGCAAAAACATTACTTACAGGTAATTTGATTTTGACATTAAATCAAAGACTATAAAAACAATTCGTTACATGCCCGCCATCCTTGGTGTTACTTTCTTTCAGAAGAGGTTCCTTATCCTCATTCATACTATCAAGCGATGGTTTGGATTTTATAGAGTTAACAGCACGCTAACAATGGTCAAATGTTAATTCCATTCACTTTGTTGATTTATATCAAGAGATTCTTTGTAACAGATATTAATGGCAAATGACAATTGTAAATTTATTGGTCATATGATGATTGATGACTATTTTGGTTAATCTTACTGTGATCCATGCTTCAAATTTGAAAATAGAATTCTAATTGGTTAAATTGTCATTAATTCGGTGAATAACTCTGCAATTTAGTGCATGTATCATCAGGAAAACATCATAATAAATATACGTTTGCAGTGTTAAGTGCAGCTAAGGTAAAGGCATAGGATAGGGGCTGGTAAGAGCAACTTATTATAGGGTAAATAACGTTTCTCTAGTCAGTTTTCGTGCAATTCGGCTATTGAGCTTGCAAAGAAATATCAGCAGAATGCTATCTACTTTACTCAAGGTGGACAATTAAACTTGTTATCATGAGTATGCAATAGAACAAAAAATAACCGAGGGGAATTGTTGCGCAGGATCAGATAAGGAATTCAAATTAAGTTCATGGAGGAATACATGAGAGACATAACCCCTGACATTTGTGACAAGTTCGAAAGTCACGTGAATTACGTAAATTTACCACTTAGTAATTTTGGTCGAAGAACAGCCTTCTGGGGCGAAATTGTCACAGTACGTTGCTATCATGACAATTCTAAAGTGCGTGAAGTACTAGAGCAAGATGGTAGAGGTAAGGTATTGGTGGTGGACGGAAACGGTTCTTGCCAACGTGCATTGCTTGGTGACCAGCTTGTGATTTTGGCTATCGAGAATCATTGGCAAGGGATCATCGTTAATGGTGCCGTACGAGATGTGTCGATGATGGCTGAAATGGATATCGGTATTCAAGCGCTAGGTACATGCCCATTTAAAACCGAGAAGCGCGGTGTGGGTGAGATCAACGTAATGTTGACGATTCAAAATCAAATGATTCAACCAGGTGATTATATTTACGCAGATTGGAACGGTGTTTTGACGTCGAGCGAATTACTCGATTGGAGCTAACAGTTTTTGAAAGCTAGAAGCGGAATCCAATTCCAACTTCAAAGCCTTGCTGCCATTCTTGATAATCGAGAGTGGCATGCAAATCTAAATGTTCGGTGAGATGGACTCGACTGGATACTTCTGCAGAAATACCGCTTTCCTGACCTTCAGGTGCATCATCATTAGAATACGAGTGAAGAGAGCTTTTAACCGATACACGTGGTGATACTTGATAACTTAGCCCGCTAAGAAAGCCGCCTTCTTTGTTATCATCAAGTCGTGTGCCGACATAAATATCGACTTTTTTGAATAAGCTATATGAATAACCACTGTCGATGGTCCATGAATCAAAGCTTCTTTGATTGTTCTCACTGGAAATAAACAATCTGTGAGGGGAGTTTGATTGTTGAGATGGCAGTGTAGGAAGATCGGCAGCGCAAACCCCACAACTCACAAGGGTAAGAACTAGGCTAATTAGTTTTGTCATAAGCCGCCCCAATCCATTTGGTAATTATTTTTATCCACTGCATGGACAATTAAAGCATAAAACTTAAGAACCAGATGCATTTTTCAACCAATTAAGATCAAAACTGCTATATCAGTGCTATTTCTATTCAATTTCAGTCTGATAAAGTCGCATTAGCGAATAAATTATCAGCGTAAAAATAAAGTTTTCGTTGACTAAATGTTGGAAAATAAGGTAAACGTAGTGGTAAGCAAACACATACAAGCTATTTAGTTATGAAAATCGACAGCCTAAACGTAATGACCACAACCATTATTATTACCGACAATATACGCGTTGGGGCAGGCTGCTAAGCGTAAAAAAATTTTTAAAAGGCCTGTCTCCAAATGGAACAGGCCTTTTTTTATACCAATTGATTGAGAATTCGGAGGAAGGGATGCGAGTTTTAAAATTTGGGGGATCTTCATTATCAGATGCTGATCGCTTTTTAAGAGCAGCAGATATCATCGCCAATAATGCCCAACAAGAAGAGGTGGCAGTGGTGCTATCAGCACCAGGAAAAACAACCAATAAACTTGTTGCGGTGATCGACGCGGCGTTAAAAGGTAGTGATGCCGAATTACAAATTGCTGAAATCGAGGATTTGTTCCGCGGTATATTTGAAGAAATAAAACAAGTACTGCCAAATATTGATGGTAGTGGCTACAACCATCAGGTCAAAATTTCATTGTCACAACTACGTCAGTTTGTTAATGGCATAGGTCTGCTTGGAATGTGTCCTGATAATGTCAACGCACGTATTATCAGTAAAGGTGAGCGTGTATCCGTTCAACTAATGAAGGCGGTTCTTGAGGCGAAAGGGCAACCTGCTAGCCTAATTGACCCTATCAAATACCTACTTGCTCAAGATGAATATCTTGAAGCCATGGTTGATGTCGAGTTATCAACTGAAAACTTTAAGGCTAATCCATTACCTCAGGGGCACGTTAATATAATGCCGGGCTTCACGGCTGGTAACGCGAAAGGCGAATTGGTGACGCTAGGGCGTAATGGTTCTGATTACTCTGCAGCGATTTTGGCGGCATGCTTACGCGCAGAGTGTTGTGAGATTTGGACCGATGTGGACGGTGTTTATAATTGCGATCCGCGCTTAGTGGATGATGCCCGTTTATTGAAGTCTTTGAGCTATCAAGAAGCAATGGAGTTGTCTTACTTTGGGGCTTCTGTACTACACCCTAAAACCATTGCACCTATTGCTCGATTCCATATCCCTTGTCTGATTAAAAATAGTTTTAACCCACAGGGTGCAGGAACCTTAATTGGACAAGACACAGGTGAAGATAATCTCGCAATCAAAGGCATTACCACATTAAGCAATTTAACTATGGTGAACGTTTCCGGTCCGGGAATGAAAGGCATGGTAGGTATGGCGAGTCGTGTATTTGGTGCTATGTCGGCTGCAGGGGTATCGATCGTTTTGATCACTCAGTCTTCGTCTGAATATAGCATCAGTTTCTGTATTGAAAGTGATGATAAAGCAGTAGCAGAGCAAGCACTTAAAAATGCATTTGAGCTTGAGCTTAAAGATGGATTGCTCGAGCCGGTGGAATATATCAATGACGTAGCCATTGTGACTCTGGTAGGGGATGGTATGCGCACTTCACGCGGAGTGGCATCTCAGTTCTTCTTATCATTGGCAGAGGTGAACGTAAACATCGTCGCTATTGCTCAAGGATCGTCTGAACGTGCGATTTCCGCTGTGATTCCAGAGGATAAAATCTCTGAAGCAATCAAAGCGTGCCACGTAAACCTGTTTAACTCTAAACACTTCCTTGATGTTTTCGTTGTCGGTGTTGGTGGTGTTGGTGGTGAGTTGATCGACCAAATTCAGCGTCAGCAGCCTAAATTGGCGGAAAAAGGTATTGTTCTTCGAGTGTGTGGTTTAGCCAACAGTAAAGGCGTATTGCTTGATGGCGCGGGTTTACCTTTGGATCATTGGCGTGATCGTCTTAATGGTGTTTCTGAGCAATTTAGCTTAGCTAGCTTAACGTCATTAGTGCAACGTAATCACATCATTAACCCAGTATTGGTTGATTGTACTTCGAGCGAAGAGATTGCCAATCAATACGCTGACTTTCTGGCCGCGGGCTTCCACGTTGTTACACCTAATAAGAAAGCCAACACAGCAAGCATGTCTTACTATCATCAGTTACGTAACGTGGCGCGCAGCTCACGTCGTAAACTAATGTATGAAACAACGGTTGGTGCTGGTTTACCCGTTATCGAAAACTTGCAGAATCTTATTTCAGCAGGTGATGAACTTGAGCGCTTTACGGGTATTTTGTCAGGCTCGCTCTCTTTCATTTTCGGTAAGCTTGATGAAGGAATGACACTTAGCCAAGCCACTAATATAGCTAAAGATAATGGCTTTACTGAGCCAGATCCTCGTGATGATCTTTCTGGTATGGACGTAGCTCGCAAGCTGTTGATCCTTGCCCGTGAGGCCGGTATGGCTCTAGAGTTGGAAGATGTGATTGTCGATCAAGCACTACCGCCAGGTTTTGATGATTCGGGCAGTGTTGAAGAATTCATGGAACGTCTTCCAGAAGCGGATGCCTATTTCCAAGATCTTGTCGCACAAGCGGGTGAAGAAGGTAAAGTCCTGCGATTTGTTGGTGAAATCGCCGACGGGCAATGTCGTGTGAGTATTGCCGCGGTGGATGAAAATGACCCAATGTTTAAGATCAAAGACGGTGAGAATGCGTTAGCTTTCTATAGTCGTTATTACAACCCTATCCCATTAGTTCTTCGTGGTTACGGTGCGGGTACAGAAGTCACTGCCGCAGGTGTTTTTGCGGATGTAATGCGCACACTAGGCTGGAAGCTGGGAGTATAGCAATGAGTCGTGGTATGGATGTAGTGGTATACGCACCAGCGTCAATAGGTAATGTTAGTGTTGGTTTTGATGTGTTGGGGGCGGCAGTGTCACCAATGGATGGTTCTTTGCTTGGTGATCGTGTGCTGGTTGCTAAAGGTGAACAAGCATTTAGTTTAACCACCGCAGGTCGCTTTGTTGGTAAATTACCGACCGACGCTAAAGAAAACATTGTTTATGATTGTTGGCGAGTATTTGCTCGTGAGCTAGATAGAAAAGGTGCTGAACTACTGCCACTCTCAATGACATTAGAAAAAAATATGCCGATAGGATCCGGTTTGGGTTCGAGTGCATGTTCAATCGTCGCCGCGCTGGATGCGCTTAACCGCTTCCATGGAGAGCCATTGGATGAGACTGAGCTATTGGCTCTAATGGGGGAGATGGAAGGGCAAATCTCTGGTGGTATCCATTATGACAACGTTGCTCCTTGTTACCTTGGTGGTCTGCAATTAATGCTCGAAGAGTTGGGTGTTATTAGCCAAGAAGTGCCTTGTTTTGATGAATGGTACTGGGTGATGGCTTACCCTGGCATCAAAGTTTCCACAGCAGAAGCGCGCTCTATTTTGCCGTCACAGTATCGTCGCCAAGATGTGATTGCTCATGGTCGACACCTTGCAGGTTTCATTCACGCTTGTCATTCTAATCAGCCTGAGCTTGCTGCAAAAATGATCAAAGACGTGATCGCGGAACCGTATCGTGAGAAACTGTTACCCGGTTTTGCTGATGCTCGTAAATACGCAACATCAGCTGGAGCGCTTGCTACCGGTATTTCGGGTAGTGGACCAACATTATTTAGTATCTGTAAAGAGAAAGATATTGCCGAACGTGTGGCTGGTTGGCTCGAACAAAACTACGTACAAAATGAAGAGGGATTCGTTCATGTTTGTCGTTTAGATAAGCAGGGTTCGAAAGTTACAGGAAGTGAGCTATGAAGCTTTACAATATTAAAGAAAATGATGAACAAGTATCCTTTGGTCAAGCCGTTCGCCAAGGATTAGGTCGTAATCAAGGTCTATTTTTTCCATCTCAACTGCCTCAGTTTGATGATGTCGACGCACTATTGAAGCAAGATTTTGTTTCGCGTAGTACTACTATTTTATCAGCTCTTATTGGAGAGGAACTATCGTCCGATCAGGTCAATTCAATGGTCGATGCTGCATTTCAGTTCCCAGCACCAATCAAACAAATCAAATCAGACGTGTATGCGCTTGAGTTGTTCCATGGACCAACCTTGGCATTCAAAGATTTTGGCGGACGATTCATGGCTCAATCTCTATTGACCGTTTCTAATAGTGGTAAAATCACTATTTTAACGGCCACTTCTGGAGATACGGGCGCAGCGGTTGCTCATGCTTTTTATGGTATGGAACACATCAATGTCGTTATTCTTTATCCGAAAGGCAAAATTAGCCCTTTGCAAGAAAAGCTATTTTGCACCCTAGGTAAGAACATTCATACCGTTGCCATTGATGGTGATTTTGATGCATGTCAGGCGTTAGTTAAGCAAGCTTTTGATGATACAGAGCTGCGTGAAGAAATTGGTCTCAATTCAGCAAACTCAATCAACATTAGTCGTTTGATGGCGCAAGTTTGCTACTACTTTGAAGCCGCTTCTCAGTTGACTAAAGCACAACGTGAGAATTTAGTTGTTTCAGTACCAAGTGGTAACTTTGGTAACTTAACCGCAGGCTTATTGGCAAAAGCGATGGGTTTACCGATTAAGCGCTTTATTGCGGCAACCAATGCTAACGACACTGTACCTCGCTACCTAGAAACAGGTCAGTGGGATCCTAAACCAACGATTGCGACGACTTCAAATGCGATGGATGTAAGCCAGCCAAACAACTGGCCGCGTATCGAAGAGTTGTGTCGACTGAAAGGTTGGGGTTTGGATACGTTAGGTAAAGGTAAAGTATCAGATGAGCAAAGTGCAGCCTCTGTTTTAGAATTGAATCAGCTGGGCTACTTATGCGAGCCACATGGTGCAATTGCATACCGATTGTTGAGTGATCAACTTGCAGAAGGAGAGACGGGTCTCTTCTTATGTACCGCTCATCCTGCAAAATTCAAAGAAGTTGTGGATGATATTCTGGGTACCGATATCGAGTTGCCAGCACCGCTCGCAAAACATGCTGCCATGGAGTTACTTTCAGAAGATTTAGCTAATGACTTTGAAGCACTTAAGCAAGTGCTGCGTCGCGTTCAAAAGTAGCGCCGTGATGTGTAAAAAGGTCGCTTAGGCGACCTTTTTTTATGAGCAGCTTTTCTGTTGTCTAACTAGCGGTTTAGGGCAAATATCGGCAGAGATAAATGCCAGCGTATTGCCCCTAAACGAATGAAAAGCGTTGAAAATACACCCGCTAAAAACGCCATGTTATTGTCGTATCCTATGATGAGTACGGTTGTGTGAAATACCCCGCCAGCGATACAAGCGGTAGCATAAACTTCACTTCTGAGTACCATTGGCACTTCACGAGCTAATACGTCACGGATGATACCGCCACCGCAACCTGTGATAACGCCCATGATGATGGCGATCAATGCAGAATCTTGGAACATCATCGCTTTTTCTACACCAATACCGACAAACACGGCAAGACCAACAGCGTCACAGACTGGCAGTATCCACCATGCGAGTCGCTTAGGTCGACGGACAATCAGCATTGTCAGTACACAAGTAATGAAAATTACCCATAAATAGTTGGTATCCGTAATCCAGAAAACCGGAGTTGCGCCTAATGCCATATCGCGAATTGTGCCGCCACCGATAGCAGTGACACTACCGAGCACTATCACTCCAAACGGGTCCATCTTTAAACGACCAGCCAGCAGTACCCCCGAAATAGCGAAGATCGCGGTGCCAAAAAGGTCAACTAGATAAATTAATAAGGAATCCATATCGTTAGGAGCTCAATCTATATAATAAAAAAGTATATTAGTTTTAGTGTAAGTAAGTGCGATACAAAATCGGCGCCGCATAATACGAGATTAAATGAGTAACTGTTAACGCTTTTGTCTCACGGTTTCGAATAGTTCACAAACTTGAGTAATTGCATGTAAAGTTCGATATGTCGGACGATTGATCCAATCGGAACTCAGGGTCCACATGTGTTTATTTTGTAACGCTTGTAGTTGTTCATTCCATGGTTGCCACATGCTGCCATTTTCGATCGCATTACGTGAAGTAAAGATTACTTCAGGATTGGCTAAAATGACCTGCTCTATTCCTACTTGAGGGTAGGGAACTGAACTATTGGCGAAGACGTTTTTACCGCCACAGAAGCTAAAAACTTCGCTCGGCCAATTTTCTTGAGCAACCGTGATTATTGGTTTCTCACTGAGCTGATAGAAATAACTTACAGATTGAGTGGTGTTGTATTTTTGTTTTAACTGTATGAGTTGACTACGGAAGTTATCGGCAACCGATTGACCTTGTGTTGGGTCGTCAGAGTATTGGCTGAGTCGTTCAATATTGAGGGCAATATCTTCCAGTGAAGTTGCTTTGGCATTATAAATATGAAATCCAAACTGACGTAGCTTAGCTAAATCTTGAGCTGGATTACCAGCAGGCCAAGCGAGAATTAGATCTGGTTGAAGGCTAATGATCCGCTCAATATTGATGCCTTGATAATTGGCTACTTTGTCCAATTTGGTAGCAAATTCAGGGTAGTCGCTGTGCTCGCTAACGGCAATGAGTTTCTCACCAAGACCTGCAGCATAAGCAAGTTCAGTCGTTGAAGGCGATAAGCTAATTACTCGGTCAATAGTTTGTGCGTGAAGAGAAAACGTCACTAATGAAAGAAGTAGACTCAGTCTAAGCATTACAGTCCTTGGTAGATTGCACCCATGATCAGGCTTTGTAGGAACACCCAGAGCCAAAAACGACCAATAAGTAGTTTACGTAATTGAGCAAAATGGATTGCGGCTGGGGCAATACGCCCACCAAGCTTTGCCCGAACGGCTTTTTTTCCATTATAGATAGCGGGTCCGGCAAGAGACAATTCTAGCTTGGCACCTGCGGCTGCGAGTAGCCATGCTGGACCAGGTAGCGGCCAAGATAAGGCTTGTTGTCTAATTAAGCTGATGCGTGTCTGAGCTCGTTGGCCTGCAATGATCATTAACGCAAACAATCTCAATGGAATAAAATCGAGTAGCGCCAATATCCTGATTGCTGGCAAGCCAAACGGAAGAAACTGTTGTCGAGAAGGAGACCAAACACGTGATAATTCCATCGCCATGCGATACATAAATGCGCCAATTCCACCGGTCAATCCATACCAGAACAGCACAGCAATTACATTACGTCCATAACTCATGATCAACGTTTCACAGCCTGCTTTACCAAGCCCGAGTAGAGATAGAGTGTTCGTTGATCGGTTTACTATTGGGGTTAATAATTGCTTCGCTGTTTGAGTATTTTCTTCAGCTAGCTGGTGGGTAAATTGGTTGGCAAATTTATCGCTGTTACGCCAATCGAGTGCTAATACTAAAAAAGCTAATTCGAATAATTGCGGTTGCCACGCTAAAGTCTCTATTGCCCAAAGAACACAAAGCATAGGAATCATCATTAGCAACCATGCGAGCGTTCCTGAAATTACGCTTTGCGAATAACTGGCTGGGGCGTTGACTTTGTCCGCTAATTGCTCAGCAAACTTACGCCATAATATGGCTGGATGGGCTTCGCGAGGAAACGGAAGGATCCAATTGCACAGTAACGCCCCCCACATAATGAGGAGCGCGCCATTAGCAAAAACCTGATTAAAAAGTTCTTCCATGATGCTTGATAATTACGCCTTTAGCAGCTCAACCATCTTGATAACCATTTCTGAAGAGCTTTGAGCTGCTAGAGGTAGGAACTCGTCAAAGCTCATGGTTGCTTCTTTATCAGCAACGTCAGAAATAGCACGAACAACGACAAATGGTACCTTGAATTGGTGACACGTTTGCGCGATTGCTGATGCTTCCATCTCTACGGCAATAACTGAAGGGAAGTGCTTGCGGATAAACGCTTGACGCTCAGCAGTGCAGACGAATGCGTCACCCGTACAGATCAGACCGCGTACAGCGTGCTTGTTTTCCATTTGAGCTAGAGCTTGCTCTGCTACGCTCATTAGGTTTGCATCTGCAATGAAAGCAGCAGGTTGTTGAGCCATTTGCCCCATTTCGTAACCAAACGCAGTAACGTCTGCGTCGTGGTGGCGTACTTCAGTAGAGATAACCACATCACCTAGGTTTAGGCTAGAATCAAAACCGCCAGCAGATCCCGTATTGATCACTACATCAGGCTGATACTCATCAAGTAAAATTGTAGTGCCAATCGCAGCGGCAACTTTACCAATGCCTGATTGCAGCAATACCACATCAACGCCATTTAGCTGACCAGAAAAGAAAGTACAACCTGCTTTTTTTACTTCTTGGCAGTTGTTGATTGAATCTTTCAAGATGGCAACTTCTTGTTCCATCGCGCCGATAATGCCGATTTTCATATTGGCTTAAACCCGTAGTAATAAATTAAGTGGTAAAAGTTTATCATGAAGCATCAAGAGCAGGTACTCATTATCCAAGATGTCGTGGGTAATGTTGATTTATATAGAGATAATCGCTAGCCAAATTGCAGTTGCTATAGATAGGTGATTCCCCTATAATTCGCGCTTCGCGTAGCGGCTGAATCAGAGATTGGCTGCTACAAATTATAAACCTACTCTTATTAGGAGAGCATTATGTCTCTGAATGCAGAAACTAAAGCAGCAATCGTTGCAGAATACGCACAATCTGAAGGCGACACTGGTTCACCAGAAGTACAAGTAGCACTACTTACTGCTTCTATCAACCACCTACAAGGTCACTTCAAAGCTCACAAAGGCGATCACCACAGCCGTCGTGGTCTTCTACGTATGGTTTCTAGCCGTCGTAAGCTTCTTGATTACTTGAAAGGCAAAAACCTTGCTCGTTACCAAGATCTAATCAAACGTCTAGGTCTACGTCGCTAATTAGCGATTGCATAGAACAGTTTGTTAAAAAAGGGGCTATATGCCCCTTTTTTTATTGGCGAAATCCCCCAATATCCGTCAAGTAGTTTATACTACTGTCCGGTTGAATTAGTTGATGCTATTTCATTCCGCACGCAATACTAAAATTGCTCATCACATTACAGTCACCGATGTCGGCCAACAGGTCGCGACTATTAAAAAGTTACTGTGAGATTATCAGTGTCTTTTTACTAGTCGCGATTAGTAATGTTGTGAGTGTTAACTCAACTTAGTCTAGGTGTTTCACCTAGTACAAGGAATAACAATGTTCGAAAAACCAGTTGTTAAAACGTTTCAGTACGGTAACCACACCGTAACTCTAGAAACAGGTGTAATTGCACGTCAAGCTACTGCTGCTGTTATGGTTACTATGGATGATACTGCGGTATTCGTATCGGTAGTAGGTAAAAAAGAAGCAGTTGAAGGTCAAGACTTTTTCCCGCTAACAGTGAACTACCAAGAGCGTACTTACGCTGCAGGTAAAATCCCTGGTGGTTTCTTCAAGCGTGAAGGCCGTCCTTCTGAAGGTGAAACACTGACAGCTCGTCTAATCGACCGTCCAATTCGCCCTCTATTCCCATCTGCGTTTAAAAACGAAGTTCAAATTATTGCGACTGTAATGTCAGTGAACCCTAACGTTCAACCAGACATGGTAACAATGATCGGTACTTCTGCAGCACTTGCTATCTCTGGTTTGCCATTCAATGGTCCTATCGGTGCAGCGCGTGTTGGTCATATCGATGGTCAACTAGTGCTTAACCCAAGCATCACTGAACTAGCAACCTCTAAGCTTGATCTAGTTGTTTCAGGTACTGAAAACGCAGTGTTAATGGTTGAATCAGAAGCTGACAACCTAACTGAAGAAGAAATGCTTTCTGCAGTAGTATTTGGTCACGACCAACAACAAGTTGTTATCAATGCAATCAATGAATTTGCTGCTGAAGTTGCAACGCCTAGCTGGAACTGGGAAGCGCCATCAGTAAACACTGAGCTTAAAGCTCTTGTTGCTGACCTTGGTGAAGCGCGTCTATCTGAAGCGTACCAAATCACTGAAAAAATGGCTCGTTACGAGCAAGTTGGCGCAATCAAGAACGATGTTGTTACAGCGCTTCTAGCTCAAGATGAAGAACTGAACGAGCGCGAAATTCGTGGCATGCTTGGTTCTCTAGAGAAGAACGTTGTACGTAGCCGCATTATCGCTGGTCACCCACGTATCGATGGTCGTGAGAAAGACATGGTTCGTGCACTAGATGTACGCACAGGTGTTCTTCCTCGTACGCACGGTTCTTCACTATTTACTCGTGGTGAAACTCAAGCAATCGTAACGGCGACTCTAGGTACACAGCGTGATGCTCAGATCATTGATGAGATCACAGGTGAGCGTAAAGATCACTTCCTACTACACTACAACTTCCCTCCATACTGTGTAGGCGAAACTGGTTTTGTTGGTTCTCCTAAGCGTCGTGAAATTGGCCACGGTAAACTAGCGAAGCGCGGTATTGCTGCGGTAATGCCTTCAGTTGATGAATTCCCATACACTATTCGCGTAGTATCGGAAATCACTGAATCTAACGGTTCATCTTCAATGGCTTCTGTATGTGGTACTTCTCTAGCTCTAATGGACGCTGGTGTACCAATCAAAGCTTCTGTTGCTGGTATTGCAATGGGTCTTGTTAAAGAAGGCGACGACTTTGTTGTTCTTTCTGACATCCTTGGCGATGAAGATCACCTAGGTGATATGGACTTTAAAGTAGCAGGTACTAAAGAAGGTATCACTGCACTTCAAATGGATATCAAGATCGAAGGTATCACTAAAGAGATCATGCAAATTGCTCTTAACCAAGCGCAAGGTGCACGTAAGCACATCCTTACTGTAATGGATGAGGCTATCTCAGGTGCTCGTGAAGAGATTTCTGAATTCGCTCCACGTATCTACATGATGAAGATCAGCTCTGAAAAGATCAAAGATGTTATCGGTAAAGGTGGTGCAGTAATCCGTGCTCTAACTGAAGAGACGGGTACTACAATTGAAATCGAAGATGACGGTACAATCAAGATTGCAGCAACTGAAGGCGCTGCAGCGAAAGAAGCTATCCGTCGTATCGAAGAGATTACTGCTGAAGTTGAAGTAGGTCGTATCTACGCTGGTAAAGTTGCACGTCTAGCGGACTTCGGTGCGTTTGTAACTATTCTTCCAGGTAAAGATGGTCTTGTACACATTTCTCAAATCTCTGACAAGCGTGTTGAGAAAGTGTCTGATTACCTAGCTGAAGGTCAAGAAGTTCAAGTTAAAGTACTTGAAATTGACCGCCAAGGTCGCGTACGTCTAAGCATGAAAGAAGCGGTTGAAAAGCCAGCAGAAGAAGCTGAAAAGCCAGCGGCTGACGCTGAGTAATCAAGCATCCTATTAGCCTAGTCGGCTAAAAGCATGTTATAAAGGGAGCCGTGAGCTCCCTTTTTTTATATCGTATGGAAACCATCCGTAGCGTGAGTTTTGATGATGAGAAAGCTAATTGGATAGATCGTCTAAACTAATATACGTAGTTGTTTGGGAATGCTCTCATCATAAGTCAGTAACAGGAGTAGTATTTGTGAAATGGTTTCAAACCGTAACGCTTGGCTTAAGCATGTTGATTGCGACAGGGTGTGCTTCAACAGCGGATAAACAACAGTGGTTTTATCCACCAATGGCGGTACCGCTGCAAGCGAGTATGCAGCAAGAGGTACAGATTGCGCGTTTGTCTCAGTTACTTCTTCGATCTAATCTTTCTGATGAACTGCGTGCGAAGATGCTTTATGAGCGCGGCAACTACTACGACAGCGTTGGTCTGCGTGATTTAGCACGTCTTGATTATGGTCAGTCACTCAAGTTAAATCCGGCACAGTCAGATTTATTTAACCTGCTTGGTGTTTACTACACCCAAGTAGGGGAATTTGATGCGGCTTACGAAGCATTTGACTCAACATTAGATCTCGATCCAAGCCACTCTTACGCAGTACGTAATCGAGCGATTGCTCTCTATTACGGCGATCGTATCGAGTTGTCTCTGGAAGATATTGAAGTGCATGTTGCGGAAGACCCTAATGATCCTTTCCGAGCCTTATGGCGTTATTTGATTAAGTTGGAACAAAATCCTGAGCTTGCTCGTCAAGATTTACTTAAGCTTTATCAAAAACGTGATAACCAATGGGGCTGGGTACTTGTCGCACTCTCTTTGGGGGAAGTGTCAGAAGAGCAGACCTTTAAAGCTATCTTTGCTGGTACGCGAGATAACACAGTGTTAGCTCAGCGCTTAACGGAAGCCTATTTTTACCTAGGTAAGCGTTACCAATATGAAGGTGATTTTGCTAGTGCAATTTCAATGTATAAACTTGCCATCTCATTTAACGTGTTTGAATATGTTGAACATCGGTACTCCTTCCTTGAACTTAGTCGGATTTTCAATCAAGTGAAAGCCGAACAATTGGCAAAAGCCAAGTTGGAACAAGCTAAACAGCAATAGACGAAGCCCCGCTGATATGTAAGAAAACCACCTTCGGGTGGTTTTTTATTGCACAACAGTTAAAAATCACTAAAATAGTTAGCCTGGCTAACTAATGGGATCACTCTATGCATTTGGAAGAGAGCTTAATGGATTTGGAGCGCTTCTGCTCAAAAGCTTGGCGGCAGCATGGCGATGATGATCCTATGTGCCAGCTTAGCTTTAACGAGTTCGACTACTTAAAAGTGATTCAGCAATACCCACAAGGCATTCGTATAACGGACCTTGCTCTTGAGTTATGTGTTACAAAGCCGTCGGCTTCAAACATGGTCGCTCGTTTGGAGAAGAAAAGTTTAGTGCATCGAGTCGCTTGTATTGAAGATGCTCGTGCTAAGCGAGTAGTGCTCACGGAATGGGTTATTCAAAATATGTCATTTGAACGCGTGGTATATCAACAGATTGCTGCGGATCTCAATGTTCAACTTGATGAACAAGAAGCGAAACAGTTGGTTCAATTGCTTAATAAAGCACTTAAGAAGTAAAAATATTTATCATATTAGTTAGCCTTGCTAACTAATTATTGCCTTATGGCACTTGCTTGGTGAAAAAATGCAAATTTCTATTTATAAACAGTTTTGGCGTTATGCGGTGCCAACCGTAGCGGCAATGTTGGTCAATGGTCTCTATCAGGTGGTCGATGGGATCTTTATTGGTCGCTATGTGGGAGCTGATGGTCTTGCGGGGATTAACGTTGCTTGGCCAGTGATTGGTTCAATTCTTGGTATCGGCATGCTGGTGGGGGTTGGTACTGGTGCGTTAGCATCAATCAAACAAGGTGAGGGGAATCATTTAGGAGCTCGAGCAACACTGGCAACGGGCTTGTTGTTATTGCTCTTATTAGCACCTATTGTCTCTTTTGTCCTATATCTGTGTGCCGATAGCTTTCTATTGTGGCAAGGTGCGCAAGGGCGAGTGCTCGAGCTTGGCTCACAATACTTGCACATCTTAATCTTTGCTTGTGTCTTCTCACTTGGCTCGATCGCTGCACCGTTTTTACTACGTAATGATGATAGCCCGAATTTGGCGACATTATTGATGGTAATTGGTGCGGTGATTAACATCGTACTTGACTACATCTTCATTGTTTTATGGGGTTGGGAATTAAAAGGGGCGGCTATTGCTACGGCGATCGCACAAATGGTGGTCACGGTATTAGGTATCGGTTATTTCTTCTCTAGCAAAGCGAAGATGCGCTTACATTGGCAAGATCTCCGTATGCAAATTAATGAGGTTCCACAGATTGCGTCGATCGGCGTATCAAGTTTCTTTATGTATGCTTATGGCTCAATGATGGTAGCACTGCATAATAGTTTGTTCTCCGACTACGGTAGCTCAGTGTTGATCGGTGCGTACGCAATTTTGGGCTATATAGTGACGGTTTATTATTTAGTGGTTGAAGGTATCGCTAACGGTATGCAGCCATTAGTGAGCTATAACCATGGCGCGCGTAATCAAGATAATATTCGTAAGTTACTCGGGGTCGCGATGGGTAGCGCGGTGCTAGGTGGCTTGGTGTTTATTATTGTCCTTAACATCTTCCCACGTGAGTTTGTGTCAGTATTTAACTCTAGTGATTCTCAGTTAATGGAAAATGCCATTATTGGTATTCGCCTGCATATGTTTGCTCTGTTCTTAGATGGTTTCTTAGTTGTCGCAGGAGCTTATTATCAATCGATCAATAAGAGTAGCAAGGCGATGTTTGTGACGGTAGGGAATATGGTTATCCAGTTGCCATTCTTGTTTATCATGCCGAAATTAATGGGAATTCCAGGAATATGGATAGCGTATCCACTGTCAAATGTAGCATTGAGCATAGTGGTGATATGGATGTTGTGGAGAGATGTAAAACGGATGATTTTACTTCCACCACAACCGATGACAGCGGCAAGCTAGTCGGTTAAATGGTGATAGAAAACGGGATAAGATGTCTTCTCCCGTTTTCTATAGTAGAGAGCGAAAGTAATACTAAGATTAGAATTACGATTTTACTTCTAAACCAGCAAGGCGGTGCCAGTAACCATTGCATTGGCGGTCAGCAATTTTTATTGGGTTATTGCCTTGTTCATTCGCGCGGAAACGATCCAACTCAGAGAAGGTATCTAACCCTAGTGGGCTTAATCGCACCACATCAACCATACCTTGCATGCCTGGTAGATCATTGATCAAGTTATAACAGTAGCCTGATTGAGTTTGGATGCCATTGAGATTAAATACTTCTTGTCCTTCTTGGCTTTGCACCTGAATACCCGTCGGATACTTAATACAGCAAGTTTCACAATCATCTTTTGCGAGGTTCTCTGCTCGAGCAGTAAAACAACGAGCTGAATATGCCAATGGCAGGTAACCATGGCTAAACACTTCCACTTCAAACTGATCGCGAATGCCTAGTTGCTCACATTGAGTCAGGACATTACCAAGCCATTCACGTGATAGCTCAACTGGCATACACCAGCGCACCATACCTTGTTTGAGAAACAAGTTTAATGTGTGTGCGTTGTAAGTATTCACAGCCGGACCAACCACGAAAGGTACTTTGTTTTCATAGGCGAGTTGGATGCCAGATACATCATTTGCTTCAATAGAAAAATCACCATTGTCGATGTATCTTTTCATGACATTGACTTCACTGGGCGCTTCCAATAGTGCCATAGTAGAAATCACTACTTGCTTGCCTGCTCCTGCTAGTTCTTTGGCTATATCAAACCACTGAGCTGGTTTCATTTCACGGCGTTTTGAGCAAACGGTTTCACCGAGATAAATAACATCTGCAGAGCTTTGCTTTGCTTGTTGATAGAAGGCTTCTACATCTTGTTTTGGCCAAAAATAGAGAAGTGGACCAAGTGCGTATTTCATGAATCTCTTCCTGTATTCTTATTGCCATTTACGATGGTAAGCACCAAGCGTAGTTTGCGTGCCTTCGGACACGTTGGCTAGAGCCGCATCCCATGCTGCATCAACATGGTAAGCTTCTGGGTTAGTTTGGTAGCGATCAATTGCTGCGCGCCAAGTACGCGTTACTTGTTCTACGTAAGCAGGGCTACGTTGGCGTCCTTCAATTTTCACAGAGGAAACGTTTGCAGCAAATAATTCTGGTAGCAATGACAAAGTATTCAAACTAGTTGGCTCTTCAAGCGCATGGTAGAGCTTTGCTTCACCTTCGATATCAGCAATAAAGCGACCTTTACACAGGGTCGGGTAACCGGCGTTTTCACCGTCGCTATAACGATCAATCAAAATGTCATTAAGGCGTGACTCCAACCCTTGTGGGGTCTCTTGCCATCGTACGTATTTAGCCGGTGAACATGCCCCAACGGTATTCGGTGATTCGCCAGTCATATAAGAAGATAAGTAACAACGACCTTCCGCCATGATGCATAGGCTACCAAAAGCAAACACTTCTAACTCAACATCGTTGGTGATATTGCGTGATAATTGTTTCACTTGATGGATCGATAGAACGCGTGGCAGTACGACACGTTTAACATTGAAGTTATTTTTATAAAAATTGATAGCCGCGATGTTGGTGGCAGAAGCTTGTACTGATAGGTGTAGCTCTAGATCCGGATACTTACGCGCCGCGTAATCTAGTACAGCAATGTCAGCAACGATCAAGGCATCAACACCAACATCAGCCGCGCGATCAACCGCGTTAGTCCAACGTTCGAAGCCATCTGGATGAGCGAATGTATTCAGCGCCACGTGGATTTTTTTGTTGTGATCATGCACGTACTGCACGGCTTTATCTAGTTTCTTACCAGTAAAGTTAAGTCCAGCAAAGTGACGGGCATTGGTATCGTCTTTAAAGCCGATGTAAACCGCATCAGCACCGCAATCGATAGCGGTTTTTAAGGCGGGTAAATTACCCGCAGGGCATAAGAGTTCCATGACTAAATTAAATCTATGGTTTTTTTGATTGCCCGCATTTTATGAAGAATTGTGAACGGCGAATTTGATGTAAGGCAGGTTTAGGTGATTTAACCTACAAAGGATGTTGAAAATTTCGCATTAAAATTAAATCAGTTCTTATGCCGGCGGTTTTGTACAAACAATTCTTCTACTTCTTGCTTTGGTTGCGGTCGATAGAAGTGGAAACCTTGAATTGAATTACAGTTAAGGTTGGAAAGCAGTGTCGCTTGCTGCTGCGTTTCAACACCTTCGGCAACTACGGTCAGGTTGAGAGATTTACCTAAATTAATAATGTTTTCAATTACAGTGACTTGCTTTGGTAACGTGTCAATTTCGTTGATAAATGCACGGTCAATTTTCAACTCATCAAGAGGAAAACGTGCCAAGTATGCTAGTGAAGAATATCCGGTGCCAAAATCATCAATCGATAGGGCAAATCCGAGTTTTTTAATCGCATTAAGCATTTGTAATGTATGTTCACTATCGCTCATCACAGCGCTTTCTGTCAGTTCAAAAGTGATGCAACTTGGGTCGAGTTCGGTACTGCGTAGAAGTTTTTCCATGTAATCGATAAGCTTAGGGTTACCAAACTGTTCAGGCGAGAGGTTGATCGCTACTCTTCCCGGTAGGATGCCTTGCATTTTCCAACGTTTGACAGTGCTAAAGACCTCTCGCATAACCACACGACCAAGATTTTCAATCAAGCCAGCTTTTTCAGCAACGGGGATAAAGGCCCCTGGGCTGATGTATCCTTCAACAGGGTGCTTCCAACGAACTAATGCTTCAGCACCATTGATACTAAAGTCACGAGCATTAACCTTAGGTTGGTACCAAACCTCTAAGCCATTTTGTTGTAAGGCTTTTTGCAATTCGATCTCTAACCAAAGACGCATACGGGCTTCTTTGTTCATTTGATCATTAAATTTGATCAAACGGTTTCGCCCACGCTCTTTTGCTTCGTACATCGCAGTGTCTGCATTTTGCAATAAGATTCGCGCATCATTACCGTCGCCAGGATAATTGACACTACCAATGGAGCAGGCGAGTCGCTTGCTGAAGTGATGGAGGTCAAACGGTTGATTGATTAGAGAGATGATTCGATCAGATAACGTCTCTGCCATACGACTGTTTTCAGGCTCTGGCAATACCAATCCAAACTCATCACCACCTAAATGCCCAAGAACGGCTTGTTGCGGCAATAGACGTTTAAGACGCGATGAAACTTCTTTGATCACTTTGTCGCCGATGTGATGACCAAGTGAGTCATTAATATTCTTGAAGTTATCGATATCCAAATAAAGCATGACCAACGGTGTTTCTTTTTTAATCAGTTGATCTAGCCTTTTGGTAAAGCCAAAGCGATTGTATACCCCTGTGAGGGAATCAAGATGAGCGTCTTCAGTTTTGGCTTGGTTAATTTTTTTTGGTGATTGCTCTGCGTCTTGAATCAACACCAGTTGTGACATGGATCCGAGCACCATAGCCTGTGCTGATTGGAGTTGTACTTTGCGCTCTAACCTACAACGCGGACCGGTCAAACAACGAATTGGCGTATCATGTAATAAAACACAAAGTTTGTTGTTAAACACCGCTTTACTGTTTTCATCGATAAATAATCGAGAGAGTTCTTCTCCCAAAAGCTCATGATTGGATTCAAAACCGAGTAATCGAACTGCCGCTGGATTTGCCGAGATAATACAGTCATCTTCAACTAGTAATAAACCGTCAGGAAGTAGGTGAGTTAAGGCGGTAAATTTATTTTCGGATTCTTCCAGTGAGCGTACAAGCAATTGTCTTTCTGACGTGTCAACGGCGTGAAATGCCACATACTCGACATTGTCATTAATCTGGATAGGAGAGAAAGTGCAAGATAGGCTGGTTTCAACATCTCGATTATTGAGGGATATTTCTGTTTCGAGATGCTGCCCTTCGAATGCGAGATCGTAGTAAGTTTTTATCTGTTGATAAAGGTGCTGACCCAAGATGTCGTTGTCGTTCATGCCGATCAACTCTTCGAATGTCAGTCCTGCGATTTCACAATAGCGATCATTAACCATCACATACTTGTGTTGGTTATCTAAGATGGCTGAGAAAAAAGGGCCTTTGGCCGTGATTTGCTTAAACCAATGCTGAAGTTGTTGCGATGGCATTTAAAGGGTACCAATTCTCCAAAGATTATAGACTAAGTGCGAGAGTGACCTAGAGACTAATGCTTTAATATAGCTTTGATCTCAAAGAGATGAAAGAGCTATAAACATGTGGTCATTTCTTGATGCATAACAGGTCTCACAATGACTTGTTCTATTATCATCCTTACATCATTTACAAAGTAACGGATAACCTGCGTGATTAACAAGATTCGCACTCAATTAGTTCAAAATGCAGCATCAATTTTGCGATCTCCAGTCCACTTATTGCCTCAATCTGTTCAAAATAAAGCCTTACTTGATGGGCTCAAAATGGTGTTCAAAGAAGCGCTTGAAGATGGTGACTTTGAATTCCTTGAAGGCAAGTGGTTAAAAGTTGAAATTAAAGATATGAAGCTTGGCTGGTACATCAGTTATGAAGACGAAAAAATCATCGTAGCCGATAAACCTATTGTTGAAGATGTCTCATTTAGTGGCAATCTAAATGACCTAATTTTAATCGCGGGTCGTAAAGAAGATCCCGATACTTTGTTTTTCCAACGTCGCCTGTCTATTGAAGGCGACACGGAACTGGGTCTAGAAGTGAAGAATTTGATGGACAGTGTCGATCTTGAACTTCTGCCTAAGCCAATGCAAATTTTACTTAATCAACTAGCCGACTTTGTGCATAAAGGCGTACAATTGCCAACAATGCAAAAAGAGGTAGCACATGCTTATACGAACTGAAGCACCAGCGGACATTCTGGTCATTGACCGCCTACTCAAATTAACGTTTGAGACTGAGGCGGAAGCGAATTTGGTAATGTCGTTAAGAGAAAACGCTAAGTTAACATTATCGTTAGTTGCTTGTAATGACGAAGGTGAAGTGGTTGGTCACGCGATGTTTAGCCCAGTAACCTTGGAAGGTGAAGACCTAAATTGGCAGGGCTTAGCGCCTGTTTCAGTTCGTGAAGACTACCGTAAGCAAGGTATTGCGGCAGCGATGATTCGTGATGGTTTAGAGTCGTTAAATGATTTTGGTTATCCAGCATGTGTCGTACTAGGTGATCCTGCTTACTACGCTCGTTTTGGTTTTGAACCTGCACAGCAATATAACTTCAATTGCCAATGGGAAGTACCTGAGGGGGCATTCCAAGTCTTAGCGATTGCTGACGGTGAATTTGAGCAGCGCCAAGGTCAAATTGAATTCAGCGAAGAATTTGCTAATTTCTAGCGTGATATTGATAGAGAGAAGGGGCGCTTAGCCCCTTTTTTGTTGCGCGTAGATTTGTGCTAATATGAGCGCCCAAATTTTAGAGAACAGCACTTATGCAAACTAACTCGATGGCATATTTATCAGAGATGGGTATCGACACTTATCAACTGATACACCCACAGCGGTTGTCAGGTTGCCAAGTCGCAGCGATAAACTTGCCTTCAGATTGCAAAATGCTATTGGTTTCACCTACTTTGCCAGAAGTTAGCCAAGCTGAATTTCTAGAACGAGTGTTGAAGAGTATGCAGTTAACCTTGGCGCAAATTCGCCATGTTTTCCCTCAGCAGGTTGAGCTAATACAAGCACAATCCGTTGAGTGGTTATGGTTCGCCGGTTGCCCAAGCTCAGACGCACTACAAGGCAAAGTGCTAAGTTCTCCTTTACTTAGTGATATTGATGGCAATAACCAACAACGCAAAGCGTTGTGGCAGCAAATCTGCACCTATTCTGAATAAATTATGACATTACAGTTCCTTCCTCTTGCCGTAGAACATCTTGATGATGTTTGGGCAATTGAGCAGCAAGCACACAGCCATCCATGGGCAGAGTCGATGATTCGCGACGTGAATAGTCGTGGCGGATGCCATCATGTACTCATCGATAATGATCAGTTAGTGGGCTACTTTTACGCGCAAAATATCGTCGGTGAGGTGACATTGCTGAATATCGCCGTCGCACCAGAACGACAAGGCAAGGGCTATGGTAAAGCCCTGCTTGAACACCTGCTCGATCACTGTGAAAAAGCCAATGCGGAAAGCGTATGGCTAGAAGTCAGAGAAAGCAACCACAAAGCATTTGCACTGTATGAGTGCGCGGGTTTTAACGAAGTTGATAGACGTAAAAATTATTACCCAGTAGCCAATGGCAATGAGGACGCGATTATCATGAGCTATTTATTCCTTTTCTGATTTGCCCCCAAAAGGAATATAAGCGAGAATACCGCGCAAAATTGAATCGAATTCGTTTGTTTAACAATTAAACAAGCATCCAGACAGAAAAGAAGACCAGTTTGATGTCAAATACACCATTTATCGGCGAAGTTTCTAAACGTAGAACGTTCGCGATTATTTCTCACCCGGATGCGGGTAAAACCACCATTACAGAAAAAGTTCTGTTGTTCGGAAACGCGATCCAGAAAGCGGGTACAGTAAAAGGTCGTGGCTCTAATCAGCACGCGAAATCTGACTGGATGGAGATGGAAAAAGAACGTGGCATCTCGGTAACAACGTCTGTGATGCAGTTCCCATACAATGATTGCCTAGTCAACTTATTGGATACTCCGGGACACGAAGACTTTTCGGAAGATACCTACCGTACATTAACGGCTGTTGACTCATGTCTAATGGTTATCGATGCCGCGAAAGGTGTCGAAGATCGTACTCGTAAATTGATGGAAGTGACCCGTCTACGTGATACGCCAATCGTGACTTTCATGAACAAACTTGACCGTGACGTACGCGATCCAATGGAAGTATTGGACGAAGTAGAAAACGAACTGGGTATGATGTGTGCACCTATTACTTGGCCAATTGGCTGTGGTAAAGAGTTTAAAGGTGTCTACCATATTCACCGTGACGAAACGATTCTGTATGAATCAGGCCATGGTCATGAAATCCAAGAAGTGCGCATTATTAAAGGCTTAGATAACCCTGAGTTAGATGAGCAAGTCGGTGCCGATCTTGCGACTAGCGTACGTGAAGAGCTTGAGTTAGTGATGGGTGCTTGCCCTGAGTTTGATCTAGAGTCATTTCTAGTCGGTGAGCTAACGCCAGTCTACTTTGGTACAGCACTAGGTAACTTTGGTGTGGACCACATGCTTGATGGCTTAACGAAATGGGCACCAACACCGAAGGCTCGTCAAGCAGTAGAGCGTGAAGTCGAAGCAACCGAAGATAAGTTCTCAGGCTTCGTATTTAAGATTCAAGCAAACATGGATCCAAAACACCGTGACCGTATCGCGTTCATGCGTATCGTATCGGGTACTTATACCCAAGGTATGAAGATGAACCACGTGCGTCTTGGTAAGCAAGTGAGCATCTCAGATGCGGTAACTTTCATGGCCGGTGATCGTTCACGTGCAGAAAACGCTTATGCTGGTGACATCATTGGTCTGCACAACCACGGTACTATCCAGATTGGTGATACATTCACTCAAGGTGAATCACTGAAGTTCTCAGGTATTCCAAACTTTGCGCCAGAGTTGTTCCGTCGTATTCGTCTACGAGATCCATTGAAGCAAAAGCAGCTACTAAAAGGTCTAGTGCAACTTTCAGAAGAAGGTGCCGTACAGGTATTCCGCCCACTACAAAACAACGATCTAATTGTAGGTGCTGTTGGTGTGCTCCAGTTTGACGTAGTAGTGGCTCGCTTGAAGTCAGAATACAACGTAGAAGCAATCTACGAAGGTGTAAACGTTGCGACCGCACGTTGGGTAGAGTGTAGCGATGGTAAAAAGTTGGATGAGTTCCAGCGTAAGAACCAAGCGAACCTAGCGCTAGATGGTGGCGACAACCTAAGTTACATTGCGCCAACGATGGTTAACTTGAATTTAGCGCAAGAGCGTTTTCCAGAAGTTGCGTTCCGCGCGACTCGCGAACACTAATATTCTTCGTATTTGGTGTGATAGCGGCGTTGACGTCGTTAACTCACACCAATCACATAGTTGTCTATGTTCATGGCGATGAGTGAACTTGTCGCCTTGCTCTGACACCAACTACTTTGAGTATCGCGGTTGATATGGAGTAGGGTTTTAGTGGCTGAGCTACAATAGCAATTGAGTTAGAAATGTTGAGATCATAAAAATGCCACTTCAATGAAGTGGCATTTTTGTATTTGGAGTTTGAAGTGTTAATTACTTCTTCTTAGTCGCTTTCTTTTTGCTTTTTACTGCGGATTTTTTCTTGTCGTCTTTTTTCTTCTTCTTAACGATTGGTTTTTTGTGTTTAGGACGAAGTTCTTTAACAAAACGTTCTTTAATATCTTCTTTTACATAGCGAGCAACACGCTCTAGCATTGCTTGGTCATGTGCTTCGACGATTGAAACAGCATTACCTTTTTTACCAGCACGAGCGGTACGACCGATACGGTGTAAATAAACGTCAGCACTGCGCGGCATGTCGTAGTTTATTACATGGCTTACATCAGGAAGGTCAATACCACGCGCTGCTACGTCAGTTGCTAGCAGAACGTTCACCGTACCGTCTCTAAAGCGTGCAATCGCGTTATTACGGCGATCTTGTGGCATTTCACCTTGGATCCAAGAACAAGGTATTTGCGCTCTTTCTAGCTCTGTACGTAATTCAGCTAAACGTTCACGAGTTTTTAGGAAGATGATTGAGCGCTCAGCTTGCTCAGTAATGATAACTTTAAGCATCGCCAGTTTGTGTTCCATGCTGTCTGCACGGTGATACCACTGAGTGATCTTTTTACGTTCACGACGAGAAGGCTCCGAATCGATTTCAGCAGGATCTTTTAGTAGATCGGCTGTGAAACCTGCCACGCCTTTACCTTCTAAAGTCGCAGAGAATAGGAGTGTTTGCTTGCGCCAGCGGCATTCGGTTGATAGGCGATCAACCGTTGGACCAAAGCCCATATCGAGCATGCGGTCTGCTTCATCAAGAATTAGCCATTCAATCGCGCGGCAATCAAAACGTTCCGCTTTGATGTATTCCATTAAGCGTCCTGGTGTTGCTACCACGATATCTTGAGTCGTCGCTAGAATATCGGCGTGTTCTTGATACTGCACACCGCCAGTGATAGTAAAGATATTCAGTTTGGTGTTTTTCGCTAGCGCACGCGCATGATCTGCGACTTGTATTGCTAGTTCACGTGTTGGAGTCAGGATCAATACACGTGCAGGTCCCGGTTTGCGACGAGGGAAATCATGCAAAAACTGTAGTGCAGGCAGAACAAACGCAGCCGTTTTACCAGTACCTGTCGGCGCTGAGGCTAGGATATCTCGACCTTCCAATGCTTGAGGAATAGCTTGAGCTTGCACTTCTGTTGGGCGCTCGTAGCCCATGTCTTCGATAGCGCTAAGCAGGTTTGGATCTAAATCGAGGTCTGCAAAATTCTTGATCACAGTTAGTTCTCCGCAAGCCATTCGGCGAGATTGAAAATATTAGAGGCAGGTATATCACGTAGCCCATCACGGGCTAAGCCAAAAATTAGACCGCATAGTATAGTTGTATTGGTGAGAAGGATCACACGTTATTTCTACATCTTTAAATAAAAGTCTTTGGTTAGGGCAATAAAGTCTTCGCTGTACTTAAGTTTATCACGAATTGTTAGTTGCTGATGCTGACACTCAATGTTTTGCTTACGTAATTCAATCAGTAATCTATTCTCTGTTTTAGCCCCAGTTGGCTTGACTCTGCATAAACGCGTGCAGTGAAAATTTAGTTTTTGAGCAAGTGCGATAAACGCTTGTCCTTCCGCGATAGGAAGAATGAAACTTGCCGTTCCTTGCTCCTGGAGCAGAGTTTGACAACGGTCAAGTAATGCCTCATGGCTTAGGCTATCAGTATGTCGCGCGGTAGCACGCTGTTGAGTTAGCGATTGCTCACCAGAGTTAAAATAGGGTGGGTTGCATATGATGGCATCAAAACTGTCAGTAAAAGAGAAGGTCAGAATATCGGCTCGTTCAATACGAATACGCGTCGTCCAAGGAGAATGTTCTGCGTTGAGTCGAGCTGTTGCTGCGGCATGCTCATCGATGTCGATAGCCAAAACTTCCGCATTCGGCTGGCGCTGAGCACACATAAGGGCTAGTAATCCAGTACCAGTACCTATATCCAGAACCCGTGTTACGTTTTTTAAATCTATCCAAGCGCCTAGTAGCACTCCATCAGTACTAACGGGCATACCACATTGCCCACCATTTATCTCGAATTGTTTGAATTTAAAACCTTTGGTTTTCTGAGATTTTCTGCTCATTTAATATCCGGTTGTTGGTTGATATTTGAGTGGGTTTCACTGGTGTGAACAAATTGTTTGAAATTACGCGCTGCATTTGAGTGATGTTGTTAATTATTTTATTGGTTATTTATTCTGATATTTTTTCTTATATTGGTGTTAACAGCTGGTTTTACTAGTGGCGCATAAATTTATATGGTGTTTTTTGCTTTGCTGTTGCGAATAGTCGAGTATTTGTTCATTATTCCGCTCTAAATTAGATAGTTCAGAGGATGTTATTATCCATCTGAGCAGACACAACATCCATCAATAGAAGTAAAAGGTCATTCTGTGAAGCAGTCGTTAAAATTAACAGATATTACAGCGTTAGGCTTCATGCTTTTCGCCTTCTTTTTAGGTGCCGGTAACATCATCTTCCCACCGTTAGCAGGTCAACTTGCGGGTGAGAATATGCTTCCTGCGATGCTTGGTTTCTTATTGACAGCGGTAGGTCTACCTTTAGTCACCATTATTGCAATTGCGATTGCTGGAGGGTCTTGGGGGAAACTCACACAAGATTTGCCGGTAAAGGCCGCGACAATTATGGCGGTATTAATTTTTATTATTATCGGTCCAGCATTTGCGGCGCCTCGTACAGGCTTGGTTGCTTACGAAATGGCAGTTAAGCCATTCTTTGTGCACGCAGAGCAAATCCATCTCACCATTTTCTCCATTATTTTCTTTGCTATAGCCATGTCATTTTCATGGTCGCAAGGAAAGTTGATTGATGTGATTGGTAAGGTGTTGACACCTGTTCTATTTATCGGTCTGATTGTTCTTGCTGGCGCAGTATTCTTCTTCCCACAGGGTGAAATTATTGCCGCCCAAGGTGAGTACCTAACTCACCCACTGCAGAAAGGCTTTCTTGAAGGCTATAACACCATGGATACCTTTGCTTCTTTAATGTTTGGTGTGCTGATTGTTGACGCATTACGCAGTAAAGGTGTTACTGATCAGAAGTTAACAACGAAGTATCTTATCAGTGCTGGTTTAATCGCGGCAGCGGGTCTGGCATTTGTTTATATTTCTCTATTCTATTTAGGAGCGACTAGCTCTGTCGTTGCTGCAGGCGCTGATAATGGTGGTGTGATTCTAAGCCAATATGTTCAGGCTCTATTTGGTTCTTATGGTCAAGTCGTTCTGACTGTAATTGTACTGCTTGCTTGCTTGACCACTGCAATTGGTTTGATTTCAGCTTGTTCAGATTACTTTAGCTCACTGACCTCCCTTTCGTATCGTAAATGGGTAGTGATTAATGGTGTCGCTTGTGCTGTTATTGCCAATGTTGGTTTGACACAGCTGATAACGCTGTCTGTACCGGTATTATTTGCTCTTTACCCAGTCGCAATTGCACTTGTAGCTCTTACTTTCTTGCGCGGTAAATTACCGAATACGCGTTTTGCTTACCGTACCGTGATTGTTATTTCACTGGTGTTTGCATTAGTTGATGCAGCAAAAGTAGCAGGAGTTGATGTGTCAGCGTTTAACGTATTGCCTTTGTTTGATATCGGTATGGGGTGGTTACTACCAACCGTTACCGCGATGGTTTGTGTGTTTTTCGTTAGAAAATCAGAGCAGCCAACGTTGACGGAAGAAGCTGTGTAACGAACAGTTAAGGTTGATCTTAATCCCTCGTGATGCTTAGCATGACGGGGGATTTTTTTATCTTATAAGCTCCTTGCCGCAGACAAAAAAATACCTGTATCTCCGTCACACTTTTCAGTACAATTCTTTGGTTAAATTCTACTCGTAAATATTGAGCAAACATGTTTGAAATCAATCCTATTAAAAACCGTCTACAGGATGTGTCTGAGCGCACGGCAGTCCTGAGGGGGTATCTTTGACTATGACGCTAAACAAGAGCGTCTAGAAGAAGTAAACGCAGAACTAGAACAACCAGATGTATGGAATGAACCAGAACGAGCTCAAACACTGGGCAAAGAACGTGCGTCTCTGGAAGCAGTTGTTGATACTATTGTTCAACTTGAGCAAGGTGTAGAAGATGTAGATGGTCTTCTTGAGCTTGCTGTTGAAGAACAAGACCAAGAAACATTTGACGAAATTGAACCAGAACTAGCTGAGCTTGAAGCTAAGCTAGGTAAACTTGAGTTCCGTCGTATGTTCTCTGGTGATCACGACTCTTCAGATTGCTACATTGACTTACAGTCCGGCTCTGGTGGTACAGAAGCCCAAGATTGGACTTCAATGATGTTACGTATGTATCTTCGCTGGGCTGAAGCTAAAGGTTTCAAGACAGAAGTTATCGAAGTCTCTGATGGTGATGTAGCTGGTCTTAAAGGCGCTACTGTACGTATCTCTGGTGAGTACGCTTACGGTTGGTTACGCACAGAAACCGGGGTACACCGTTTAGTTCGTAAGTCGCCATTTGACTCAAGTGGTCGTCGTCATACTTCATTTGCATCTGCGTTTATTTACCCAGAGATTGATGACAATATTACAATTGATATTAACCCATCCGATCTTCGTATTGATGTTTACCGTGCTTCAGGCGCGGGTGGTCAGCACGTAAACACCACCGAATCGGCGGTACGTATTACTCACGTACCAACCAATACAGTGGTTCAGTGTCAAAATGACCGTTCTCAGCATAAAAACAAGGATCAAGCGATGAAGCAGCTACGTGCTAAGCTTTTTGAGCTTGAGCTTCAAAAACAAAATGCTGAAAAACAAGCGAATGAAGATACCAAATCAGACATCGGTTGGGGTAGCCAGATCCGTTCTTACGTTCTGGATGATTCACGAATTAAAGATTTACGTACTGGCGTTGAAAACCGCAATACTCAAGCGGTACTTGACGGCGATCTAGACAAATTTATTGAAGCTAGCCTGAAATCAGGTTTATAAGCTTTTCACCGACTAAAGACAGGATACATCGAAAATGACTGATGTTGTTCAAAACGAATCTGTACAAGAAGCTTCTACACAAGAAGAGAATAAGCTAATTGCTGAACGCCGTGCGAAACTGGATGCTATCCGTAAGAGCTGCAAAGCAAACGGTCACCCAAATGATTTCCGTCGTGACGCTATAGCGGACGACCTACAAAAAGAGTTCGGTGAAAAGACGAAGGAAGAGCTAGAAGCGCTTAACCACGTAGTAGCTATCGCTGGTCGTATCATGGCGAAACGAGGTCCATTCCTAGTTCTCCAAGAAACATCTGGTAGCATTCAAGCGTACGCAAGCAAAGAAGTACAAAAAGTATTGAAAGAGCAGTACCAAGGTCTTGATATTGGTGACATCATCGGTGTTAAAGGTGCGCTGCACAAGTCTGGTAAAGGCGATTTGTACGTAAACATGGAAGAGTACGAGTTGCTGACTAAAGCATTGCGTCCTCTTCCGGAGAAGTTCCACGGTTTAACAGACCAAGAGATGCGTTACCGTCAACGTTACGTTGATCTAATCGTGAACGAAGATTCGCGTAACGCGTTCAAAGTACGCTCTAAATTGGTTTCTGCTATCCGCCGCTTTATGGAATCAAAATGCTTCATGGAAGTTGAAACACCAATGATGCAAGTGATCCCTGGTGGTGCATCGGCTCGTCCGTTTATCACTCATCACAACGCATTGGATCAACAAATGTTCTTGCGTATCGCACCAGAGCTTTACTTGAAGCGTTTGGTTGTAGGTGGTTTTGAACGCGTATTCGAGATCAACCGTAACTTCCGTAACGAAGGTTTATCTCCGCGCCACAACCCTGAATTCACTATGATCGAATTCTACATGGCGTACGCAGATTACAAAGATCTAATGGACCTAACTGAAGAGATGCTAAGTACAGTAGCTCTAGAAATTCTAGGTTCTACAGCGATGCCATACGGCGACCAAACGGTTGAGTTTGGCGGTCAGTATGCACGTATGACTATGCTGGATGCGATTAAGCACTACAACCCAGATCACGCTGAAATCCAAGCTCTAACAGAGGAAGGTGTTCAGGATCGTGAGCTGATGGTATCTATCGCTAAATCACTAGATATCTACGTTGAGAAGTTCTGGACTTGTGGTCAACTGCTAGAAGAGATCTTTGGTGAAACGGCTGAACCTAAACTTATTCAGCCTACTTTCATCACAGGCTACCCAGCAGATATCTCTCCATTGGCTCGTCGCAGTGATAACAACCCATTCTTCACTGATCGCTTTGAGTTCTTTATCGGTGGTCGTGAAGTTGCAAATGGCTTCTCTGAGCTTAACGATGCGGAAGACCAAGATGCACGCTTTAAGTCTCAAGTTGATGCGAAAGACGCAGGTGATGATGAAGCAATGTTCTACGACGCCGACTACATTACAGCGCTAGAGCATGGTTTACCGCCAACGGCAGGCCAAGGTATTGGTATTGATCGCTTAGCAATGTTATTCACCAACACGCATACAATTCGTGATGTGATCCTATTCCCAGCAATGCGCCCACAGGCTCAGTAAGCTTTGAAATGACTAGCAAAACCACCTTCGGGTGGTTTTTTTTTACCCGTTTTTTGCGTAATTTTTCGTAAATGATATTCAATTTATAATAAAGACCTTAAATTGTTTGATTTTAGAGCGGTTTATTCGGTTGAACGAAGATTATTTGCAGGTGAATTTTGAATATCAATCGCATATTAATTTGTTCAACTAATAGATTATTGTCTAGTCTTAGTATTGAGACAGATTATTAAGGCAAGCTCTTATAGTGTAGCCACTTTGTTGATGTGTTTTTTGTGGCACAAATAATTATAAAATATCAGTATAAGGAAGAAGCTTAATGGGTAGTCAATTCCGAATGGATTCTGTCCCAGGTTCACTCATCGTAGTTGGTGGTAGCTACGAGCCATGGCTTTCCGTACTAGAGCAAGTGGGGTGGCGTTGCACCCAATGCGCGGATTTGCGCAAAGCGAACACTTTGTTTTCAGAAACGGGACCATGCATCGGTGTAGTGGATCTCAGTCATGATGAGTTTAGCCTGAACGGTATAGCTAATCTCGTTAGCACTCATAAGCAAGTTCGATGGATCGCATTCATACGCGAATCTCAGCTCAGCTCAGATACTATTTGCCAGTTTATTGTTAACTTTTGTATTGATTTTTTCACCGCTCCGATTCCAGATGCGCAACTGCTAAGTACTATTGGACACCAACTAGGTATGCTCAAGTTGGAGAAAAAAGTGTGGCCTCATTATGGTAACAATAATGATATGGGCTTAATCGGTGAATCGATTCCAATGAAACGCTTGCGCGACCAAATTAAACGTATCGGTCCAACCGATGTGAGTATTTTGATTTACGGTGAAAGCGGAACAGGTAAAGAAACGGTAGCGAAAGCGGTGCATAAAACATCAGCGCGCGCACATGGAGAGTTCATCTCGGTTAACTGCCGAGCTTTATCAGAACGCCGAATTGAGAGTGATTTATTTGGCATCAATCGAGACGATGAAGATGCACCATCTATTTTAGAACAAGCAGATGGTGGCACATTGCTCCTTAATGACATCCTAACGCTGCCTAAATCTCAGCAGCTAAACCTACTCCGTTTCTTGCAAGAAGGCACTGTAGATACAGTTAACGGCACGAAAGAGGTGGATGTACGGGTATTGGCGGCAAATTCTGCCGATATTGAGAAAGCGTTGATCGATGGTGATTTCAATGAAGAGCTTTATCATTATATCAATGTACTACGTATCAACGTACCAAGCTTAAAAGAACGTGCTGGTGATATTGCGATTCTGGCTCGTCATTTTTTGATGGATTATTCAAGAGAATACAATGCACAGGCGCGCAGTTTTACCGAAGATGCGGTAAGAGCGCTAACTCGCTATCATTGGCCTGGTAATGTTCGTGAACTAATGAATCAGATTAAGCGTGTAGTGCTTATGTCTGATAGCGTTATGTTGGATGAATTGAGCCTTGATCTGCCTAAGCGCAGTGATGGCAAACGTAGCTTGAAAAGCATTCGTGAGCGCAGTGAGCGTGATGCTTTATTGCTGGTGTTAGAATCCAACGCAGGGCAAGTTTCAATGGCGGCGAAAGAGTTGGGTGTATCTCGCGCAACTATGTATAGGCTGCTTAACAAGCACAACCTTATTTCAGACAGTACGGTTTAGTCTGGTTCTGAGTAATAAAAAGCCATGGCGTTCGTCATGGCTTTTTTGCATCAGTGAACATATCCAATAATTATTTAGTACACATCACGTACATAGCGTTTCTGCTTCTTTAATTGTGCTACATACTCATTGGACTCTTGTTCGCTCATTTTCCCATGTTCAGCAATCACAGCGTGGAGCGTTTTGTCCACGTCCTTCGCCATATGGTAAGCATCGCCGCAGACAAAGAAATACCCGCCACGTTCTAGCCATGCAAACAGTTCAGCACCATTCTCTCGCATTTTATCCTGTACGTAGATTTTCTCTGCTTGGTCACGTGAGAAGGCTAGATCGAGTCGAGTTAAGGTGCCTTTGTGTTGAAGGATCTCGATTTCATCTTGATAGATAAAATCATTGGCCATGTTTCGGTCACCAAATATCAACCAGTTGTCCCCCGGAGCGGCGGAGATTTCTCGTTCTTCTAAGAATGATCTAAACGGTGCAATACCTGTTCCAGGACCAACCATGATCATCGGTGCTTTATCATCATTTGGGATGGCAAAATTTTTGTTTGGCGCAAAGTAGCAAGGAACCGTTTGACCTTCAGCTACTATGTCAGCCAACCATGTGGAGCAAGTGCCATTGTACTCACGGTCGCTATGCTGGTAGCGCACATTACTGATGGTTAAATGAACTTCATTTTGATGTTTATTTAAGCTAGATGAAATGGAATAAGCGCGCGGTGCTATCGGTTTGAGCAAAGACAGTATTTCCGCTAGTGATAGACTAACAGTGGGGTAATAACGCAGAATATCAAGCATATCTTTACCCCATAAAAAGTCATTTAATTGCGAGTTGTCATCATGGGAAATTAAGGTGAGTAGGTGATGATCACTGGCTGACTCTGCCATGGCTTTAACGAATTCTTTCGAAGGTATTCTTATGTCGAGATGATGAGTGAAAATCTCTCGCAGGCTATGGTTTTCGCCGTTCCAAGATGGTCGCTCATCACCACTATAACTAAGTTGGCTCAGCACTTCCTCAACTAAACTAGGTTGATTTTGGGGAATAATATTTAACGCATCGCCCGGTTTGTAAAATTCACCAGAATTTTCTAGAGAAAGCTCGTAATGGACGATCTCTTTTGATGAAGCCGTTTTACTCAGCACTCGCTTGTGTAGCAATGTGGCTAGTAAGGGATTCTTGCGACCGAATTTTGATTTCTTCTTTGCGGGAACGCTGTTTTGTGGCTCAGTGGTGTTTTCACCGCCTTGCTCAGCAATGCAAGGTAAGGTGGCAACCATCCAATCTTCAGCAAGTTGTTCGAAGTCTACATCGCAATCAACACGAGCGGTGATACGAGTCGCGCCTAGAGTTTCCAATCGTTCATCCCAAAGCTTACCTGCGAGACAGAACTCATCATAACTAGTGTCACCTAACGACAGCACAGAGAAGAAGGTGTTGTCTAACTTAGGGGCGTTGTCGCTGCTAATTAATTGCCATAGCGCTTCTGCGTTGTCTGGCATTTCACCTTCACCGTAGGTGCTGGTGATGATCAAAATTCGGGATGATTTGATGAAAATTTGCGCATCGACATTATCCATATCGAGCACAGATGCTGTCATTCCGTATTCTTTTGCCTTTTCTGCAGCGTCATAGGCAAGGCTTTCAGCATTGCCAGTTTGTGACCCATAGAGAATAGTTAACCCTTTTACTTGGGGTTTTGATTCCGCATGAACAACGGACTCTTGCTTAAGCAAAAGGCGAGAATGCAGACCAGAAAAAAAACCAGCCAACCAAGTTTTTTGGTCATCGTTAAATGGAATATCTTGTGGTAAGTGAGGTACTTTCATTATATTTCCTATTGATGTACGCGCCTTTCCTTAGGCTAATTTAGCGTCTTTTTTCTTTACAGTTTCAAGCCGGCTTGATTGTTCAATATCTTGTTTAATAACATCTGAAAAGAGGTGACAATAAAGCGTAGCTAATCGTTGGCTCAGAGGGTCGATACCGACAAGTTGTTTTTTCACTTCTGCTTCACGAGCAATTATCCACACCGTTGTTGCTCGAGAGTGAGTATCCCAAATATCACGACGGCTGAGAGACGCTTTGTAGTCTTGCACTCGTTTGTTGGCAAGCAACAGCGCAAGCTCATCGTCTTTGTAGTGAGATATGCCTTCTTTAACATCTTTACTTATCGTATCAAGTAGTTTTTTGTCTTTAAGCTCAAACAGTCGACGAATTATAGTGTTATGTGTGCCATCTTTATTATCTTGCTGTTGCGCTAAATGTTGAGCGCGAAGCAGTACGCCACTTTGAGTTATTAAATCGCATATTAGCCCACTATCCATTTCGCCATATTGTGGGCTTAATCCATGGGATAAAGGATGGCTGTCACGGTAAGCAAAGTGGATTTGTTCGATAAGACGACTCGCCTCGCCTTGAATCAACTCTTCTAGCATTTTTTTACGTGAATGGGTGGCTAGAATACTTTCCGGGTGTTGGCTTTGAGTCAAAGCGAGAGGTAGAACAAGAGTAAATAGTGTTCGGCTCGTCGACCAATCATCGAGCAATTGTTGGGCTTTGCTTGAGCCAGTAAAGCGAGTGTGTTGCTCCAAATGCCACTTTAGAGCTTCCTCGTAACCCGCATTATTTCCAATCAACGGCAAGGTTAGTACGGAGTCTTTACTGCAACTGTTCGAGAATTGACCGTTGATGTCGTATTGGAATGCCACCCCACCAGACATGCCATTGCCAAAGCCTTTACCATAATCACCAAGGTTGATCACGGTACCATTGGTCATGTATTCACAGCAGAAATCACCGACACCTTCGACAATCGCAACTGCACCAGAGTTTCGCACAGCAAAGCGGTCGCCAGCCTCACCTTCAATAAAGGTTTGACCGCCCGTCGCGCCAAATAGCGCAAAGTTGCCGATAAGGACATTATTGCCTTGGGCGAGAACGTTGGGAAGTGGGGAGCACACCACGATATGCCCGCCACTGGCACCTTTACCAACCCCGTCGTTGCAGGTGCCAATATGCCTCATAACCAACCCGCTATTATTAAACGCCGCGTAACTTTGACCTGCGCTGCCATAACTGGTGACGGTAATGGATTCAGCATCTAAGAATCGACGACCATTTGTCGCCGTTTGGACGCTAGGATGATGTTGAGCTGAGCCTTGATAGTTCAGAGCACGCTCTATATCAATTGAAAGTTGCCCGCCGGTCGATTTGTTGCGGTTAGTCAGCTTGCCGACATCGAGGGTTATTTGATGTTGTGACGACTCAAAGTATTCCGTCATTAGTTGTTCAAACAGAGCATCATCTGGAGTGAAGTCCGCTTCTAAATAAATAGGGCTGGCAATCTTGACCAAATTAACTGGCTTAAGCAGCCCGGTAACATCCAATCGTCCAACAATGCTATGGTGGTTCGCAAGATGCAGTAGCTGGGTTTTCCCGCGAATTTGTCTTAGATTTTGATAACCTAATGATGCGAGTATCTCTCGGGTTTCATGGGCAACGTTGAGGAAGTACTGCGCTAATGCGCGAGGATCGCCTTGGTATAACTCAGGGTTCGTTGTTAGACCAGCAGGGCACTTGATGTTGCAGTTTTTCGCCATGACGCATTTAAGCATCATTAATGCAGTGGTACCGAATTCAAAGGAATCCCCACCCATGATAGCGGACTTGATAACATCAACGCCCGTTTGATGGGCATTGGAGCAACGCAAGGTGATTTTGTCTCGCAGTCCATTTTCACTTAGAGCTTGGTGTACTTCGGCAATCCCAATTTCGGCAGCTCGACCGGTGTTTTTTAAGCTGGTTACTGCCGCTGCGCCAGTACCACCAGTATTCCCTGCAACATTGATGACATCAGCGCCTGCTTTCGCTACGCCTACTGCGATGGTGCCAATTCCTTCTGAGGATACCAGCTTAACGATTACTCGAACTCTCGCCGCTTTTGCGTCGTGGATCAACTGTCCTAAATCTTCAATAGAATAAGTGTCGTGATGTGGTGGTGGGCTCACTAACTCAACGCCTGGGGTGCCACCGCGAGCGGCGGCTATTTCGACCGTTACTTTTGGCGAAGGTAACTGACCACCTTCACCGGGTTTCGCTCCTTGGGCAATTTTGATCTCAATTTCTTCTAATTGAGGATCAGCAAGGTACCCGACCCAAACACCAAAACGACCAGAAGCAAACTGCTTAATTTTACTTGATTTAATTGAGTTAAAACGTGATGAGTGCTCACCACCTTCGCCAGAGTTACTCATGGCTCCAGCGATGTTGGTGCCTTGAGCGACCGCTTGATGGGCATTGGCGTTTAGTGCGCCGTGGCTCATTGCGCCTGAAGCAAAGTAAGGGGTAATTAAGTGGGCTGCATCGACGTCATCCAGTTTAATAGTTCTAGGTGTTGCCTTAACTCGTTCAAAGAAGTTTGCCAACTCAGGTGTGACAATTAATTTTAAAGAATTATTCTCAATAGATAATTGTTCAACCTTTTCTGCCCACACTAACCCAATTGCTTGTTTAAGCAGATGGAGGTGCTTTGATTTATCAAGAGTTAAAATGAAGTGTTGTGATTGCTTTTCAACGCGTAGTCCGCGCCAAAGGTAGTCGATATTGCCATCAAAGTGGTAGCGTTCTAACAGCTGAATGAATTCAGCCTGACTAGAAGCGCGGCTGAAATCGAGTGGCAGCAATAAAATATCGCGCAATGTTGCTGGGCGAATTTCTCGCTCTTGGTAGAGGTTATTGGCAAAGGTTCGATAAGCTGGGGTTATTTGGAACGCGTCCATCTGCTTGGCTGATAGCTTGTCATAGCCATTTTGTTTATAGGCAAGATCCTGTTCTTGAACGACGGTAGATTCGAGCGCTTTCGTTTCGGCAAGCGAGTCAACATAACTCACAGGCTCTTGCGTCATGTTAATGTATTCACGTACCGCGGTGTTACCAAAACTATGCCCAGCACCATCTTGGCGTTCTTTAAATAAACCTAATAGAGGGATTTGGTTCTCTTCGTTTATTGCGAGAGCTTTGAAATGCCATTTGGCTGCACTCCACGCAATATCATCTAATCGAGCTCCGCCTACGGGAGAGGCGATATTTGGGAAATAATCTCTCAAGCATGATGAGTCGGTATCAATGAAGCTTGATTCAAAGAACTCTCCACCGATATAGCTTTCAGCAGTACAAAGACCAAATTTACCCATTGTCTTCATTAATGATTTTTCACAGGCTTTTTGAAAGTTGTTAAGCCCCACTTCAGTGCTTTGATTGTTTGCCAGTGTTTGCGCTCGATAGTACACAGATAGCGGACAAATAGCCGAGACACCGAAACCGAGTAAGCAGGCTATGTCATGGCTACTTGCGGCTTGACCGGTTTGATAAATCAGACTTGTATCAAATCGATGTCCGCGTTTTATCAAGTGTTGATTTACGGCAGCTGTGACCAGTATTGCTGGTAGTGCGGCTTGGTTGTTGGCGATGAGCTTATCACTCAATACGATAATGCCGCTCCCGTTGACTGCAGCTTCTTCCGCCTGTTGGCATATCAATGCCAGTGCTTTCTTAACGCGTTTCGTATTGTCAGATCGATTATTGATGGTTGGCGTGAAAAGGGTGTCAATGAGTGAAACTTTAATCCGATCTTGAGCAAAGATCTGCTCAAGTTGTTGCGGCTGTAGTATTGGAGAATTCAATACTAATTGAAGTGTCGCTTTCTGGCTAAAAGTTGGTTTAGCACCCAAGGCGACACGTAATGTCATGCCATCGGATTCACGTAATGAATCAAGCGGTGGATTTGTTACCTGAGCAAAACGTTGGCTGAAGTATTTAGACATGCCTCCTTCTTCGTCTGTTAGTACATTTGGTGCAAGCCCAAAGCCCATAGCTGAAATTTTCTCAGCACCAGATTCAAGCATAGGGTCAAGAAAGAACTTAAAGCTTTCTTGGTTTAGTGAGTAAGCAACGTGGCGACTGTAAGCACTAAAAGTGTTGTTATTGATCACTTTCTCAAGAGAGGCATCAGGCAGATCTTGTAGAGTAAATCGAGCGGATGCTAATAGAGCTGGGTAGTTGCGTTGCTGTGCAAGATGCTCGAGGATCTCGTCAGTTTGGTAGCTTTGACCTGTTGCGTGGTCAAAATAAATCATACCGCCCGCCTGAATACGACCAAAGCGGGTTACGTCCTTGGCATCGAAGTCGATCTGACCTGCTTCACTCATTACTGCTAAATAACGAGAGGTTTCAACACTACGCAGAGGTCGTAAACCCAAGCGGTCTAAGCGAGCACCGACTTTTTTCCCATCAGAGAATATGAGGGCAGCAGGACCATCATTTTTTTCTTCAGATAAGCTGAAGTATTCCAGCATTGCTTTTACATTAGGAGATAGTTGAGCATCGTTTTCCCAAGCTGGTGGCATCATCGCAATCACTGCTGTCACGATATCCATATTGTCTTCAATAATACGACGGGCTAAGGTTTGATCTAACCTAGCAGAGTCGGACTGTCCTTTAGGAAAAACGACTTGCTTGTGTTGTTGATGAGCAATCGCATCTTCACTTAAACGGTTTTTCTTATCGGTATTGAGCTCACCATTGTGTGCCATTCGACGAAAAGGCTGCGCCATCATCGTGGCGGGTGCTGTATTGGTGGAGAAGCGCGTATGGAAAAACAGTGTTGTAATTTGGTGTTTGGGATGAGTTAAGTCGGAAAAATATGGCATCACCTCCCAAGAATTTAGCCGACCTTTATAGACTTGGGTTTTGGAGCTCATCGATAATGGATAAAACCCATGCAAGCTATCATCCGTAAAACCAATCGATTCTAGTTTATTGAGTGCTAAATTAATATCATGCTCGAAGGTTGCAGTATCGCGAGAAGCGTCAGCATTAATAAAAATGTATTGATGAATGGTTTGCTGTACTTGTAGAGATGCGGGATTGACAGCTTCTCTATTTACCGGAATTTCACGGCATAGTTCAAGTAATAGCCGATACTCTTTAAGAGTCTCTTCTATTAGTATATTGGCATGTTCAAATTGCTTAGTGTTATAAGGGAAGAAGAAGTTAGCGACACCGAATTCTCCCAACTGTAATTGCGGTCTATCTAATAAGTGCCGATAAAAACTTGCTGATAGATCAATGTTAACACCAGCACCGTCGCCAATACCTTCGGCATTCATCCCACCACGGTGAGGGATGCTGCAAAGTGCTTGGTGTGCAAGAGTGATAAGTTGATGAGTCTGTTCGCCCGTTTTATCTGTGATGAACCCCACTCCACAACTTGAGTGCTCAAGCTCGCGATCAAACAGCGAGCGACATTCCTGATTCATTCGATCTTTTCCTTGATTGCTAGCAGTATTCCTACTGCCGGATCCATTGGCTTTTCTCACTACAGTGCCATTATTAGCTGTCCACTCAATTGGGAATGCTTCCCATTACCCTTGTGTGAGCAATAATAATTATCATGTGCAATGGTTAATCGCAAGCATTGTGTGATTAAGATCGCCTAAAAATCAGACGTTGTTAGCGAAGTTGTTAATGAGTTATTGTTGTTTTTTTATTCTGATTCCCTCATTGGTATTAGCAAAGCCTAGTGGGAAAAAGCTTAAATTTCCAATAAACCCGCAGCAGTCAGTTGGGTCCTTAATTGCTCTGAACGCTTACGATTAACGCCAAAATCTGAGTACCCAACTCTTGATTCTGAGCGAACAATTAATTGGCTACCTTCAATTTTAAGTTCGAGATCATCGACAAATTTCATGATTTTACTCGTGCACTCAATTCGTAAGTAGTTGTTATCTTGAGCGGCAGTTTTTGCACCTGGTAATGCTAGTGCTGCTGTTTCTACTTCTTCAATTGTGACATGAGGTTTGAGCCTGAAAGGTGCTATTTGAAATTCTTCTCGCGTATCGAGGGTTGAAACACAGTTTGGTTTATCGGCGCAAGGTTGATCGATTTTTTTTGCCATTGTTCTTTCTCCTTGGCTACATCCTGAAAGCATGAGTGCCGCGGTTAAAATTGCGAGGGGAGCTTTCATCACTGTTTCCATTATTTAAGGGGAGGGGGATTTGAGTATTCACTCTATCGGTGCCTATAGTCAATCTGTTCGTGATATCCAATAGTATAGAAAGGAAGAGAAGGTTTCGTACAAGTGTTGAATCATGGGCAAAAAAAGACCAGCACAAGGCTGGTCAAATTTAGATGGAAGGAACATCGGCGAGAAACGGTCGCTTCTCGCGTAATGCTTTTAAGCCGAAAGCATTAAGGAGCTTGCTTTCGCTTCTAGGTTGGTACCGCCCATTAAGTACTCATCGATAGCTCGAGCGCTTTCACGACCTTCATTGATACAACGTACAACTAATGATTGACCAGTGCGCATGTCGCCTGCGGCAAATACACCCGGCTGACTGGTGGCAAAACCTTGAGTTGCGACGTTGCCGCGTTCATCCAGCGCTACATCTAGTTGAGCCAATACACCGTGAGGTTCAGGGTGAAGGAAGCCCATTGCGAGGAATGCCATATCACAAGGAATGACTCGTTCACTACCTTCAACTTCTTTGAAGTTAGGACGTTCGCCTGCTTTAGGTTCATCCCATACGATATCAGCAAGGCGCAGACCAGTGACTTCGCCTTTGTCGTTACTGACAAACTCTTTGGTTAGGATGTTCCAGTGACGACCAACTCCTTCTTCGTGAGAAGTAGAAGTACGCATAATCATTGGGTATTGAGGCCAAGGCATGTTTACAGGGCGTAGCTCTGGCGGGATAGGCATTATTTCTACCTGAGTGATGCTTGCCGCACCATGGCGGTTAGAAGTACCGACACAGTCAGAGCCAGTATCACCACCACCTATAACCACAACATGTTTACCTTTTGCGTGGATCTCTTCTGTTTTAAGATCCATATAGTTAGCACGACGGTTGTTTTGTGCTAAGAATTGCATCGCAAAATAAACACCGTTTAGCTCTCGACCGGGTACGGGTAGATCACGAGGTACAGTAGAGCCGCCTGTCAGTAGAACCACATCAAACTCTTGACGTAACTGTTGTGCGTTAACGTCTACGCCTATGTGTTGGTTTACTCTAAATTCGATACCCGCTTCCGTCATTAGGTTGATCTTACGATCGATGACATCCATACCAAGCTTGAAATCAGGGATACCAAAGCGCAGTAGACCACCCACCTTCTCATCACGCTCGAAAACTGTCACAGAGTGACCTGCGCTGTTGAGTTGCTCTGCCGCTGAAAGACCAGCAGGACCGGAACCAATAATAGCGACCGTTTTTCCACTGCGAGAGCGTGGTGTTTTTGGCTTAGCGTATCCTTCACGATACGCTGTTTCTACGATGGTTTTCTCAATATTACAAATGGTGATTGGATCTTGATTGATACCCAATACACAAGAGCTTTCACAAGGAGCTGGGCAAACACGACCAGTAAATTCTGGGAAGTTGTTAGTCGAGCTAAGAATATTCCAAGCTTCTTCCCAGCTATCACGATACACCGCATCGTTAAACTCTGGGATGATATTGCCAATTGGGCAGCCGTTATGACAAAACGGCACGCCACAGTCCATACAACGAGAGGCTTGGTCATTAATTTTGCTGCCAAACTCCTCGTTTAGAACGAACTCTTTGTTGTTCTTGATACGTTTTGCTGGGTCGATTTTCTGCGGGAGTTCACGACCATGCTCTAAAAATCCAGTAGGCTTACCCATTACACTGCCTCCGCTTCTTTTTGTTGTGCCTCAGCCTTACGTTTTTGAAGCACTGCTTTGTAATCACGTGGCATAACTTTCACCATGCTCTCTAAGCTTGCTTCAAAATTGTTTAGGAATGATTGAGCCACTTCACTTCCTGTGAACTGAACATGCTTGGTTAGCATGTCGAGTAGTAGGTCTTTGTCTTCTTGCTCGATAGGGTCTAAGTCAACAAGTTCAGGGTTCAGTTTTGACTCAAAGTCGCCTGATTTGTCCCAAACGTAAGCTACACCACCACTCATACCAGCGGCAAAATTACGACCTGTAGAGCCAAGGATAATGGCAGCGCCGCCTGTCATGTACTCACAACCATGATCACCGACACCTTCAACAACGACTTTCGCACCAGAGTTACGAACACAGAAGCGTTCGCCTGCTAGACCGCGAATGAAAGATTCGCCTGAAGTTGCACCATAGAAACAAACGTTACCAACCACAATGTTATCTTCTGGCACTATGCTTGATTTAGCATCAGGATAAAGCACAAGCGTACCGCCTGAGAGACCTTTACCCCAGTAATCGTTAGCATCGCCTTCTACTTCGAACTTCACGCCCTTAGCAAGGAAAGCACCAAACGACTGGCCCGCAGAACCATTGAATTTAACATTCATTGGTTTTGGTAGACCTTGGTCTTTATACACTTTCGAGATTTCATTCGACAACATAGTACCGGCTGAGCGGTCTGTGTTAACGATTGGGAATTCAGCGTTGACCGATTCACCTTTCTCTAAAGCAGGAATTGCAGCTTGAATCAGTTTACGATCGAGTATCGATTCTAGATTGTGATTTTGCTGTGTTTGACAGAATACGCCGTCAGCTTCACGAGCATTTTCAACATGTAGAACAGGTGATAGATCGAGATTCTTATATTTCCAATGTGATATGTCTTGGCGAATTTTAAGCTTCTGACCTTGACCTATCATTTCCTCAATAGTGCGGAATCCGAGTTCAGCCATGATTTCGCGTAGACCTTCAGCCATGTACTGGAAGAAGGTTACAACGTCTTCTACACGACCATCGAAGCGTTCGCGTAGAGTTTTGTTTTGTGTCGCGATACCAACCGGGCAAGTGTTCTTGTGACACTTACGCATCATGATACAGCCTTCAACCACAAGAGCTGCGGTTGCCACACCCCATTCTTCCGCACCCAGCAGAGTGGCAACAGCGAGGTCGCGAGGTGTCTTCATCTGACCATCAGCTTGAACAACGATACGATTACGTAGACCGTTTTTCAGAAGCGTTTGGTGAGTCTCAGCCAGACCAAGTTCCCAAGGGAGACCAGTGTGGCGAATTGAAGACAGTGGCGAGGCCCCTGTACCGCCATCGAAGCCAGCGATAAGTACAACATCGGCTTTTGCTTTCGCTACACCCGATGCGATGGTACCAACACCTGCTTCCGATACTAGCTTAACGTTGACGCGACCTGCGCGGTTAGCGTTCTTCAGATCGTAGATTAGCTGAGCCAAATCTTCGATTGAGTATATATCGTGATGTGGTGGTGGTGAAATTAGACCTACTCCTGGAGTAGAGTGACGCGTTGCCCCGATCCAGTCATCGACCTTATCGCCTGGTAGCTGACCACCTTCACCTGGTTTCGCGCCTTGAGCCATCTTAATTTGAAGCTCGTCTGCGTTGGTTAGGTAATAAGAGGTAACACCGAAGCGACCTGAAGCAACCTGCTTGATGGCACTACGTTCCCAATCACCGTTTTCTTTGCGTTCGAAACGGGCTGGGTCTTCACCACCTTCACCTGAGTTCGATTTTCCGCCTAGACGGTTCATCGCAACAGCCAGTGTCGAGTGTGCTTCGTGAGAAATAGAACCAAACGACATTGCACCAGTCGCAAAACGCTTAACGATGCTATCAATTGATTCAACTTCGTCTAGCGAAATTGAACCGGCAGGGTTTTTGATAAATTCAAGCTGGCTACGCAGCGTAACCGCGTTATCACCTTGCTTATCAACCGCTGCTGCATACTGTTTGAATTGCGAGTAGTCTTTATTACGTGTTGACTCTTGTAGTAGCGAGATGGTCTCAGGATTAAATAAGTGTTTCTCACCACGCTGTTTCCATTGGTAAACACCGCCAACATCAAGTATTTGTGCAGGGATCTCGCGTTGAGGGTAGCCAATACGGTGACGCACCAACACTTCTTTAGCGATATCATCAAGGGTTAAACCTTGAATTCGTGAAACGGTACCGGTGAAGTATTTATCAACCACAGATTTGTGAATGCCAAGTGCTTCAAAAATCTGAGCGCCATGATATGACTGCAGGGTTGAAATACCCATCTTTGAGAAAATCTTAAGTAGACCGCCATTCACTGCATTTCGATAGTTGTTAAACAAATCGCGTGGATTTGCTTTAGGATCTAACTTTTTAATACGTTGAAGCTCAACTATCGTTTCGGTCACTAGGTAAGGGTTTACTGCGTTTGCACCGTAACCAAGTAAGGTTGCAAAGTGGTGCGTTTCACGTGCATCTGCCGTTTCGACAACGATGTCACATTTAGCACGTAGACCTTTACGGATTAAGTGGTGATGTACAGCACCAACAGCCAGCATCGCAGGGATTGCTGCGTGGTTTGAGTTTACTGCACGGTCAGTCAGAAGGATGATTGAGTAACCATCAATCACAGCGTCTTCCGCGTACTGGCAAATACGTTTCAGCGCTCGCTCAAGCTTGCCTTGATCTTCATTGGCTTGGAATACGATATCTAGCGTCTTAGCTTGTAGGTGCTCGTTATCGATAGCTCGCAGTTTTTCAAGTTCAGCGTTAGCAAGTACTGGTGATTCCAACTCAACTTTTTGACAGTGAAGCGGTGTTTCGGTGAGTAGGTTTTGATCTTTACCTAGGTAGGTGTTCAGCGACATAACCATACGCTCACGGATCGGATCGATCGGTGGGTTGGTTACTTGAGCAAACAGCTGCTTAAAGTAGTTCGATAGATGTTGCGATTGATGAGATAGGACTGCTAGAGGCCAGTCAGCACCCATGGCCGAAAGTGGCTCTTTACCATCGTTAGCCATCGGTACGATGACTTCGTTTACTTCCTCAGAGCTTACACCAAACGCTTGTTGACGATGTAATAGGCGCTCTGGAGATGGCTGGCTGAACTGGTTGCTTGCATCAGGCAGCTTATTCAAACTCAGTAGGTTTTCTTCCACCCACTTCTCGTAAGGCTGTGATGTTGCGATAGAATCTTTTACTTCTTCATCAGAAATGATTCGACCTTGCTCTAGGTCGGCGACGAAGATGCGACCAGGTTGCAGACGCCCGCGGAATTCGACATTTTCAGGGGCAATATCAACCACGCCTGACTCTGACGCCATTACCAAGAAGTCATCTTTGGTTACTGTGTAGCGAGAAGGACGCAGACCGTTTCGGTCTAGTGTCGCACCAACTTGAACACCATCGGTGAAACAAACTGAGGCAGGTCCATCCCATGGTTCCATAACGTTCGCATGGTATTGATAAAACGCGCGACGCTTAGCTTCCATGTTTTTGTTTTCTTGCCATGCTTCAGGAATCATCATCATTAAGGCATGTGGCAGGCTGCGTCCTGAAAGAACGAGCAATTCTAGTGCCATGTCAAAGTTAGATGAGTCGGAGCTGCCTTCTTGACAGATAGGCAGAAGCATGTCGATTTCGGCTTGAGAGAACAACTCTGATTCCAGAATTGCCTCACGCGCTTTCATCCAGTTTAAGTTACCACGAACGGTATTGATTTCACCGTTGTGTGCAATATAACGGAAAGGTTGTGCTAAACGCCATTTCGGGAAAGTGTTGGTTGAGAAGCGTGAGTGAACTAATGCCAGCGCCGTTACCATGGTTGGGTTTTGTAGATCTAAGAAGTACTGAGGTACTTGCTCAGTTGTTAACTGCCCTTTATATACCAAGGTTTTGTACGACATTGAGTTGATGTAGAAATCATCGCCAATGTTCGACACGCTTTCTAAACAAACACGAACGGTGTAGTTACGAAGTACATACAACTTACGCTCAAGCTCTTCAGGTGACATGCTCGGGCCACCAGTAATAAAGACATGTTCGAATTGAGGCTCTGTACTTAGCGGGTCTTCGCCGATCATTGAATTGTCGGTTGGTAGTACACGATAACCGATGACTTCAAGATCAAGGCGTTTTGCGTTGCGCTCTAAAATATCTCGACATTGTTCTCTTTTGTGTTGCTCTTTTGGAAAAAGAACCACACCCACACCATATTTTTCAAAAGAAGGTAGCTTGATACCAAGCTTTACCGCTTCTTCTAAAAGAAATTCATGAGGTTTTTGAAGTAGAATACCTGCACCATCACCGCTGCAAGGATCACAACCTTGACCGCCACGGTGCTCCATGCGTGCAAGCATATCAAGGGCCTGCGTAACAACTGCGTGAGATTTACGGTTTTTTAGGTGAGCAACAAAACCGATACCACAAGCGTCGTGTTCCAATTCAGGAGTATACAGACCTTGGGTGCTCTGCTCTCTATCTACCATAGATACATCCTTCCAATCTAATTTGGACGCACTGTTATTAAGCGAACTTAATCGCGCGTCACTTCCTTTTATAGTTTGATTCGCACCTGAGCGAGGTTGTTCAGGTTTGACTCCCTTCTTTTCTCACTGGAAAAATGTTGTGAGAAAGATAATCCTTGGTGATATCCATTTAACAGCATCACTTTTGTAGTGATTTATATAGGTGGGATGTGTATATCACCGATTTCCTTGCCGATTATTTTGTATTTAGTGATAACGCTTAGCAAGTGAGATCTGTAAGTATCCTACAATTTACTCGGACCAAAATGCAATCAAAACTCAGCCTTGTTATGCAATTTTTTCGGGAGTTAAATAGGTTTTATGTTCATTTTTTGCCTAAATTTCAGCTTGAAGCACGTTTTTTTGAATGTTTATTGATTTGTGATAGGGATCAAATTAGTAGTTCTGGTTAGATCGCAGGCACTAAAAAACACGAGATTTGTGTAATTTTATTACACAAATCTTAATGATTTACATTCTCATTGTGGTTAAAGATGCAATTACATGAACTGGTCAATACTATTGGTCAAGATTTACATCGTCGTTATGGAGAGAAGGTACATAAGTTAACCTTGCATGGAGGATTTAGCTGCCCAAATCGCGATGGTACGATTGGTCGTGGTGGCTGCACTTTCTGCAATGTAGCTTCATTTGTTGACGAAGACACTCAAATTAAAAGTATTCAGGCGCAACTGAGCGACCGTGCTGGAGAAATTAAGCGCGCTAAAAAGTATTTAGCCTACTTTCAAGCTTATACTAGTACCTATGCCGAAGTGCAGGTTCTTAAGAACATGTATGAAGAGGCATTGAAAGCCGCTGATATTGTTGGTTTATGCGTAGGTACTCGTCCCGATTGTGTACCTGATGCGGTATTAGATCTTCTTTCTAGTTATGCTGCGCAAGGTTATGAAATATGGCTTGAGCTTGGTCTGCAAACTGCCAACAATGATACGCTTAAACGAATCAACCGTGGTCATGATTTTGAGTGTTATGCTGAAATCACCAAACGAGCACGTGAAATGGGTATTAAAGTATGTACTCATCTTATTGTTGGCTTACCTCGCGAAACCCGTGAAGATAACATTCGCACTATGCAGCAAGTTCTTGCGGTAGGCACTGACGGTATTAAGTTGCATGGTCTACATATAGTGGAAGGTAGCACTATGGCGAAAGCATGGCGTGCGGGAAAACTTGAAGCGCCTAAATTAGAAGAATATGTGAGTATTGCTAGTGAGTTGATTCGCATGACTCCGCCAGATGTGATTTATCATCGAGTTTCTTCAGCTGCACGACGCCCGACATTACTCTCACCGCTATGGTGTGAGAATCGCTGGTTAGCTATGACTGACATAGGTCGAGCATTAAATCGCGATGGTGCTCAAGGTTCATTGACCGATAAAACGTTTCATTACACTAAGCCATGATTTGTTAAGATATATTTTATAAAAACTGCTATCTTTTAGCGCACATAAAGCCAGAGATAATAAGCCTGTATGATTGATAAGTCGGAAAGTTGGATATTTGAATCTGTCCATCTTCATGGATTCGAACTGCTCATTGCTGTTGTTCTTCTAGTAGTAATGAGTCAGTTATACCTTCGCTTTCATCGACAGATCAAAAGACTTATTGAAGACGCACCGCTACCTATGATGTTGGTGGAGAGCAAGTCGGGCAATTTATTAATATCCAATTCGGTTGCTACGCGTATATTGGGCGTGCGCCGAGTTGGGCGCTATTACCTACTTCCAGCTACACTCAAACAATCTTTTATCCTTGATCTAATGGATTATTTTTCCACTAATAACTCTGCTGTTTATCGATTTGATTGGCCACTTTCAGTCAATAAAACGATACAAGTTGAAGTATCAGGACGCCCAACCAAATACCGTGGTAAACCTTGCTGGTTTTTCTATGTGACTCCTTATCAGCCAAGTGTTGATGAAGTGATGGAGCAAGTCCATTCCTTGTCGGTGATTAAGAGTGCGTTTGAAAACTTATCTGAACTGATTTTTGTCAAAGGTCAAAATGGTGAAAAGCTCTTTACTAATCGAGCATTTGATCGTTTTTGGGGGGATCGTGTTGATGAAGGGATGAATGAAATTACTGGCGTGATAAAAGGTCGAGCCTCTCACCGTCATTGGACGGTTGATTTGTTGGGGCGAAGTTGTTTACTTGAAACACATCAACGTTTATTGATGTCACCACAAGGCGAGCCTCTAGGAATGTTGGGGATAAGCCACGACGTAACAGATTGGCATGATATTCAACGTAACCTCCGTGACGAAATGGACAAACGACGGGATACCGAAGTCGCATTGGCTCAACGAGACACGATTCTTCAAAATATTCTAGAAGCAAGCCCAGACTCAATTGGTATCTTTAACGAAAATATGGTTTACCAAGCGTGTAATGGACCTTTCGTTAAAACGCTCGGGATCTCTGACGTAAATGATCTTATTGGTCATAGATTACAAGATGTCATTCCTAGTGATGCTCACCAACGTTTCGTTGAAAGCGACACTCGAGTGTTGAATGAAAACGAATCTCTACGTTATGTTGATCAGGTTATTCATAGCAATGGTGAAACCACTTGGTACGACGTTGTTAAATCTCCATTTCGTGATCCTGCATCGGGTACTAACGCTGTTTTGGTCATGGCAAGAGATGTTTCTGAAAGATATCTCGCGGCACAAAAACTTGAAGAAGCGAACCAAGAACTGGAACGATTAAGCTTTATCGATGGATTAACTCAAATCTCTAATCGTCGTCGTTTTGATGAACAGTTGGATCTATTGTGGCATATACATAACCGAGAACAGCAACCTCTGGCTATTATGCTGTGCGATATAGATTACTTTAAAGGTTTTAATGATCTATATGGGCATCAAAAAGGTGATGAAGCTCTGATTAGTGTCGCTCAAGCATTTAAAAGTGTGATTACTCGTTCAAGTGATTGCGTTGCTCGTTATGGTGGTGAGGAGTTTGCGTTTTTATTGCCAAATACCACGGTTCAGGGCGCAGAAGTTTTGGCACAACGCATTCATGCTGAAGTGATCAGAATGGCGATTCCGCATAAAGGGTCCGAGACCAGTGCCCATATCACGGTTAGTATTGGTGTGGCATCCTTGATACCCAAACCAGAACACAGTGCAGAAACTTTGGTTGCACTAGCGGATAGCGCGTTGTATCAAGCAAAAGCAAATGGTCGTAATCAAACCAGCATACATCACACATCCGGTAATTAAGCTTATTGCGTGTGGGGATTTCTTAGCTGTGCTTTGTTAAAGAAGGTAATATATCTCGATAAGTCGTCACTTATTATTCTAAATTTAGCAGCTTAAAATCGTGGCGATGGCTGCTGCCTTTTCTCGCTTGGAGCGCTCAATGAAACCCATCAAGAACCTTGCTCAATACTATGTCGACTTGCTCGTCAAACTTGGTATTTTGCGTTTCTCTATACTTCTGGCTCTGGCACTGATCTCTGTCGCTGTCGTTGTGCAAGTCGGCATTACTTTGTTTCTTAGTGGGCATGTTGACGATATTGATATTGTTCGTTCAGTTTTCTTTGGCTTAGTTATCACCCCTTGGGCTGTGTACTTTCTCTCGGTCGTTGTCGACCAATTGGAAGAATCTCGCCAAAGACTCTCAAAACTTGTATCCAAACTCAAAGTAATGCGCTCACGTGATCAAGAACTCAATCAGCAATTGCAATCAAATATAGAAAAACTTAATAAAGAGATTGAAGATCGAGTAAAAGCGGAAGAAGCGCGAGAAGAAGCGATGAAAGATCTCGAAAATGAGGTTTATCAACGTGAACGTACTCAAATGGAGTTAGCTGAGCGCACCGCACTATTGCGTTCTTTTATTGATGCATCCCCTGATCTGATCTATTACCGAAACGCTGAAGGTCTCTTCTCTGGCTGCAACCGTGCGATGGAGGAGCTGACTGGGAAAAATGAATCTCAGCTGGTCGGTTTGACTCCGTGGGAGGTTTATAGCAAAGAAGTGGCTCAACAAATTGTAGAGACCGATGAAGAGGTCTTCGCTGACAATCAAGCCATCACCTATGAGCAGTGGCTTGAATACCCAGATGGAAGAAAGATTTATTTTGAACTACGCAAAGTTCCTTTCTATAGCAAAGAAGGTCGCCATCTAGGTTTGGTTGGCTTTGGTCGTGATATTACAGAACGTAAACGCCATGAAGAGTCATTAGAGAAAGCTAGCCGAGACAAAACCACATTTATTTCCACTATTAGTCACGAGCTTAGAACACCACTTAATGGCATTGTTGGTTTGAGTCGCATGCTGCTTGATACTCCAATGACCGATGAACAGCGCAAACACATGCAAACAATTAATGTCAGCGCCATTACGTTGGGCAATATATTTAATGACATTATTGATATGGATAAATTCAATCGCCGTAAGTTGGAGCTTTATCCTGCTCCGCTTAACTTTGAAGAGTTTGTTGTTGAGATTGAGAGTATTGCAGCCTTGATGGCTGAGCAGAAAGGGCTGAGATTTGACCTAGAGCGTTTGAATGATTTGCCAACGGCGATCAGTGCTGACGCAACTCGTTTACGCCAAGTTTTGTGGAATTTGATCAGTAACGCCATGAAATTCACCAAAGAAGGTGGGGTGATATTGTCGGTTAGTTCATCGATCGAAGACGGGCTTGCTCATATTACTCTAGAAGTGGAAGATTCTGGTGTTGGTATTCCAGAGTCTGAATTAGACAAGATTTTTGCGATGTATTACCAAGTGAAATCGGAGAAAGATAACCTTCATGCGGTTGGTACTGGTATCGGTTTAGCGGTTTCTAAGCAGTTAATTGAAATGATGCATGGTGATATCACAGTAAGCAGTGAAGAAGGTTTTGGTAGCAACTTTACTGTGACCATTTGTGTTCCAGTAGCGCAAGCCGCCGAGATTTCCAAAGTCGAAGTGCTGCCATCCAAACGTCAACTCAATATATTCATGGTGGAAGATATCGAATTGAATATCACCGTGGCTCGCTCTTTACTAGAGAGCATGGGGCATGAAGTGACCGTGGCGATGACGGGGCAAGAAGCCATCGATATGTTTGATCCAGAATTATATGATTTGGTTTTCCTTGATATTCAGCTACCCGATATGACAGGTTTCGATGTGGCAATTTATTATCGAGAGCATTATCCACAGCTACCGCCTCTGGTGGCGTTAACGGCGAATATCATCAAGAACAAGCAAGAATATTATGAGCAAGGTATGGATGAAGCTATCAGCAAACCTTTATCTGTGCTGGCTGTCCAAGAAATCATCGCTTTGTTTAGTAGTTGCGAGCCTTTAGAGCCATTGCCACATTTGCCAGAACCTGCGGCACCAGTAGTGGATAGTGAAGAGGTTTATCACAGCGTATTAGATCTGACCATGTTGGAGTCTTATGTTGGTATTGTTGGCGCTAAGCCAGTGCTAGAAAGTATCACCATGTTCGAAGAGATGATGCCTGATTATATCGAACTGCTTGATTCCAATATGATTGCTAAAGATCAAGAAGGCATAGTGTCAGAAGCACATAAGATCAAAGGTGCGGCGGGGTCGATTGGCCTAAAGCATATTCAAATGGTCGCTCAGAAAGCACAATCTCCAGATCAACCAGCTTGGTGGGAGAATATCGATGATTGGGTTGATGAAATTAAGCGTGAGTATCAAAGTGATATTCAAATACTAAAAGAGTGGCTAGCACAGAGGTAATAATATGAAAAGAATCGCATTTGTCTCACTGGCTCTGGCGTTGTTAGCAGGATGTGCTTCTCCGCAAGTTGCTTGGGAGCAAGACGAGAAAATCGTCATTGATAATGCTCAAGTGCAATTAAGCAGTAACCTTTGGTTGAATAAAATGCCAACGATTGGGGAGTTGCAAGAGCAGAATCTACACGGGGCACTCTATTTAGAATCATCACAACCATTACCTGCGGATTTAGCAGTGAGCAGTGTTTTGCTTCGTCAAGGCGATGAGGTTTGGTTGATTGAAGGCAGTGATTTGGAAATACGAACTCACAACGAAAACCAATGGGAAATCGTGTTTGCGTGGCAGTTTGAATTAGACTCCTCTAAGGCGGTTGATGTTGCTTTGCAATTAAGCCTCCGAGATAAAATTAAGTGGATGGTTGAAAATCAGGTGTTAATCGACACTGTGTATTAGTCCTATCCGTATGATATCTAAGCCAGCTTAACCAAGCTGATTTTTTATTGCTGAAAACAAATCTAACGAGGGAGATATATTTCCAAGAGGAATATCTTATAAAATTAGCAATAAACGGGTTAATTTTAGGTTAATAGTTTGTTTTTATTTTTTCGGTTAATTAGTGGTTGAATAATAATCTCTATTGCTTAGTATTTAGCCATGAGCTCAAGCTCATACCCCACTCAAAATTGGATTAAATATTTGCTAGGAGGCGCACTATGAAACAGTTCACTGTCATTCAAACCACGTGTACCTCTGTCGATCCCATGGCTATTTGGAGCTTTGCTCCTTGTTTTGCCAACCATATGACCGATCGAAATTCTAAACACGCAACTATTTAATCCGTAACCATTTATTAATTGGCTGCGGAAAAAGGCAGCTGATTAAGTATCGAATTGATTCCTTTAATTTGTTGACCTTTTTCCCCAGCATCACTATGTACTGGAGAAACTAATGAGTCATTCAATTTACCTAAAGCTCGCCACTGTCTTAGTCAAAGCCGATCTACGCCGTGAAGAGCGAGCTTGGTTACGTAAGGTTCGTCGTAGTGCGCACGAAATTCCGTGGCAAAATGAGCATCTACTACGTGATATTGGTCTAGATAAAGATGGACGTCCGCTGGCAAGCAGTATTGCACCTGAAGTGAAAGCCGAACGTCGTATTCGTCATCTACGCCGGATTTTAACGTTGCGAATAACAACGTAAATTAAGGGAGGGAAGTGATTCTTCTCTCCCTTACCACCTAAGGACAAGGGTTGGAGTAAGTGGTCCCAATCTCTTGGAGATCTTTTAGTAATTCATCACTTAACTCGATAGAGATACTATCAATATTCGCCTTTAGCTGTTCCATCGTTGTTGCGCCAATAATGTTCGCTGCGACGAATGGACGCTGATTGACAAAGGCAAGCGCCATTTGAGCTGGATCGAGCCCATGCTTATGCGCTAAGTCAACATAAGCTTGAGTTGCAGCTATACCTTGCGGTGTAAAGTAACGAACAAAACGCTCAAACAACGAACACCGTGCGCCTAGCGGTCTTTGACCGTGCAGATATTTTCCGCTCAAACAGCCAAATGCTAACGGTGAATACGCGAGCAATTTAATTCCTTCAAAGTGACTTATTTCTGATAGACCGACTTCAAAGCTTCGGTTGAGCAGGTTGTATGGGTTTTGGATGGAAATAATCTTTGGTAAGTTATGTTTTTCTGCCAACTTCAGTAATGTCATCACGCCCCAAGGTGTTTCATTTGATACTCCGATGTCACGAACTTTACCTGCTTTGATGAGTTCAGCCATTGCTTCAAGGGTTTCGACGAGTGTTACTTCTTGCTGAGAATCTGGATAAGGGTAGTTGAGTTGACCGAAGGTGTTGGTTTCACGTTGCGGCCAATGAATTTGATAGAGGTCGATGTAATCGGTTTTTAGCCTAGTTAGACTATCATCGACCGCTTGATGGATATTACGTCGGTCGAGTTTCATGTTGTCGCGAATATAGGGGACGTTCCTCGGCCCTGCAACTTTAGTCGCTAAGATGACTTTCTCTCGTTTACCAGATTTTTCTAACCAGTTTCCAATATGGTTTTCCGTCGCACCCTGAGTTTTGGCGTTCGGTGGAACTGGGTACATTTCTGCGGTATCAATAAAGTTGACACCTCTTTCGATAGCGTAATCAAGTTGATTGAAGGCATCGACTTGGGAATTCTGTTCACCGAAAGTCATGGTTCCCAAACAGATTTTACTGACTTCTAAATTGGAATGCGGGAGTTTGTGATATTTCATGGCGCTTCCTTGTTGTATGAAACAGTCTGGTCAGACTATCTCCTGGTTGCCTTTATAGCCAATATAAAAGAGCTTTTGTGTATTAGAGAAGTGACTTGGTCGCAAATGTCCGTATTTTGTACTTATAATTATTACTAAGCGTACAGGTGAATTCTGATTAGGCATGTAAGTCGTGCGCTTGAATTTTTGGGGAGGGGGTATGCATAGGAAGCAATTGGATAAATGGATACATGGTTTTCACAAGAAGAGTTATCAACCACCGAAGGTATTTGTGATCAGCTGTTCTGACTTATCTCAGTACTTATTAGCAGTGGAGTATAAGCACAAACTAGAACCGATTTGTGTTGATGGGCATCCAGTTCATTTTGCATCACTGGATCAAGTCAAAGAAGAGCTGCATAAGCTTGATGTTGAACGCGCTTATTTACGCTTACACAATAGCTATGACGAATTTGGTTCTGAGAGTGTGTCTATGTACCATGATATAGAGTTGATGCTCACGGCCCACTAAGCAAAAGTATTGGCGAGGATACGAGCGGTAAATTGGGTTCTCAAGTAAAAACCGCGTGGTAGTGTTTTTATCGGTTTTCCGCTGGCACCGTACGCTTCCGTTAGGGCGTGACTATTGGCCGCTTTCGGACGAAGCTGCAACACTTCACCGTGTCGTGCGGTGATTTTGTCTATTTGTCCAAGTACAATCAACTCCATTAGCTCTTCCCAGTCGGCTTGCAGTTGGTTTTCTTCTTCTTTACTGGGTGACCAAATTAATGGTGAACCTACTCGGCGCTCGGCGAGAGGGATCTCTCTTTCTCCTTCGACAGGGATCCAAAGTACCCGCGATAGTTTGTTACGTACATGGCTTCGTTGCCACGTTAAGCCTTGTACGCCCATTAAAGGGGCGACACAAACGAATGTGCTTTCAAGAGGCTTGCTATTGTACCCAATTGGAATAGTTTTTAGTTCAATACCTAGATCCTCGAAATCTTGCTGCGGCTTACTTCCCGCGATTGCACCTAAATGCCATTCGAGCAATTGACCTACCCAGCCTTTATCTCGGCGTAAGTTTTCAGGTATTTTGATGCTAGCCTCTTCAGCGAGTTCTTGAAAAGTGAGTCCTGCAATTTCTTTCGCTCGCTCCAGCAATTCTTGTTCTGATTTTGGTTCAGATTTCATCTATTACACTTCTTGATGTCGTTGGCGTTATTCTAACGTTATTTCCCAAAAGATCGACCTGAGCAAAGATCGTACTAAATGATGAAAAGATCTTCATTAAGAGGTTATCCACAGATATTGGTGGAAAAATAACGTATTCTCAGTATCTGTACGAATTAACAGGGGTTTTAGTGGTTTTTTTTGCTTGAGTTTTCAAGGATTAGCTTTTTGTTTCTTTTGAAATGTGGATAAAGTGAGCGGTGATTGATCTTTGAGCAGTTTGAGTCAAGGTTGCTGAGCTTATTTTTTATTAAATGAATATTACGAATTTTCCCCAGTTAACTTGCTGTATTGTATGGGTTATAAGGCTTGGTTGTTACGTGTTTTTTGTTGCGCAAATAGAGTGTTTTGAACAAACGATCGCTTGTTCGGAGTTTCTTCACATACTTATGCACAGAAAAGGTGAATAAATGTGGAGTAGGTCTCACCTTAATGTGAATAACGACATTTTTGATGATAACTTATCCAGAACAGTAAGATTCGGCGATAATTTCTGTGTTAGTCACACTAGTAAGTTTGCTCCGCTTGGGGATATGTGGAAAAATTAGCGCAAATAAAGATTATATAGAGGTTGGCCAGTGATAGATGGCGATGGTTACCGCTTAAATGTGGGTATTGTAATCTGTAACAACCATGGTCAGGTCTTCTGGGCTAAACGATACGGACAGCATTCATGGCAATTTCCTCAAGGAGGAATTGATGATGGTGAAACACCAGAACAAGCTATGTATAGAGAGTTGTATGAAGAGGTAGGTCTTACTAAGAAAGACGTGAAAATCATAGCAACTAGTCGACATTGGTTGAGATATAAATTACCCAAACGATTGGTTCGCTGGGATTCCAAACCTGTTTGTATCGGTCAAAAACAGAAATGGTTTTTACTACGTATGGATTGTGATGAGTCAAATATCAACATGCAACGTGGTCATGCCCCTGAGTTTGATGGTTGGCGTTGGGTGAGTTATTGGTATCCAGTGCGTCAAGTGGTCTCTTTCAAACGCGATGTTTATCGCAGAGCAATGAAAGAGTTCGCATCCATGGCTATGCCATTTAAAGAACGTCGTGCTAAAGGCAAACGTAAATCGCGAAGAGGGTAGAGATGCTTTCTCAACTAAGGAATATAGTTGAACAAGTTTCAAGAGTAGAAAACGTCCATGCGGCGTTACAACTTTTGGTTAAAGAAACGTGTCTCGCTATGCACACGGAGTGCTGTACGATTTACCTTGCCAATGAAGAGATGCAACGCCTTGAGTTGATGGCAACTCAAGGCTTGCGCTTTAAAGGCAATAAAATACATATGAATTATGGCGAAGGTTTGGTGGGTTTAGTTAAGCGTAGTGCTGAACCACTTAATCTCGCTGAAGCTTCCAAGCATCCAGAGTTCAAATACTTCTCTCAATTAGGAGAAGAGGTTTATCAAAGCTTTTTAGGCACCCCGATTATTCATCGTAAGCAGGTCCTTGGTGTGCTGGTGGTCCAGCAGAAAGAACCACGTCTGTTTAGTGAAATGGAAGAGTCATTTCTCGTCACCCTTGCAGCACAGCTTGCTGTGATTATTGCTCATGCACAAACACAAGGGCAGTGGCGGTTAGAAAAAACTCAACAAGCGATTCGTGGAATCCCAGCGTCATCAGGCGTCGCTATTGGACAATTTTGGTGGGATAACAGCCAACCACTACTTTCTGATGTCAGTCCTGCCTCTGCGCTGGATGTTGAACGCGAACAAGAGTGGCTATTGTTGGCGATTGAAGCTGCGTTGACGGATTTCCGTCGTATGCGTAAAAAGCTTGATAGTGAAATCAATAAAGACACACTCGCTATTTTCGATTTGTTTACCCATCTACTCAATGACCCGATGCTGCGCAAAGATCTTAAAGCACAAATTCAAAAAGGGGATCGAGCGGATTGGGCGGTTCGTCAGGTCGTTGAAACCTATTCAAATCGATTTGCACGCATGTCAGATACCTATTTAAGGGAGCGAGCACAAGATGTTCGTGAGTTAGGGCAGCGTCTACTCTATTTTCTACACAATGCCGAACAAGAGCAGCAAAGTTTCGATCAGCCGATAATTTTGGTTGTACGCGAATTAACGGCGTCGTTATTAGCCTCCATTCCTAAAGATCAGTTATTAGCTGTTATATCGCTGGAAGGTGCTGCAAATTCCCATGCCGCTATTCTTGCGCGCGCGTTGGGTATTCCTGCGGTGATGGGGGTGAGTTTAAATCTCAGCACCATCAATGGTAAGCAAGGGATTGTCGATGGCTACAGCGGCAAAATACTGATTTCGCCTAGCCGCCAGCTACTGAAGGAATATCGTGCACTTGCGAACGAAGAGCGCGAGTTGGCCAACATGGTCAACCAACGCATCGAAGAGCCTGCGTATACGAGTGATGGTGAACGTATTGAAGTTCTGCTCAATGCTGGATTAAGTGCCGATGCCAATATTGCCGTTAATCAGGGTGTGGATGGTGTTGGCTTGTATCGAACAGAAATCAGTTTTTTATTGCAGCATCGTTTTCCGTCAGAAGAAGAGCAGACTCATCAGTATAAATCTGTATTGACGACTTACCCAGATAAACGGGTAGTGATGCGTTCACTTGATATTGGTGGAGATAAAGCTCTGCCATATTTACCTATAGAGGAAGACAACCCATTCTTAGGTTGGCGTGGAATTCGCTTTACTCTTGATCATCCGGATATTTTCCTAATGCAGATTCGCGCGATGATGAAAGCCAGCGCAGAGACTAAGAATCTAAGTATTTTATTACCGATGATTTCGGGGGCGCAAGAATTAGATGATGCATTGACTTTGATTGAGCAAGCGTACTCTGAGGTGGTGGCTATAAACCCAGAGATCGAACGCCCAGAAGTAGGGATTATGCTCGAAGTGCCATCTATGCTCTACCTGCTTCCGTTGTTGGCTGAGAAGATCGATTTTGTCTCTGTTGGTACTAATGATTTGACCCAATATTTGCTGGCGGTAGATCGTAACAATTCAAGAGTGTCGAACGTTTATGAGAGCATGCATCCTGCTGTGATCATGGCTTTGAACCATATTCACCAAACTTGTCAGCAACTTAAGTTACCAGTGTGTATCTGTGGTGAGTTAGCAGGCGATCCCATCGGCTCATTGCTGTTAGTTGGGCTTGGATATCGCAGCTTGAGTATGAATACTTCTAACGTAGCCAAAGTGAAATATCTACTTAGGCACACCAGCGCCGATGAATTAAAATTGCTTGCCAACCAAGCGTTAGTACAGCCATACGGCAATAACATTTATACAATGATGCAGGACTTCTTTGAGTTAAAAGGTTTTTCCGGCTTTATTCGTGCGGGTAAAAAGTAAGGAAAATCGTGAATATTGAACTTCTATGTTTGATGCTTTTACTTGGCTCGTTTGTTGGGATTATGGCTGGATTATTAGGCATTGGCGGTGGGCTTATTGTCGTACCGGCTTTGTTATACCTGTTACCACAAGCCGGTATTGACCCCGATATATGCATGCACATCGCATTGGCTACATCACTCTCAACCATTATTGTCACTTCCGGATCTTCAGCCTTAAACCACCTTAAGCTTGGTAATGTTGATATGTTTGTCATTAAGTGGTTAATGCCCGGAGTAGTGGTTGGTGGGTTTGTTGGGGCTAATATTGCCGAATGGATCCCAACGCATTACCTACCGAAAGTCTTTGGCGTCATTGTACTTTTTCTTGCATTACAGATGTTACTTTCTATCAGGAGCACTATAGAACGCCGTATGCCTTCTAGCAGTAAAACCATAGGTTATGGCGCTGGTATCGGTATGATTTCAAGCTTAGCGGGGATTGGCGGTGGCTCTTTGTCAGTTCCATTTCTTAATCGCCATGGCGTTGAGATGCGAAAAGCGGTAGGCTCTTCATCTGTGTGTGGTTGCGTTATTGCTATCTCTGGGATGCTAGGCTTTATTCTTCATGGTTACAGTGCAGAGAATTTACCAGCGTATAGTGTGGGCTATGTTTATCTTCCCGCGCTTGCTGCTATAGCGTCGACTTCAATGCTTACCACGCGTATTGGCGCAAAAATGGCAACATCGTTGCCTACTGCTGCGTTGAAAAAGATATTCGCACTATTTTTGATGTTTGTTGCGGGAACTATGTTGCTGTAGCGAAATCTCATATAAATCTTCATTAAAAGAGTAGTCTTCTTATGTTCCAGGGATACTTTGAATTTCCTAATATCGATCCTGTCTTAGTTTCCATCGGTCCACTATCCATTCGTTGGTATGGTTTGATGTATTTAATAGGTTTTGCTTTTGCTTTATGGCTGGCAAATCGACGAGCAGATAAACCGGGTAGCGGTTGGACACGAGATCAGGTATCCGATCTGCTCTTTGCTGGCTTCTTAGGTGTCGTTATTGGTGGTCGTGTTGGTTACGTGCTGTTTTATAACTTTGACCTTTTCCTTCAAGATCCATTGTACCTATTTAAAGTTTGGACCGGCGGTATGTCATTCCACGGTGGCTTACTTGGTGTAATTTCCGCCATGTTCTGGTACGCGAGAAAAAACAGTCGAACCTTCTTTGGTGTTGCTGATTTTATCGCGCCACTCGTTCCATTTGGTTTAGGGATGGGGCGCTTAGGCAATTTTATGAACAGTGAATTATGGGGACGGGTGACGGATGTACCTTGGGCTATTATCTTTCCGAACGGGGGACCGTTACCACGCCACCCTTCGCAGTTATATGAGATGGCTCTTGAGGGGATCGTATTGTTCTTCATCTTGAATTGGTTTATTAAAAAGCCACGCCCTCTTGGCTCGGTGTCAGGGTTATTCCTCGCTGGATATGGTACATTCCGTTTCTTAATCGAGTATGTGCGCGAGCCAGATGCACATTTAGGTCTATTTGGTGGCTTTATCTCAATGGGTCAAATCCTATCATTACCAATGGTTATTCTTGGTGTTTTGATGATGGTATGGGCTTATAAACGCGGTCATTACAAAGACGAATTACCCCAACAGAAAGCGAAGTAAGGAATTGGTGTGAAACAGTATTTAGATCTCTGTCAGCGAATCGTTGACCATGGTGAATGGGTTGAAAATGAGCGTACGGGTAAGCGCTGCCTTACCGTAATCAATGCCGATTTAACTTACGATGTGTCTAACAACCAATTCCCTCTTGTTACGACTCGTAAGAGCTTTTGGAAGTCGGCAGTTGCCGAGCTTCTAGGTTACATACGCGGTTATGATAATGCTGAAGATTTTCGCAAACTAGGTACCAAAACTTGGGATGCGAATGCAAACCTCAATCAAGCGTGGCTAGATAATCCTCATCGTAAGGGTGAAGATGACATGGGGCGAGTTTACGGCGTACAAGGTCGTGCATGGGCAAAGCCAGACGGCGGACAAGTTGATCAACTGCGTAAAATTGTTGATGAATTAACTCGTGGTGTGGATGATCGCGGTGAAATTCTTAATTTCTATAACCCGGGTGAATTCCACATGGGCTGTTTGCGTCCTTGCATGTATAGTCACCACTTCTCACTACTGGGTGATACCTTGTACTTAAACAGCACTCAGCGCTCTTGTGACGTTCCATTAGGCTTGAACTTCAACATGGTACAGGTTTATGCCTTTCTTGCGATTATGGCGCAGATTACAGGCAAGAAAGCCGGTGTTGCGTACCACAAGATAGTGAATGCGCATATCTATGAAGACCAATTGGAATTAATGCGCGATGTTCAGCTTAAGCGTGAGCCTCTTGCGCCAGCAACATTCCACATTAATCCTGAGATCAAAACACTCGAAGATCTAGAAACCTGGGTAACATTGGATGATTTTTGGGTTGAAGGTTATGAGTCTCACGATCCAATTAAGTTTCCATTTTCAGTGTAGCTAAAGAAATGAATTGAAAGGCTGACTATGTGTCAGCCTTTTTTATGCGTATAAAAAAGCCCCTGACATTGTCAGGGGCTCAGTAAGTGGTGCTTTTTAGGGATTATACAGTCAAAGCTAAGATTGCGCCTGGAAGAACAATAAACACCGCTAGTAAGTAGGCTGCTACTACTGTTTTGTTCTTAATTGCCATTTCAGCCAGTGTTTCTGCGCATTTCACGGGAATCTCACGTAAGAATGGGATTCCAAAGATGAATACAGTAGCCATTAGGTTGAAAACTAGGTGTACCAGAGCAATTTGTAGTGCAAATACAGCGAACTCACCAGATACGGCTGTTGCCGCCAGTAATGCTGTAATACAGGTACCAATATTTGCACCTAGAGTGAACGGGTAAACATCACGTACTTTAAGAACGCCAGTACCAACGAGCGGAACCATTAGGCTAGTCGTCGTTGAAGATGATTGAACCAGTACAGTAACGATTGAGCCAGATACAATGCCGTGGATAGGACCGCGACCGATTGCATTCTTAAGAAGCTCACGAGCACGACCAACCATTAACGCTTTCATCAGCTTGCCCATGACAGTGATCGCTACGAAAATAGTCGCGATACCTAATGTAATCAGTAGTACTCCGCCAATCGTATCGCCAAAGGTACTTAGTGGACCTTGAATGGCGCTGATTACGGGCTTAGTGACTGGCTTAACGAAATCGAAGCCACCCATGCTCATATCACCAGTAGCCAGTAGAGGAGAGACTAACCAATGAGAAATTTTGTCTAAAATACCGAACATCATCTCAAGTGGTAGAAAGATGATTACCGCTAGTAGATTAAAGAAATCGTGAATAGTGGCACTTGCAAAAGCGCGCTTAAATTCTTCTTTGCAACGTACATGACCCAAAGAAACTAGGGTGTTGGTTACAGTTGTACCAATGTTAGCACCCATAACCATAGGGATTGCGGTTTCAACTGGTAAGCCACCAGCGACGAGACCGACGATAATCGATGTAACTGTACTCGAGGATTGGATAAGCGCCGTTGCCACCAAGCCGATCATCAGACCTGCTACTGGGTGTGATGCAAATTCAAACAGTACTCTGGCTTGATCGCCAACTGCCCATTTGAAACCACTGCCTACCATCGCTACTGCAAGAAGCAGTAAGTACAACATGAATGCCAAGTTAGCCCAGCGTAACCAGCGAGCTGTGCTCGAGATTGGTGCTGCTGCTGTAGTAGCTTGGTTCATCATAATTTTCTCCGTTGGACCGTTAACTCTTGGATTTGGTCGGGTCTGTATTTTCAATCTGAAGGCGATAGTAGAGAGGAAATATTTCAGTAATATTACAATTTGATGTAACAACATTTTTTTTTCTTTTCGTAAGGAGTTGTGTCACTGTTTATTGCTTTTGCTTCTATTTAACTTGTTGATTTTGAAGTAAATTAATCACCTTTGTTGACGGTGTTATTTAATCAATAAAATGTCAAAAAGGTCAGGGTTGAGTCAAAGATATTTATCAAATGCGACAGTGTTCTGTCATAAATTACAATTAAAATTCGGTAATTTTCATTATAAATACTGCTATTATTCGGTTTTGTCGAAGTATTGTTGTCACTTAAAGCTTCTGCTATAAACTAAAGTATTCAACGTAAGAAGAAATTACCCAATGTCTCATCTAAATTACAATCACTTGTACTACTTCTGGATGGTCTGCAAGCAAGGCTCTGTAACAAAAGCGGCAGATGCACTGTTTCTAACACCGCAAACAGTCACTGGACAGATCAAGGCATTAGAAGATCGGTTAGATGGTAAGTTAACTAAACGCAATGGTCGAAGTGTGGAACCGACTGAGCTCGGTCAGCTGGTCTTCAAATATTCCGATCGGATGTTTGGTCTTAGTTATGAATTGCTCGATATCGTGAACTACAGTCAGCATTCTAATATTTTGTTTGATGTTGGTGTTGCCGATGCTTTGTCAAAGCGATTGGTGAGTAAAATTCTAATGACCACAGTTCCAAGTGATAACAGTATTCATCTACGCTGCTTTGAATCGACCCACGAAATGCTGTTGGAACAATTGTCTCAACATAAGCTCGATATGATCCTGTCTGATTGCCCGGTAGATTCAAGCCAAAGCCCAGGATTATTTAGTAAGAAACTGGGTGAGAGCAGTATGAGTTTTTTTTGCTCAGGTAGTGTAGAGAAGATTAACTTTCCTGCTGTGTTAGAACAACGCAAGCTGATCATTCCTGGTAGCCGCACGGCTATGGGGCGAAAAGTACTTGAATGGTTTGATCGTCAAGGTATTCAGGCTGATATTTTAGGTGAGTTTGATGATGTTGCATTAATGAAGGCGTTTGCTCTTTACCATGATGATGTAATTTTTCTGGCCCCAACGATATACATGAAAGAGGTGGGAGATGATCAATCACTACAGCTTTTAGGTCATATAGATGAACTGAAAGAAGAGTACTACGTCATATTTGCTGAGAGAATGATCCAGCATCCGGCGGTAAAAAATGTATGTGATGCTGATTTTACTAAACTATTTAACTAAGATCTTTTACACTTCAAATCAAATCGATTAGCATTTAAAAAAAACAAAATGTATAAATTTTAAGCTAATTATAACCTCAAAACCTCTAGTGAGATGTTTTGCTGTTCCTAGGAGGCGTACTGATGAATGCGCATGAGATGGAAAAAAACGCTGCTCAAGCTGTGGTGTTATTAAAGGCAATGGCCAACGAAAGGCGTTTACAGCTCTTATGCTTACTGCACAATCAAGAGCTCTCTGTAGGGGAGTTATGTAATAAGCTAGAATTGAGCCAATCGGCATTGTCACAGCATTTAGCTTGGTTGCGTCGAGATGGTTTGGTTAATACACGTAAAGAAGCACAGACAGTTTATTATACGCTGAGCAGCGAAGAGGTGAGAGCGTTAATCGACCTTTTACATAATTTGTATTGTCATGAATAAAATTTGGATATAAAAAAACCGGCCTAGGCCGGTTTTTCTTTCACTGGAAATCAGAGTTCTATTAAAGAGCTTTGATTGCAGCAGCGAAACGAGACTTGTGACGAGCAGTTTTGTTCTTATGAACAAGACCTTTAGTCGCCATGCGGTCTAGGATTGGTGTAACTGCAGCAAATGCAGCAGTTGCAGCTTCTTTGTCGCCTGCTTCGATAGCAGCAACAGTTTTCTTCATGTAAGTGCGCATCATAGAACGACGGCTAGCGTTGTGCTGGCGACGTTTCTCAGCTTGGATAGCGCGCTTCTTAGCAGATTTACTATTTGCCAAGGGTCTAACTCCCAAAAACTTTAGTTCGGTGACAATTTAAGGGCAGGGAATATCCCTTATTTGCGCCGAAATGTCAAATGATTTGTGCAAAAACCAATCGGAGCCAAAACAAACTTTGGATTCAACGGGTCATCACGGTTAAGATGGCGGGGATTCTATCAGTATTCTTTTTTCAATGCTAATACTTATCTGCCTTGAATCCGACTTTCGTTCGTCAATTTGGTCGGATTAGTCAAGTATTGCATATTTTTGAGGTATTTGTGAGTAAACGTCTGCTCAAGTCTGGCATGATCGTCAGCGCGATGACTTTAATCTCCCGTGTGCTTGGTTTAGTGCGCGATGTAGTTGTTGCAAATTTAATGGGAGCAGGTGCTAGCGCCGATGTGTTCTTCTTTGCGAATAAGATCCCTAACTTCTTACGTCGCCTTTTTGCTGAAGGCGCATTCTCTCAAGCTTTTGTCCCGGTTCTGACCGAATACCACGCTCGTGGTGATATGGATGAAACCCGACAATTAATTGCCCGCGCTGCCGGTACATTAGGCGTAATAGTCTCTATTGTGACTCTACTAGGAGTATTAGGCTCCGGTGTTGTTACCGCTCTATTTGGCTTTGGCTGGTTTTTAGATTGGTTAAACGATGGTCCTTCTGCAGGGAAGTTTGAACTAGCGAGCTTCATGCTCAAAATTACCTTCCCCTATTTATGGTTTATTACTTTTGTTGCGCTCTCTGGAGCAATACTCAATACGCTAGGCAAATTTGCGGTTTCTTCTTTCACGCCAGTTTTTCTCAATGTGATGATAATTTTTTCTGCGTGGTATATCGCTCCGCAGTTAGCTCAACCTGAAGTGGGTTTAGCTATCGGTGTTTTACTTGGAGGATTGGTGCAGTTTTTGTTCCAAATACCGTTCCTTATAAAAGCGGGAGTGATGGTCAAACCTAAATGGGGCTGGCGCGATCCGGGAGTTGTGAAAATTCGCACGCTGATGATCCCTGCGCTATTTGGTGTATCCGTTAGTCAGATAAACTTATTACTTGATACTTTTATTGCCAGTTTCCTGCAAACGGGCTCGATCAGTTGGCTTTATTATTCTGACCGCTTATTAGAATTTCCATTAGGTTTGTTTGGTATTGCCATTGCCACGGTAATTTTACCTGCATTGTCTCGTAAGCATGTTGACGCGCAGAGTGAAGGCTTTGCCAGTACGATGGATTGGGGGGTGCGGATGGTATTGCTGTTAGGGCTACCTGCGATGTTGGGGTTAATGGTACTCGCCAAGCCAATGCTAATGGTGCTGTTTATGCGTGGTGAATTTTCGCCTCATGATGTTCAGCAAGCGTCGTTATCCTTATTTGCTTATGCTTCTGGGTTGCTCAATTTCATGCTGATCAAAGTGTTGGCTCCCGGTTATTATTCGCGTCAGGATACCAAGACTCCTGTAAAGTACGGCATTATCGCAATGGTGACCAATATGGTTTTCAATGCCATTTTCGCATTTTTCTATGGTTATGTTGGCTTGGCAATGGCAACAGCACTCTCCGCATTGGTTAACATGTCTCTATTATATAGAGGTCTTCATATACAAGGTGTGTATAGAATTAGTAGGAAAACGCTATTGTTTGCAGTTCGACTAGTTATCGCTGGTGGTGCGATGGTTGCGGCGATAGTGTGGCAGCTCGAAGATATGAGTGTTTGGCTGGCATGGGATTTTTCGGAGCGCGTGATGTGGTTAGCCACACTAATTGGTTTGGGCGCGGGTGTTTATCTGCTCAGTTTATTAGCATTAGGCATGCGCTTAAAAGATTTAAAAGCAGCGACAGAGTAGCACGGATTGGTATATAATCCGTCGGTTTCACGCAGTGTAAATATAGAAGACAGGGCATTAAGCAGCTTCCAATGGAATTGATTCGAGGTATTCACAATATTCAGCCACAACATCAAGGTTGTGTGCTAACCATAGGAAACTTCGATGGTGTTCATCTTGGTCACCAAGCGGTTCTTGAGCAGGTGTCACAAAAGGCTAACACGCTGAATTTGCCTTCGATGGTGATGACCTTTGAACCTCAACCATTGGAATTGTTTGCAAAAGACAAAGCTCCGGCGCGCTTGACTCGTCTACGAGATAAGTTTGTTCAGTTGAGCAAGCTCAGCCTCGATCGTTTGCTTTGTGTCAGTTTTAATGCGTATTTTGCCAGTTTAACGGCAGAGGAGTTTATTACTGACTTGTTGGTCAAGCGATTGGGTGTTAAGTTTCTTGTTGTTGGTGATGATTTCTGTTTTGGTCATGGTCGCAAAGGCAATTTTGCGATGTTGCAGCAAGCAGGCAAAGAACATGGCTTTGAAGTTGTCAGTACGCAAAGCTTTTGCTTACAGCAACAGCGAGTCAGCAGTACTGCGATCCGCAATGCCCTCGCTAAAGATGATTTACCTGCAGTGGCAGAGATGCTTGGCCGTGATTACAGTATTAGTGGTCGTGTATCTCATGGTCGTAAGCTAGGAAGGACAATTGGCTTTCCTACAGCAAATATTCCCCTCAAACGTTGTGTATCACCTGTTTCAGGTGTGTTTGTCGTACAGGCTTTAGGGCTTGATGGACAGACGATTGGAGGAGTGGCGAACATTGGTCAACGACCAACAGTAAACGGTGTTCGCCAACAACTAGAAGTGCATTTATTCGACTTTCATGCAAATTTGTATGGCAAACAGCTAGAAATTGTACTTCTTCAGAAGCTTCGCGATGAACAAAAGTTTGAATCGTTTGAAGCGCTAAAACAGCAAATTGAATTGGATGCTGAGGCAGCAAGGGTGTGGCTGCGTCAGTTTAAAGATTAATCGGTTTATTCCACCGATTAACATAATGTCTAACTTTCGCCCAATATAACGGAATTAAGAATCGATGAGTGACTATAAAGATACCCTGAACTTACCTGAAACAGGGTTTCCGATGCGCGGTAACCTGGCTAATCGTGAGCCAGAAATGCTTAAGCGTTGGTACAAAGAAGATCTTTACGGTGAAATCCGTAAAGCTAAAAAAGGCAAAAAATCATTTATTTTGCATGATGGTCCTCCATATGCGAACGGTGATATTCACATTGGCCATGCGCTAAACAAGATTCTTAAAGACATTATTATTAAATCCAAAACACTTTCAGGTTTTGATGCACCATACGTTCCGGGTTGGGACTGCCATGGTCTTCCTATCGAACTAATGGTAGAGAAGAAAGTGGGTAAACCAGGACAAAAAGTGACGGCAGCAGAATTCCGCGAGAAGTGCCGCGATTACGCAGCAGGTCAAGTTGAAGGTCAAAAAGAGAGCTTCAAACGTCTTGGTATTATGGGTGAGTGGGATAAACCTTACCGCACTATGGATTTTGCTACTGAAGCAAACATCATTCGTGCGCTAGGTAAAATCGCAGATAATGGTCACCTGCTAAAAGGTTTTAAACCTGTTCACTGGTGTACAGATTGTGGCAGCGCACTTGCAGAAGCAGAAGTTGAGTACAAAGACAAAGTTTCTCCGTCTATTGATGTTCGCTTTAAAGCAGCAGACGAAGCTGCGCTACTGTCTAAGTTTGCACTAAACGAAGGTCATGAAGGTCACGGTGACGTCTCTATCGTTATCTGGACAACAACACCATGGACTCTTCCTGCTAACCGCGCAGTGTGTCTACGTGATGATCTTGAGTACGTATTAATCCAAGTAGAAGCTTCTGCTGCAAACGAACAGCGCACTGAGCGCATTATCGTTGCATCGGAACTGGCGAAAGAAGTAATGGACCGTGCCGGTATTGAGCACTTCCATAATCTTGGTTTTGCTAAAGGTGCGGATCTTGAATTAGTTCAATTCCAACATCCATTCTACGACTTCACTGTACCTGCGGTTCTTGGCGACCACGTTACGACAGATTCAGGTACGGGCGTAGTTCATACTGCACCTGGTCATGGTCAAGAAGATTTCGTGGTTGGTAAAAAATACGACTTAGAAGTTGCTAACCCAGTAGGTTCAAATGGTGTTTACCTGCCAGATACAGAACTATTTGCTGGTCAACACGTGTTTAAAGCGAATGATGCAGTTGTTGAGACGCTAAAAGAAAAAGGCGCATTACTACATCATCACGCATACGAGCACAGCTACCCACATTGCTGGCGTCATAAGACTCCAATCATTTTCCGTGCAACACCACAATGGTTCATCTCAATGGATCAAGCGGGTTTACGTGCTAAAGCGCTAGAGTCAATTAAAGGTGTTCAGTGGTTACCTGAATGGGGTCAAAGCCGCATCGAAGGTATGATTGAAGGTCGTCCTGAGTGGTGTATCTCTCGTCAACGTACTTGGGGCGTGCCAATTGCTCTATTTGTACACAAAGAGACTGCTGAGCTTCACCCTAATTCACTAGAGCTAATTGAAAAAGTTGCTCAACTGGTTGAGCAAAAAGGCATTCAAGCTTGGTGGGATGTAGAAAACGCAGAACTTCTAGGTGACGACGCCGAGCAATACGAAAAAGTGTTAGATACACTAGACGTATGGTTTGACTCAGGTGTTACTCATTATTCGGTTGTTGATGCTCGTGAAGAGTTTAATGGCCACAGTGCTGATCTATACCTAGAAGGTTCAGATCAACACCGTGGTTGGTTCCAATCGTCGCTAATTTCATCTATTGCGATGAAAGACGAAGCACCATACAAGCAGGTGTTAACGCATGGTTTCGTTGTTGATGGTCACGGTCGTAAGATGTCTAAATCTGTGGGCAACGTTGTCGCTCCAAAAGACGTCACTAACAAGTTAGGTGCTGATATTCTTCGTTTATGGGTTGCTTCAACTGACTACACTGGTGAAGTGGCAGTTTCAGATGAGATCCTAAAACGTTCAGCAGATGCATACCGTCGTATTCGTAACACGGCGCGTTTCTTCCTAGCAAACCTAAATGGCTTTAACCCAGTAACTGATATTGTTGAAGCTGAAGATATGGTTGCATTGGATCGTTGGGCTGTAGGTCGCGCATTAGCAGCACAACAAGAAATTATTAAAGCATACGATGAATACAACACGCATGCAGTAATGCAGCGTCTAATGCACTTTTGTTCTGTAGAGATGGGTTCATTCTACTTAGACGTAATTAAAGACCGTCAATACACGGCTAAATTGGGCGGTCATGCTCAACGCAGTTGTCAAACGGCTCTTTTCTACATTGTCGAAGCATTGGTTCGTTGGATGGCACCGATCATGTCGTTCACCGCTGATGAGATCTGGAATGAAATGCCTGGCGAGCGTGAGAAGTTTGTCTTCACTGGCGAATGGTTCGATGGTTTATTCGGTCTAAAACAAGATGAAACGCTTAACAACGAATTCTGGACAGAAATCCAGCAAGTTCGTGGTAGTGTAAACAAGCTACTTGAAACAGCACGTGCTGACAAAGTTATCGGTGGTTCGCTGCAAGCGGAAGTAACCTTGTTTGTAGATGATGCTTTGGCTGCAAAAGTTAACCTGCTTGAAGATGAGTTACGTTTTGTATTGCTAACTTCAGAAGCTGTCGTTAAACCTCTGAGCGAAAAGTCAGACGCCGCTAAAGCAACCGACATTGAAGGTCTATTTGTTGAAGTTAAAGCGACTGAAGCTGAGAAGTGTGAGCGCTGTTGGCACCACACGCCAGATGTAGGCACAATTGACGCTCATGGCAAAGTTTGTGGTCGTTGTGTGACCAACGTAGAAGGTGAAGGCGAAGCGCGTAAGTTTGCCTAATTACTCTTCATTCTGGGGCTATAGCATCACGCTATGGTTCCAATTATTTTGAGTAGTCCAATTCGGATTGGAACCTTTTCCAAATCTAATGGCCCCAGTCTTTACTGGGGTTATTTTTAGGATCTGAAATGACAGAAACTTCTTTGAGACAATCGGGCGTGCGCTGGCTTTGGTTAGCGTTAATTCTTTTCGTTGCGGATATCGCTATAAAATATGTTGTGATGAACAATATGGGATATGGCTGGAAGAACAGTATCGAAATTCTTCCATTTTTCAATTTAACCTATGTGCACAACTACGGTGCAGCATTTAGTTTTCTAAGTGATCAATCTGGATGGCAACGCTGGTTTTTCACCGCGATTGCATTTGCTGTTACAGCAATGCTGACTTACTGGATGAGTAAGTTACCCGCGAAGGAGAAATGGAATAATATTGCTTATGCCATGATTATTGGTGGCGCAATTGGCAACGTTTATGATCGTATCATGCACGGTTACGTTGTGGATTATCTGCACTTCTATATAGGTGATTTCCATTGGCCTGCTTTTAACTTGGCTGACAGTACTATCTGTATTGGCGCAGCGATGATTATCCTTGATGGCTTTATCAGTAAAGATAAAGCCAAAGTATAACCCAAAAATGGAATAACCCCAAGCGCTGTCTGTTGATTCAGGCGGCGCTTTTTAGTATACCCGTTTATATAAATTTGCAGTGCCAGCAATAAAGTGGCAACGTCAAGTTTCTAGGGTATACATCATCAATCCTACCCTTTAAATTAGAACGTATAAAAACGACAAGGATGCAGTAACGTGATAGCCATAACCCAAGATTCTACAGTCACTCTTCATTTCACTATCAAAATGAAAGATGGTTCCGTAGCTGATAGTACCCACAATATGGGCAAGCCAGCAAAACTTGTCATTGGCGATGGTAGTTTGAGTGATAACTTTGAACAGTGTCTGATAGGTTTACAAGCGGGTGAAAGCAAGGTTATTGAACTTGCCGCAGCGGACGCATTTGGTATGCCAAATCCAGACAATATTCATTATATGGATCGCGCAAAGTTTGTTGGTGATGTCGAGGTTGAAATTGGCACAATCATGGCGTTTAGTGGACCGGATGGTATGGAAATCCCGGGGATTATTACCGAAATCGCCGGAGATTCGGTCACGGTTGACTTTAATCACCCTCTAGCAGGACAAGATGTGACTTTTGCAGTTGAAATTTTGTCAGTAGAATAACGCCCCATAGAAGAAACGACTCCATGAGCAATGAAATGAAAATCCTGTTAGCTAACCCACGTGGCTTTTGCGCTGGTGTTGATCGCGCCATCAGCATAGTAGAACGTGCTTTGGAAATCTATCAGCCTCCAATTTACGTTCGCCATGAAGTGGTGCATAACCGCTTTGTTGTGGAAGGGCTTAAGCAGCGCGGTGCGGTGTTCGTTGAAGAATTAAGTGAAGTGCCAGATGACAACATTGTAATTTTCTCCGCTCATGGTGTATCGCAGGCAGTACGTAAAGAGGCAAAAGATCGCGATTTGACGGTTTTTGATGCAACTTGTCCGCTAGTGACAAAAGTACACATGGAAGTAGCACGAGCAAGTCGTCGTAGCATGGAAGTGGTATTGATTGGTCATGCTGGTCATCCAGAGGTGGAAGGCACCATGGGGCAATATTCAAGCGAAATTGGCGGCATGTACCTAGTTGAAAAACCTGAAGATGTGGCTACATTGCTTGAGGTGGTGAAAGATCCGAGTGAGTTGCATTATGTTAGCCAAACGACGTTATCAGTTGATGAAACCGCAGATGTGATTGCAGAGCTTCGCCGAGTGTTCCCTGAGATCCAAGGCCCTCGTAAAGATGACATTTGCTACGCAACGCAAAACCGCCAAGATGCGGTGCGTGAAATTGCTGAGAAAGTTGAAGTAGTGATCGTGGTGGGTTCGAAAAACTCATCAAACTCTACTCGCTTGAAAGAACTGGCAGAAAAACTCGGCACACCAGGCTATCTAACCGATTGCCCAGAAGATATTCAAGCCAAATGGTTTGATGGTAAGCGCCGAGTAGGCGTAACCGCGGGGGCTTCAGCGCCGGAAGAACTCGTTAATCAAATTATGGAACGCATTAAAGATCTAGTTGGTACACGCTCTGTAGAAGAAGTGACTGGGCGTGAAGAGAATATGTTCTTTGAAGTACCAAAAGAGCTGCAAATCAAGCAAATAGATTAACGCTTCATTTATCCATTAATTAAAGCCGCTGCTCATGTGAACAGCGGCTTTTTTATTATCGGCGTCCAGCCATGAAATAATGAATACTTTTTGATGGTTTGATTAATTTCATCGTCGGGTGATGTGCGCTGTATTTTTACTATCGTCCCTTCCGCGAATAATAATTTGCATTCCAAGCTGAGTATAGTGAGTTGAGTTGAATATGGCTGGAGTTATTGATGCAATATGTACACAAGTGGATGTTAGTTGTTTTAGTAGCTTTGCTCGTGGTGTGCATGCCCAGCTACGCTAAAGCACTGACGGAAGATCCGAATTGGACACAAGGGAAATTAGACAATGGGCTGATTTACCATATTTACCCTACCGATGATAAAGAAGTCTCAGTTCGATTGGTCCTAAATGCTGGTTCGTTGCAAGAAAATGATGAGCAAAAAGGTTATGCCCATTTTGTAGAGCATATGGCTTTTAATGGCAGCCGTAATTTTACTGCTAACCAGATTATCAAGGTTATTGAAGAAAGCGGTGCGCAGTTTGGTCCCGATATAAACGCATTTACCAGTTATCAATTGACGGTCTACCAACTTGATCTCGTCGGTAAAGAAGATTTAGGTACTGCGCTTACATGGATGAGAGATGTTGCTGATGGCATTGTCTTTGACCCCGAAGAGGTGGAAAAAGAAAAAGACGTCATTCTTGGTGAATTTCGAATGCGCAGACCAGAACATAAAAATCTGCATACGAAGGTCTATGAGCAGATGATTAAAGAAAGTGTTTTGGCTGATGCAGATCCAATCGGCACCAAGCGATCGGTCAGTGAGGCGACCGCTGAAGGTTTACAAGAATACTATCAACAGTGGTATCAACCGCAGAACGCCGAAATTGTTATTGTTGGGGATGTGAAAGAAAAAGAACTCCCTCAGTTACTTGAACAGCATTTTGCTGGTTGGATAAGCAATGGCAAATTGACAGCGAAAAAGCAACGTCGCTTTAAACTTGATCTTAGTTCTAGAGCCATCTCGATAGGCGATAAGGAATCGCCGAGTTTGAGTTATGCGATTGATAGAGAAGCAAACAGTAAGCTCACCACCCACAAGCAACAGCATCAACTTTGGATTGATGAAGTGAGCCAGAGCTTGATTAGCCAGCGATTATCAGAAGCGTTGAGTGATTCTGCGATAGCAGTACAGAATTTTGGCACGCATACCTATTGGATAAACTATGATCGTTTTTCGGTGGGTACGATTTCATTTTCGCCACAACAACGAGACACAGTCGAGGGATTGTTTATTGCCACGTTGCGTTCGCTACGTGATTTTGGTGTGACACAAGGTGAACTCGATAGTGTTATGGCAGGTTATCAAGCTGCGCTTAATAATCATGACACGACTTGGGAGAAGCATAAGCCGCCATTCTTCGCCGCTAACAAGGTTAACGCCCTCGATAATGGACAGATAATTCAAGGTAACAAGCACCACCATAAGACTTTGCAGAAGTTTATCAGGTCTATGAGTTTGAAGCGGGTCAACAACAACCTAGACGATATGCTGTCCTCCAAATTAACATGGCTAATAGGCTTTGAATCAAACCAAGAGCTTAATGCTAATGTTAAGCGACTTGAGTTGCTCCCTGTCATGTACGCTAAAAAAGGTGTCAAGCCCGTCGCATTGGATAAGGTGACATCAGAACTATTGCAGCCAATACAAGAAGGCAAAATCCTCTCTCGTGTCGATCGTGAGCGAAACCTAACGGTTTGGCAGCTAAGTAATGGTATTGAGGTATGGTTTCAGCAGGACGCTAAAGCTGGTAAACGCGCCTATGTTACTTACGCCAGTCAGGGAGGTCGAGCTGCACTATCTCCAGATCTTTATGCTGCCAGCAACTTACTCATTGATACAGCAATTCGAAGTGGTTTAGGTGAATTTAATGGCGCGAAATTAGATAGATTCCTGCGTAAAAAAGATGTGGCAGTATTCCCTTTTGTAGAGCTCACCTCTCATGGGATTGACGTAAATACTTCGTTAGATAGTTTGCCTCTCGCATTTAATGTTGTTTATAACATTGCCAGTGAAGTGAAACTTGATGAGAGACAGTTGGATGCGGTTAAGAAAGGCGCTTATCAAGATAATGACGTTAACTTAAATTCCCCACAAGGTAAGTACTATGAAGCGATTAATGCCAATACTTACCTGCCTAACAGTCGCCATCGCTTCTTGTTAAATAGCGATATCGCCAGTGTGACGGTTGAGCAAATGAAAGCGGTGCATAAAACGTTATTTTCTTATGACCGTTCAAATAAGTTGGTGATTATTGCTGATATGGAACCGGAGCAAATCGCGCCATTGATCAGCAAATACATCTCGCAGATTTCTCTGCAAGCAGATCCACCTGCGGCGATACATTTGGGCAATGGTTATGATCAAAAAGCGCAACCACGCATTGATATTGCGGCAGCAAAAGAGGATTCAGTGTTAATGATAAAGCGCGTAATAAACACAACGCCTCAGCCTAGAACGGCAAAAGAAGTCTTTGCTGATGATATGCTGCAAAAAATCAGCAACATTCGATTGGATGATCACATTCGAGGAAAATACGGTTTTGATTATGCACCAGAAATCTATTCTGTAATTCAAGATGGAGAGTCGGTTTCTGACTGGATGATCAGTACTAATATCGCCAGCAAGGATATCGAAGCGGTGGATTCTGAGCTAAGTAAGTTCTTAGTAAGTTTGAGCTCTACAATTACACAGCAAGAAGTAACAACGGCTGCTAAGCAGTTAACAGTGGCTTTGGAGTCGCTCGGCCTTGATCCTGTTGACCGTAGTTGGTTCTATACTCGATATCTCATCCATGGCTATGGAATCGATGCTCTACTTAACATTGAGCAAACGGCGCAAAGCATTACTTTGGACTATATGCAGCAACGAGCGAGATTGGCGTTCGGTGCAGAGAGTCGACATATGACTGCGACGTTGACTGAGGCGCCATAGTTATTGAAATGATAAATAAAAAGGCTCCTAATTAGGAGCCTTTGTCTTAATTACACTATCCATTTTGAAATTTAAGCTATTTCAGTTGTTCCGCTTGGCTTTTCTTCATCAGCCAATTCGGTATCGCCTTTGCCTTTCGATACTTTAATCACATAACACAGTGCCGCAACAGCAACCACGACACCAACAATTGTCGAGATTTGCATTGGCAGACCAAAGCCAAGCGAACTGTTGTTAAGGATAAAGGTGACACACACGCTAGTCATAAACAGTGCTGGAACAGAAGTAATCCAATGCAGTTTGTTGTGACGAAGCAAGTATGCTGAAGCTGTCCATAACATCATGACGGCTGTCGTTTGGTTAGCAAAGCCAAAGTAACGCCAAATAATACCGAAATCTACTTGAGTAAGAATGCCGCCAATTACAAACAGTGGTAAAGCCATCAGTAAGCGGTTACGTAGTGTTTTTTGCTCCATATTGAAGTATTCAGCCAGAATTAAGCGGCTAGAGCGGAACGCAGTATCACCTGAAGTGATAGGTAGAATCACCACACCTAAGAAAGCAAGTACACCACCAAACGCACCCAGTAGACCAAATGAAGAGCTGTACACAACGTTACCAGGGCCACCATTCGCCACTGCTTCAGCTAGTGAGTCGATAGAACCGAAGAACGATAGTGCTAGAGCACACCAAATTAGAGCGATAATACCTTCACCAATCATCGCGCCGTAGAATACGAAACGACCATTCTTTTCATTTTCCATACAGCGAGCCATAAGTGGAGACTGTGTCGCATGGAAGCCAGATATCGCACCACACGCAATGGTAATGAATAGTGCAGGCCAGATTGGCATATCATTTGGATTTAAGTTAGAGAACATGTCAGTGATTTGGAAGTCACCCATCACAGTATGCTCGCTGGAGAATGCGACAGCCGTAATTAGACCGACTGACATAAATATAAGCAGTGCACCAAATAGTGGATAGAAGCGACCGATGATCTTATCAACAGGAACAATTGTCGCGATGATGTAGTAACCAAAGATCAGCATGACCATGGTAGTCATACTAACGGTAAGATCAGTTTGATCATTGATAAGGTTAGTGATCATGCCTGCAGGTGCTGAAACAAAAACGACACCAACCAGTAGTAGTAAGACGATGGCAAAGATGTTCATAAAGTGTTTTGCGCCATTGCCTAGGTATCGACCAGTGATGGTTGGTACTGATGCACCGCCATTACGGATAGAGAGCATGCCTGAGAAGTAATCATGCACGGCACCGGCGAAGATACAGCCTAGTACAATCCATAACATTGCAGCTGGTCCGTATAGGGCTCCCATAATTGGGCCGAAAATTGGACCAACGCCTGCAATGTTAAGCAATTGAACTAGATAAACTTTTTTAGTCGACATGGGTACATAGTCAACCCCGTCTGTTTTGGTATGTGCGGGTGTTTGTCGATTTACATTGATGCCAAAAATCTTTTCAATAAAGGCACCGTAGATAAAGTAGCCACCGATTAACGCGGCAACACAAGTTAAAAACCACAACATAGCTCTTGTCCCCTGATCTTAGAATTCATCTTGAATAATATGGGGTCTTTGGGGCAAGTTCATGTTGATTTGGGGTGAGTGGTCGTATCATCATTTTAGTGGCAATCTCATCACTTAAGTGGTTCTACCGAAGTTAAGTAGTCAATATGAGGTGTTAAACCCAAGTAAGACTCTGAATCCTGCATCTTGAAGTCACTTGGGTATAGTGGTTACACTGATGATGCAAAGCGAATCATAAGGAAAAATAATGAAAAAGCTATTGAGTGTCATGTTGCTAGGGCTGTTAGCTGGGTGTGTTAGTTCAATCGATGAAATGGCGAAAGCAGGTGACTGGTATCAAGTGGGCTATCAAGATGGCGTTAGTGGCAACAATTCGCGCAGCATGCGAGAGCTATCAAGCATGGGTAACGTCAATACGGCAGATTACGATCAAGGTTATTTAGAAGGGGTAAATAAGTACTGCAACCCGAATGCTGCGTATCAAATTGGTCTATCAGGTCAATATTACGAAGGTGTTTGCGAAGGTACTGAGGATGCGCAACGTTTTCGCATGGAGTGGCAACGCGGTTGGAATGAATCACGAATTACATATTAACGCGGCGTGTAAAAGTAAGGCTTGGTAAACCAAGCCTTCAAAATCTATTTAGTGTGATACTCTTCAACTGCACGACGTAAGAATCCCTCTTTTTCAATCAGCTGAAGTTTCGCTGTATCGATATCCATTCCGGTCAAAATCATCAGTATCGCGAGCTTAACATCGCAACATGTTTTTTCTAGAGCTTGAGTCGCGACTGATTTATCACACTCCGTCGCTTGCATTACAATGCGCGCCGCGCGAGCAACCAGCTTTTCGTTAGTTGCTTTTACATCAACCATTAGGTTTTGGTAACTTTTACCTAATCGGATCATGCTAGCGGTGCTCATCATATTTAAGACCAGCTTTTGTGCTGTGCCTGATTTTAAGCGGGTTGAGCCTGTTAACGCTTCAGGACCAACCACCGGGCTGATCGCTATTTGAGCTTCTGTTGCTATCGCAGAATCGGGGTTACATGAAAGGGCAACAGTGGTCGCACCTAATTGGTTAGCATAGCGTAGTGCGCCGATCACGTAAGGCGTTCGACCACTTGCGGCAATACCAACCACGACATCTTTAGTATTAAAGTTGATATTTTTTAAGTCTTCGACACCAAGTTCTAGAGAGTCTTCAGCACCTTCTTTGGCTTTTAAGATCGCTTCAGGACCACCGGCAATTAACCCAATTACCATTTTGTCCGAAACCCCAAAGGTTGGCGGACATTCAGATGCGTCCAGTACGCCCAAGCGACCGCTAGTACCTGCACCCATATAAATTAATCTACCGCCGGCTTTAAATGCTTCAGTGATTTTATCTATGGCTTGAGCTATCTCTGGTAGTACTTTCTCAACGGCAAGGGGTACCAATTTATCTTGCTGGTTTATGCGCGTTATGATTTCAAGTGAGGAGAGTAAATCGATATCCATAGTGTCCGGATTTCGCCCCTCTGAAACCAAATGTGATAAAGCGGCAATGAGATCATCGCTAGTCATAACGTTCCTTATTGTTACGCAAAGTAAAGTACACCGAGCGAAGCCAGTTGGCTGGCACCAGTAACTTCAGGTAGGTTACTCGGTAAATTGTGTATACGACGTTGAGCAAGCCAGGCGAACGCCATTGCTTCCATGTTGTCACAGTCTACGCCTTTATCCTCTGTTGATCGTACCGACCAATTAGGCAATAACGCCGCTAAGCGAGACATTAATAGCGGGTTATGCACGCCACCTCCACACACGAGTAGTTCGGGGGCTGCACCTTGTTGATAGAGCTGAACTTCATTCGCAATCGTCAGCGCGCTATATTCACACAGTGTGCGTTGAACATCTTGTGGTGCAATTGATACCGCAGCGAGCATTTTCTCAAGCCAAGGCATGTTGAACAATTCACGCCCGGTGCTCTTTGGTGCTGAGCGAGTCAAATAAGGCTCTGCTAATAAGGCGTTGAGTAGTGATTGATTAATGACACCTTCTAGCGCAAATAATGCGTCCTGATCATATTTGCTACCGTGATGTTTTTGACACCAAGCATCCATTAACATATTGCCAGGTCCCGTATCATAACCAGTTACGGGATGGTTATGGCGCAACACTGAAATATTGGCGATACCACCAATGTTGAGTACCACAACACTTGAATCAGTAGCAGCAAATATAGATTGATGAAAAGCTGGTACTAAAGGTGCGCCTTGCCCACCGAGCGCCATATCTTTGCGGCGAAAATCTGCCACCGTATCAATGTCTGTTTTGGTGGCAATTATGTTGGCATCACCAAGCTGCATAGTGAATGGCGCAGCACCATCAGGTCGGTGGTAGACCGTTTGCCCATGATTGCCAATCGCGGTAATGCTACTGGCTGGGCAATTGGCGTGTTCTAGCAACGCATTAACAGCGTCGGCAAATAAGTGACCTAATAAGTGGTCGAGCTCACCAATTTCAGCCAAGTTGGTGGCTTGCCCTAGGCAAATATTCAGTAGGCGCTGTTTTAGGTGCTCTGGAAAAGGGAAGTCGAGCGAAGAAAGTAACTCAATATGACTGCCTTCTATTTCGACCAACGCTGTGTCGACACCATCCATGCTGGTGCCTGACATCACACCAATAAATCGTTGTTTTGTACTCATATCCAATTTTCAATAATAGGCTCACTTATCCATTGTAAACTAAGAATAATCAGAATAACCTCAAAGCCAAAGCGAAATTAGAGCGCAGTTAGGAGAAATTATGGGTCCGTTATGGTTGGATGTTGCTGGATACGAGTTAACCGCTGAAGATAAAGAGATTTTACAACACCCAACAGTGGGTGGGTTGATTCTATTTTCACGCAACTATCATGACAGCAAACAGCTTTTGGCATTGAATAGCGAAATTCGCAAAGCGGCTAAACGACCTATTTTAATTGGCGTGGATCAGGAAGGTGGTCGAGTACAGCGTTTTCGTGAAGGTTTTTCGCGTATACCTGCTGCCAAATTGTACGCAGAACAAGCCAATAGCGAGCAAATGGCAGAGCTTGGCGGCTGGTTGATGGCTGCAGAACTTATTGCTCATGATGTGGACTTAAGCTTTGCCCCTGTCCTCGATAAAGGTTTTGAATGTAAGGCCGTTGGTGATCGTGCTTTTGGTGAGGATTTTGAAAGTGTTATACGGCACAGTACAGCGTATATGCGCGGTATGAAGGCTGTAGGCATGGCAACAACAGGTAAGCATTTCCCTGGGCATGGTGGCGTTATTGCCGACTCTCATTTAGAGACGCCATACGATGAACGCGATACCATCCTTGAGCGCGATATGGCTATATTCAAAGCGCAAATTGAAGCGGGAACATTAGATGCGATGATGCCTGCTCATGTAATTTACTCACAATATGACGATCAACCAGCAAGTGGTTCACCATTCTGGCTCAAAAAAGTACTTCGTGAGCAGTTGGGGTTTAAAGGGATCGTTTTCTCTGATGACCTAAATATGGAAGGTGCGGCTGTGATGGGAGGACCGGCGGCTCGATCTCATCAAGCGTTGGTTGCTGGTTGCGATATGCTGTTGATGTGTAATAACCGTCAAGCACAGATTGAAGTTTTGGATAATCTACCAGTGATGGAAACGCCACAAGCTGCTCCATTACTCAAAAAGCAGTCATTTAGCCTAAATGAATTGCAGCGTAGTGAAAAATGGCGTCAAGCTTCTGAAGCAATGAAGCGAATATTAGATTGCTAAACATCCACAGTGTAATAAAGAGCTACCTAGGTAGCTCTTTTGTATTGGGGTTAATGAAAACCTAATAGCTCTTTCAATGTTTTCAAATAGCGGCGGCTGACAGGAATAGGGTGATCGCTGCAGGTGATGATTTCTGCTAAGCCATTTTCCAACAGTTTTATTTCTTTGATTGCCTTAATGTTGATCAGGTACTGGCGATGGCAGCGCACTAAAGGCGTTTTCTCCTCAAGTACTTTAAGCGTGAGTTGGCTGGTGGCTGATTGCTCAGTTGTCTGCACATGCACTCCGCTAATATCACTGTAGGCAAATTCAATATCTTGCGTTGCCACAATCACAATACGGTTTAAACCGATACAAGGCACCTGATCTAAGCTTGGTGGAGAAATCACTTCATATTGTTGCAGTTTTTTTTGCTCTGACTTGAGCAGCCTTTTGACGGTAACGTCCAGCCTTCTAGTATCTATAGGTTTAAGCAGATAGTCGAAGGCATTCTCTTCGAACGCTTGAATCGCAAATTGATCATAAGCGGTAACGAAAACAACCCGAGTTTGAATGTCGGGATCGAGCATACCCAGCAGCTCAATACCTGATATCTGTGGCATATGAATATCTAGAAATACCACATCCGGCTTTAGTTGGTTGATCTTCTTAAGACCTTCAATGGCATTGCTCGCTTGATCTATTACCGTGATATGCCCAGTTTCTTCTAATAACTCGGTCAATTCTTCACGAGCAAATAGCTCATCATCTACGACTAAAGCGGAGAGCATAGCGTTGTTCCTTCACTATCATTATGGGGAATGATGAAGCTCATTCGTGTGTATTGGTTAGGTTCAACTTCAATATTCAATTGACTGATGCGACCAAATTTATTGGTTAAGCGCTTGGCGACAATTTGCATACCGAGCCCTTCGTGATCTTCTTTAGGTGCCAAATAGCTACCGGCGTTGTCTTCGACCGTGATTTGACATCCTTGCTCGACTATCTGGCTATAGATCCGTATTTCACCACCTTCTAATAAGTTAGAGATACCATGCTTAATGGCATTTTCAACCAGCGGTTGCAGCGTAAAAGTTGGCAATTTTCGAGTGAGCCAAGCGGAATCAATATCCATTTCAACTTCGAGTCGGTCAGTAAAGCGCGCTTTTTCAATCGTAAGATATGCATTAACGTGCTCGAGCTCATCTTGCAAGGTGACCTCTTCAATATCTTGCTTAAGGTTACTGCGGAAAAACTGTGATAAATGCTGAATCAACTCACGAGCCTTACTTGGGTTGCGGCGTACTACGGCGCTAATCGTATTTAAAGCATTAAATAGGAAGTGAGGGTTTACCTGAGCATGAAGCAGCTTGATCTCTGCCTGTGATAGCAATGATTGTTTCAGTTGATAATCGCCGTACAGAATTTGGCTTGATAAAAGTTGAGCAATACCTTGCCCCATCGACATATTGATGGTGGAAAATAGTTTTCGCTTTGGCTCGTATAGCTTAATCGTGCCTATGACTTTGTCACCAGTACGCAGAGGAATAATCAAAGCAGATCCGAGTTTGCACTGTGTAGATAGTGAGCATTGGTAAGGCTTATCTTTACCATCAAGGTAAATAATATTGTCTTGTGCAATCGCATCTAAGGTACTTTGAGAGGAGATGGGTGTATCCGGTTTATGGTGGTCATCGCCGATACCAACGAACGCGAGAATTTTTTCATCATCGGTGATTGATACCGCACCTACATTGGTTTCTTCATAAACGATACGCGCTATTTTTTCTGCAGTGTTAGTGTTAAAACCGGCAGATAATATTCCAACAGAACGTTCAGCTATATTCAATGCTCGGCGTGAGAACGTTGCGGAGTATTCTTCAAAGATAGTTTTTCGGTCTTGTAGGATGCTCATAAACAGCGCAGCTCCTACCGAGTTAGCAATAATCATTGGAGCGGCAATAGCCGAAACCAAAATAAAGGCTTGGTCAAATGGCTTGGCAACCAATAAGAGTATCGCCATTTGAATAATTTCTGCGAACAAAGTTACGCCGAAAACAATACTTGGACTAAATAGCAGGATACCTTTGCCTTTACGTAACAAATAGGTATGCAGCAAGCCGCCTATTAACCCTTCAGCGGTCGTGGAAATAGCGCAGGCAAGATCAGTAAACCCACCTAACGAGTAGCGATGCAACCCACCTGTTAAACCAACAAAAAAACCAACTACCGGTCCACCAAACAGCCCTCCCATTACAGCACCAATTGCTCGTGTATTGGCAATGGCATCATTGATTTGCAAGCCAAAATAGGTACCCATGATACAAAAAAGGGAAAACAGCACATAAATACTCAGTTTATGGCTAAGTCGATTGGATACATTGAGCAAAGGCAAAAAGATAGGGGTCTTGCTCAGCATATAGGCGAGCACTAAATAAACACACATTTGTTGCAGTAGAGAGAGTATTAAATCCATGCAGCTCAACCTATTTCCATTAGTTGTTCATAACTATTTTATAGGCTTTATCAATTAGAAAACATGCTTTGAGTAGTGATTTTATTTAGACCTTATAATTACAGTTAATGTAAGTAATAATTTACAGTGAGTGTTTATTTAAATTTACAGTTGAAAACTAGCTAACGCCTGTTATTGTAGTGTTCTAGTCGTGCCTTGGTTGTTGTTAAACTTTGGTGTAATAAAATATTTACAGAGTGTCGGTTATGCAAAAAAGTGAATTGAGTAATGTCAACATCATTGAAGAACAGGTATTGATTACCCCTGATGAGTTGAAGGCGAAGTTGCCGCTGAGTGATAGTGCCCGCCAATTTATTCAACAATCACGTCAAACAATCTCGGACATCATTCATAAAAAGGATCAGCGCTTACTGATCGTGTGTGGTCCTTGTTCAATTCATGATGTTGAGATGGCAAAGGATTATGCTCGCCGTTTGAAGTCGATTTCAGAACAACTAAGTGACCAACTGTATATTGTTATGCGAGTGTATTTTGAAAAACCTCGTACTACCGTGGGGTGGAAAGGTCTGATCAATGATCCGCATCTTGATGGTAGTTTTGATATCGAGCATGGTCTGCATGTCGGACGAGAGCTATTGGTCGAATTGGCGGAAATGAATATTCCATTGGCTACAGAAGCATTAGATCCAATTAGTCCACAATACTTAGCGGACACCTTTAGCTGGGCCGCTATTGGCGCACGTACGACGGAATCGCAAACTCACCGCGAAATGGCCAGTGGTCTTTCAATGCCAATCGGGTTTAAAAATGGCACCGATGGCAGCTTAGCAACAGCGATCAATGCAATGCAAGCCGCATCTTCAAGCCACCGTTTTATGGGTATTAGCCGTGAAGGACAAGTGGCGCTATTAACCACCCAAGGCAACCCAAATGGGCACGTGATTCTTCGTGGTGGTAAGCAAACGAACTATGATTCAGTGTCGGTTGCTGAGTGTGAAGAAGAAATGGCAAAAATGGATCTTGATGCCTCTTTAATGGTGGATTGCAGCCACGCAAACTCCCGTAAAGATTACCGTCGCCAGCCACTGGTTGCGGAAGATGTGATTCATCAAATTCGTGAAGGGAATAAATCCATTATTGGTTTAATGATTGAGAGCCATATTAATGAAGGTAGCCAGTCCTCGGAACTGGCAACAAATGAGATGCAATATGGGGTTTCTATCACAGATGCCTGTATTAATTGGCAAGCAACTGAGACACTATTACGTCATGCCCACACAGCGTTGGTGCCATTCTTAAAAGATCGCTTAAAAGTTTAAGCCGTAAAGTATAGGGACATTCATGGCCGAACAGTTAAACGGACTGCGTGATCAGATCGATGCAGTCGATAAGCAGATACTCAATTTACTTGCTCAGCGCCTTTCTTTGGTGGAAACAGTGGGCGAAGTAAAAAGTGAACATGGCTTACCAATCTACGCACCCGATCGCGAGGCGGCTATGCTGGCTTCTCGTCGTACGGAAGCTGAAAAAATCGGTGTTCCCCCGCAGCTGATTGAAGATATTTTGCGTCGAACGATGCGTGAATCGTATGCCAGCGAGAAAGATTCCGGTTTTAAGTGTTTGAACCCAGAGTTACGTTCGGTAGTGATCGTCGGCGGTAAAGGGCAACTGGGTGGATTGTTTGGGCGAATGTTCAGCCTTTCAGGTTATCAAGTTAAAGTATTGGGCAGCCAAGATTGGCATCGTGCTGATGATATTTTAGATGGCGCTGGGCTGGTGGTTGTGACGGTACCGATTCACCTTACGCAAGGTGTAATTGAAAAGTTAGCTAAGCTGCCTGAAGATTGTATTTTGTGTGACCTTACCTCGATTAAGTCGAAACCGTTAGCGTCGATGTTACGAGTTCACAAAGGACCTGTGGTTGGTCTTCACCCAATGTTTGGTCCGGATGTACCAAGTTTAGCCAAACAAGTGATCGTGTACTGCGATGGCAGAGGGGAAGAACACTATCAATGGCTACTAAAGCAATTTGCTATTTGGGGGGCAAGCCTCTGTCAAATTGATGCCAGTGAGCATGATCATGGTATGACACTTATTCAGGCACTGCGTCACTTTACTTCATTTGCGTACGGGCTGCATTTAAGCAGAGAGAATCCAAGCATTGATCAGTTAATGCAATTAAGTTCGCCAATCTATCGCTTAGAACTTGCCATGGTTGGTCGTTTGTTCGGGCAAGACCCAAATCTCTATGGTGATATCATTTTCTCATCTCAAGAGAATATCGAGATGATCAAGCGCTTCCATCATCGCTTTGGTGAAGCATTACAGATTCTTGATAATAACGATAAAGAGACTTTTATCGACAGCTTTAATCAAGTCAGTGATTGGTTTGGCGACTACTCTCATCAATTTATGGTTGAAAGCCAAAATCTACTTAAACAAGCCAATGACTCGATTCATCGGGGATAACAAAAAAGCTGCCATTGGCAGCTTTTTTGTTATGTGTGCTATTTTTGGTTATTGCACACTGAGTTGATTTTCCGTTTTACTCTCGTGTTTTACGGTATCAACTGAGTTATCTATGTAAGGGTTGTTGGTTAAGTTAACTTGCAAACGTACATTGTCATCAATCAATTTTACTAAGGGTGCCCATTTTACTTTTTTCTCTTTTTCAAATAGATAGTTAAAGTTATCGGGTGTCCAATCCATGGTGTATTGTGGGTTGAGTGAGCGACCTAAAAACCGCACTTCATAATGAAGGTGTGGTCCGGTCGAATTACCAGAATTACCACAGGTAGCGATCACTTCACCCTTTGATACAAATTGTCCGCTTTTGACTTTGAAATATTGCAGATGAGCGTAAGACGTCATAAAACCAAATGAATGACGCAGTGTAAGGAAATTGCCGAAGCCTTTTTTGCTTGGTCTTACCGTTTCTATTACACCATCGGCGGGTGCCACAATAGAGGTACCGCGCTTACAGGTTAAATCAATACCGGTATGCGTGTGACGTTTACCGCTGATTGGGTTTGTGCGTCGACCATAGGAAGATGATATTCGCTGATAATCCAGCGGTGTGTCATTTGGGATCATTCGAAACATCGTAGCTCGTACGGCTGAATCGACAGCAGCAGCATCAAGGCGATCTTCGAGATTTTGCTCACCTAAAGGTGTTTCATCGGATAAACCAAGTACCGATTCTACATCGTAGACTCGCTTCCCAAGCACATGTAATTGATCGCGCTTTTGTTCCAGTTCTTGTGAGAGGCTATGGCTGGTGTCCATTTGCTCTTCATAAAGTTGTTCTAATGTATTTTTTTCAGTGTGTGCTTGCGCCAGATTTTGGCTAAGCGTGGTTATTTGTTGTTGATGGTAATAGATATAGCTGGCGGTAGAACCAAGTAAGGTAACGGTGGCAGCAATAGAGAGCAGTAAGCTCTTTCTACTGATAGAGAAGTGTTGTGCTTCTTTATCAGTAGGAATAGTAATTGTTATTTTTTTTTGAGGCATACAACTTAGTTATGAATAATCTGCTAGATCCGATAATTGCTCGATTTCACGATGCAGTAAGCGATCGTCTCCAACATTGAGTTCGATAATGCGTTTAATGTGACTGATACTCTCGATATCAATATGTTCAATGATGACTCGAGCGAATTTATTGTCATCATTGATTATTCTACCGTCTAACTCGATTGTTATATCGCTTTCAGGTAGCTGGAACTGTACCGAAATTGGTAAGCTAATATCCAGCGGGCAATCTTGAGGGCAACGAAGCAGTAGTCCGTGTAAAGAAAGATCTTTTACACTGGCTTCCACTTTAATGTCGCCTTGACTAATTACCGCTAGGGCTTGATATACAATGCGTGAAAATCGACGTCTTTCAATCATTCTTCGCTCTCCGTTTTCCATTTTTATCAGCTTAACAGAAGATCTCTATTTACAGTTTGGAATTCTTTAAACTTAGTGATGAAGGTCGTTGTACTTACCTAACGAGTCAAATTATAAACAAGAAAGGCCGCTATATTAGCGGCCTTAGAGTAAATTTCAAGCAAATAGGTATACCCGTCATACTCGAAGTTGCAGCGGTGTTGTTGGCTGTGTTCGTTCGCCCCAATCACATAGTTCACCTATGCTCAGGAGATTTTCTTACTTGCCGCCTACCTGCATCTGCATCTTCAAGTTTCTTGGGTATAGTATGTATTACCGCGTTTTCTTGCTTGATTCTATCTCAGCTTACTTAGCAATGCGTTTGTACTTGATGCGATGTGGTTCAGCAGCTTGTGCGCCCAAAGTTTGCTTCAGCCAATCTGTGTATTCGCTATAGTTACCTTCATAGAAGTTTACCTGACCTTCATCGCGGTAATCTAAGATATGGGTAGCAATACGGTCTAGGAACCAACGGTCATGCGAGATAACCATGGCACAACCTGGGAATTCAAGCAGAGCTTCTTCCAAAGCTCGTAGTGTTTCGACGTCCAAGTCATTGGTTGGCTCATCGAGTAACAATACATTGCCGCCCGCTTTTAGCAATTTTGCTAAATGAACGCGGTTACGTTCACCACCAGAAAGTTCACCAATGATCTTCTGCTGGTCGTTACCTTTGAAGTTGAAACGAGAACAGTAGGCACGGGCAGGGATTTCGAAATTGTTGATCTTAATAATATCAACGCCTTCAGAGATCTCTTGGAATACCGTGTTCTTGTCATTCATTGAATCACGGAACTGATCAACAGAAGCCAGTTTTACGGTTTCACCCAGCTCGACTGTGCCTGAATCAGGCTGTTCAGTGCCGCTTAACATTTTAAAGAGTGTTGATTTACCCGCACCGTTGGCACCCACGATACCGACAATGGCGCCTTTAGGCATACTGAAGGATAAATCATCAATAAGTACACGATCGCCGAATGACTTGGTTAGGTTCTTAACCTCAAGCACTTTGTCGCCAAGGCGCTCACCTGGCGGAATAAATAGTTCGTTAGTTTCGTTACGCTTCTGGTATTGACCTGTGGTTAATTCTTCAAAGCGAGCCATACGAGCTTTAGATTTAGCCTGACGACCTTTAGGGTTTTGACGAACCCATTCAAGTTCTTTTTCAATGGTTTTTTGACGTGCGCTTTCGCCTGATTTCTCTTGCTTTAAACGTTCATCTTTTTGCTCTAGCCAAGAGGTATAGTTACCTTGCCATGGAATACCTTCACCACGGTCAAGCTCTAGAATCCAGCCAGCAGCATTATCTAAGAAGTAGCGGTCGTGGGTAATAGCTACAACAGTTCCGCTGTAATCAACAAGGAAGTGCTCTAGCCAAGCAACTGATTCAGCATCCAAGTGGTTGGTTGGTTCATCCAGTAGCAGCATATCTGGCTTCTCTAGAAGCAGACGACAGATAGCAACACGGCGACGTTCACCACCCGATAGCAGTTCAATTTTTGCATCCCACTCAGGAAGGCGCAGTGCATTTGCCGCACGTTCTAGGGCTGTTTCTAAGTTGTGACCGTCTTTAGCTTGAATTAGAGCTTCTAGTTCACCTTGTTCTTTTGCCAGTGCATCAAAATCAGCGTCTTCTTCGGCGTACGCTGCATATACTGCATCTAGGCGTTTAAGCGCGCCTGCGACATCAGAAACGGCTTCTTCAACAATTTCACGAACGGTTTTTGATTCGTCTAGAACGGGCTCTTGCGGTAGGTAACCTACTTTAAGACCTGGTTGTGGGCGAGCTTCACCATCGATATCAGTATCGAGGCCGGCCATGATGCGTAGTAGGGTAGATTTACCCGAGCCATTTAGGCCGAGAACACCGATTTTTGCACCAGGGAAGAAGCTTAGAGAAATGTCTTTAAGAATTTGACGCTTAGGTGGAACAATTTTGCTCACCCGAGACATGGTATATACGTATTCAGCCATTGCCGATGGTTCCTAACTTTCTGTATATAAACGTGCATTTTACACCAACCTGGCAAGGTTTGTTACCGATCAGGTCAAATGGTGCTAATAGAAAAAGCATACTAACGAAATTTATTCGCTAAGGAAGTATAAATCACTAAATGTGTCACACTTATGTGAAATAGTTTTTGTTTACAGCTTTATGCTTTACAGAACTTATTAGAATAGTCTTAATAGTATTTATACATATCGTTTCTCAATAGGATGAGAAGACATGACGCCAAGGTTTTCAAAGACGCTGTATAGCATTCCTTCATCGATATTGGCATTGTCAACGATGATATACAGCGCAGCGGGCAGCGCTGCTAGCCCAATAAATTTATCTGAGCAACGGGATCTTTATGATCAAGCCCAGCAATTACTTGATAATAAGCAAGTTGATAAGTACTTAGCGCTAAGGTCGCAAATTGCGTCTTATCCGCTAACTCCTTATGTTGATTATCGAACTTTGCTTGTTGGTTTGAATGACAAGTCCCCCCAAGAAGTGGAACGATTCATCGATGAGCACCAAAGCTTCCCTTTTTCAGCCCGTATCCGAGCGCCATATCTAGAAAACTTAGCGCGCAATAAACAGTGGAAAACTCTGTTGAAATTTCAAACAGAATTACCGCGCGGTGAAAAATATCAATGTTATTACTACTATGCACAGTACCAAACCGGTAATACCAGTTTGGCTTACAAAGGGGCTGAAGATTTATGGCTCCATGGCAGTAGTGTCTCGGAAGCGTGTGACCCATTGTTTGATGTATGGGATAAAGCGGGATTACGTGGCGATCAACAGATTTTAAGTCGAATGCTATTAGCGTTTGATGCACGTAATGGCAGCTTATTAACGTATCTAACTAAGCAAGTTAGCTCGCCAAAAGCAAAGCAGCAAGCTAACGAGATGAAAGCCTTATTTATACAGCCTGAAAATGTAGCCAAATTTGCTAAGAAAAAACCAGCGAATGCATTTTATCGCCAACAAAGTGAAATGGCCCTTGAGAAACTGGCGAGAACAGATGTAAAAGAGGCTCAGCGAGCGTGGTCTACTGTGGTTGATGGGCAGAAGTTAACTCAAAAACAAGCTCAAGAATTAGCGGACTATATTTCATTTCGTTTGATCAATATTGACTCTGCATCACTGGCAAAATGGCGTGATAAGCAAATTAATACTTCAATCAATGTTAAGTTGATTGAGCGACGTGCTCGCTTGGCTATTGGGCAAGCTGACTGGGATGGTATCGCTAATTGGATTCATATTTTACCGGAAGCGGATCAAGAGACGTTACGTTGGCAATACTGGTTAGCTCGTTCTGAGCTTGCTACCGGGGAAGTGACACAAGCCAATCAACGGTTAGAAAAAATTGTAGGTCAGCGTAATTTTTATAGCGTGGCTGCGGCCAAAGAACTTAAGCGTTCAGTGGTTTATCCACAAACTACGGTACAGCTTGATCGTTCTATGATTAAGCCATTTGATAAAGCATTGGTGCGAATTGATGAGCTGGTGGTGCGAGATAAAATTGCAGCAGCTAAGAGTGAATGGCGTCATTTACTTAGGAGTGCTGACAAGCAACAACAAGAGATGTTGACGGCATATGCCGCCTATAAGCGTTGGCATCATTTGACAGTTACAGGCAGTATTCAAGCAGAAATGTGGGGTAATTTAGAGCTACGCTTTCCGCTTGCTCATCGCTGGTGGTTTAACTTTTACGGCGAGAAACACAGTGTCGACCCGATCACATTGATGTCTCTGGCTCGTCAAGAGAGTGCAATGGATGTTGAGGCTAAATCGCCTGTTGGGGCAAGAGGTATAATGCAGATTATGCCATCAACAGCAAAGTATACAGCGCGCAAATACGAACTGTCTTACAAAGGTCACGATGACCTTTACCAAGTAGGCAAAAATATTGAAATAGGAAGCCGCTATTTACAGAGTTTGTTGGAGAAGTACGATAACAATCGAATTTTCGCATTTGCAGCGTATAATGCTGGACCGGGAAGAGTTAAGACTTGGCGCGCGCGAACGCAAGGAAAATTAGATGCTTATGCATTTATTGAAGCGATTCCGTTCAATGAAACTCGTGGCTATGTGCAGAACATCTTGATGTTTGAAGTCTACTATCGAGATTTACTCGCTGCAGATGGTGCATTCCTCAAACCACATGAAATGAATACTAAGTATTAAGTGAGCGGCAAATCATGTCACAACAACCTGAGTACACTGATTGGCAACAAATCTTGGATTTGATTCAACATAGCACGGAAACAGAGCAGCATAAGATGTTGTTAACTATGCTGTTAACGCCAGATGAAAGAGACTCACTTGTGGCTCGCGTCAATATTTTTCGGGAACTGCTAAAAGGTGATCTTTCTCAGCGTCAAATTAGCCAAATGTTGGGTGTTGGTGTTGCGACAATTACACGTGGTTCTAATGAGCTTAAATCGAAAAGTAGCGCTGAAAAACAGGCGATAACAGATCTATTAGAACACGCAGAAAGAGATTAAAAAAAGGTGCCTTTGGCACCTTTTTTTATCTTCGATATTACAATTCTACAAATTGGCAGGGTAGTGTTCAGGGTTAGTAAATGGAATTAGCGCCATGATCAATGCTTGGTGATAGACAGAACTACGTGTCAATTGATGCTGAGTGAGTAGTCCGATTGCGCCACCTTTTTGTTTTATGTTTTGTGTTCCAAACACCTCATCCATGATCGTTCCTAGCTCAACGTCTGGCGTTAAGCGATCAGCGACTTTCGGTGGTAACATCATGCTGGCAGATCGTGATTCGCCACGATGTGTTTCTGACTCCACAACCATCCAAGCAAATGTAACCTTACCTTCAATACCAGCTTCTAAACCGACATAAAAATCTCCATTAAGATGGGCGTCCTTGGCATTTTTTACTCGATTCAGAGCGCCTTGGTAGGTTGCTTGATTGCCAATCGGTTGGTCAGCAACGCCACTAGCAACATTGACGCCAATAAAATCAAATACTGTCTCTGGAAAGGTGGAGTGAAAGGCGCTTTCAACAGCTTTGATTTTTGCTGGATTAAGCGAAGCTACGATAACTGTCTGGTGGGTCATTTTTCTCTACCTTTTGTGATATCGCGATCTCATTGAGTTGTCTGATCTTGACTGGCGGTGAGAGGTAATAGCCTTGCATATAGTCACATTGATTTTCGGCAAGCCAATTGTGCATATCTTCTGACTCTATGCCTTCAGCAGTGACGATCATTGACTGGGAATGACATAAGTCGACTAAAGGCTTAACTACATTCCGGTTGTTTGTCTTGATCAGTGCTGTTAAGAACTCGCGATCCAATTTTATTTTCTGCACTGGGTATTCTACTAGCTGTGTGATGGATGTATAGCCAGAACCAAAATCATCAATGGCTAATTTGAATCCCATGTTAGAAAGCTCATGCAGTAGAGAATAGCTTTGTGAATCGGTAGCAAATGTTTCGGTAATTTCAAAATCAACTAAGTACGGAATAACTTGGTATTCCTGAGCCATTTTCTGAATAAATGTCGCCAATTGCCTTGAATCGAGTTCTGCAGAAGAAAGATTGATAGAAAGTTGAATGTCATATTCAAACATAGATTGGATATGGCAAAAATCACGAAAAGCCTGTTTGATTACCCAACGGTCAATTGCACCGAACATACCTGTTTGCTCTGAAATCGGTATGAATTCTATTGGTGGGACTTTCCCCAATTTTGGCGAGTCCCATCGAAGCAGAGCTTCAACGCCGACAATGTTTTCACCGCTGCGATTGTAATACGGCTGGTATCGTAATGAGAACTCGCTGTTAAATTCTTCGCTCCTTAGTGCTCGTTCTATTTGAGTTCGGCGGCGAACGCTATTATCTAGCTCTTGTGAATAATAGGACATTTGGTTCTTACCCGCTTTTTTCGCTTGATACATGGCGGTATCAGCATTGGATAGTAAAGTTTCTAATGTTTCCCCATCGGTCGAATAAGCTGAGATTCCGATGCTGGCGGTGATTGGAAAGCTACTAAATGATGAATTGGAATTATTCATTAGCGTAGTAAGAATTGCATGTGCGATAGAGTCTGCGTAGGTGTTTTTATCCTTAGCGGCGACAAAAACGGCGAATTCATCACCGGATAAACGCGCTGGGAGGCAGTTGATTTGTAAAGAGTTTTTCCAATCATTGCATATAGTTCTAATATGATTGGCAAAATTGATTAGCAGATCATCTCCTACTGTATGTCCGTACTTATCATTGACGTATTTAAAGTTGTCTAAATCAATATATAAGATCCAAGCGTGTCGACATTGCTTCTTGTTTGAGAGGTATTTTCTAACATAAGTTTGAAATTGATAACGATTAGCCAGTCCCGTGAGGTGATCGTTTTCAGCTAGCACCTTGGTTTTTTGATAGCTCGATTGCAGCTCTTGATACATGGTGTGAAAACGCTCAGATAGACGACCGATTTCATCGCTATTTGGCAAGCGTTCTATGTTATATCTTCGTTTTTGCTCCACCTCAAGTAATTGGCGATCCAGCCTCGCTATTGGGCTGGTAACGTGACGATAAAGCAGCATCAATAAAATAAGCACTGTAACGAAGGAAGAGGCAGTGAAGAAAAGTAAGAGCTTGCTTTCTATAGCGCTAAGCTTGTCCTCCAACAGGTACTGCGCCGGATCTAGCGTAGCAAATAACCCCGATTTCAATTCAACGGATTGGGTTAACCCATCTTTATCAATTGAGTGGGGAGAAAAAAATATCGAACTGTCGTTATCAAACTCAATCAAACGTTGCTGTTGGTCAAATCGATCAAGTGTCAGGTAGACCATGAAGAATGATATTTGAGTACTGTTGTCGGTAAGAGGCTTGTTTAACGTTTTTTGGTTTAAAACCTGATAATGAATCAAGACACTTTGACCTTGTTCATTTTTGCTAAAACCAATATTTTCGCTGGCGCCTGATGTTGCATAAGCGAGCTTTACGTATTCCATCGCGCGATTGTCGATAACAGAGAATGGGTTACCCTGGTTATCAGCGAAAAAGCGCGGTCTCAGCTTATCGTCGAGGATTGCGATACCAATAGAATCCTGAGAGATAGACTGAAAGCTAGTAATAATCCGCTGCATGTTATTGAGCATATCCATTTCAATAAATGGGTTGCCTTCATGGCGGAGATATTGGCGAACAATTTCACTACGAGAAAGGGTGAGAGAGTAGCTGTTTATTAGTGCGTATGATTGCCTAAAATGACCCGCCAGCTTTTCCATTGTCAGTTGTAAATAGCTGATTTCACGTTTAATCAATGCATCTTTTTGATCTTGATATATGCCATAGCTTGAAATGGCTGCGCTGAGCAGTATTACAGGGGCAACCAGCAACAGGACTCTAGTGTTGAGTTTCATGGTCATTCAAAAGTTGGCTTAAAATTTTTGCTCGTAAGCTAATGTTTTCAGAAGAAAGAGGGCTATCTATCTGTCCTTGAGAAATGTGTTTTTCCTCTGGGAGCAATGATGCACCATTTAAGTACCAAGCTGGCACTAGTTTTAACGCACTTACATTTGTCGTTGCAGCTTTGATTTCTGTTGCATTTTTTGCTGCAATTATGGGATCTGAAAGGTAGTTAAGGAACTGCTTGGCTATTTCTTTGTTATCTGAGTGCTGATTGATGGTTAGGCAGTCTAGCCATAAGCTGGGGCGCTCTTCTGGAAGTACAAATTTCCAATGCTCGATATTTTGTGTGCGATTAAGTAGATGCTCGTCTCCGCTATAGCCCACTGCCATATATAATTTGTCAGCGTTTTTGTTGCTACCAATAAAACTAAGAGGGTATTGATACGTTAGAACGTGGTGATTAAAGCTGAGCATCGTAGAATAGACTTGCTTCAATGCGTGAGAGTTTTCGGTTTCTGATGAAATACCTCGGCTCGCAAAAAAGGGTAAAAAACTGTCGGTAGTGTCGTTTAGCAAACCAATATGCCCGGACAACTCAGTGGGGGGATTGATAAAATCACGCCATTTTTTAGGAGGTTGTTGAACTTTATCAGAACGATAAACTATGCCGATGACTCCCCAAAAATAGGGTTGACCATAGTCTCCACAAGCGTTATTCCACCGTTCTCTATTGTGTGAGCGGTTGCTGATTTGAGATACGTCGACTAGCCCGCCAAGTTGACCATAGATCTTAGAAGAAACATTGTCGAGGATAAGGATGTCGAATGGCAGATTGTTATTTGCTGTTAGTAGCGTATCTCGATCGTCGTTGCTATCAAAATGGGTAATATGCAGTGTGTTGCCTGATTGAACTTGCCATTGCTGAACAACGTGTTCAGAGAGAGTATCCTCCCACATTAATAGGTTGAGTTCTTTGGCTATAAGCTGAAAGCTCAGAACTTGCGTAAGTCCTAACAATGGTGGAATAAGTGACTTCAAAGTCATAGCGGAGTTATCGAGTCCTTTCTTGTTATGGATAACACCGAGCTTTGTGATAAACCAGTGAGTAACACCGACTAGCAAGCTCAAACAGGTCAAGAATGCTAGTGGTGTTTTTAAAAGATGTCAGCCACTTGTTGGCTATTTTTTGAACTGAAAGGTGATAATTTACACCAATTTTACTTGCGTCGGTTTTACATTCTCACTTGGATAGCTCCCGAGCACTTTTAAATGCTTAGTTATTTTTGTGAGCTCAGCCAGTGCCTCGTTCATATTTTCCGAATCTAAATGAGTATCGACATCAACATAAAACATCTCTTCCCATGGATTTCCCATAATTGGACGTGACTCCAATTTGGTCATGTTGATGTTGTAGCGCTGGAGTATCAGTAGCGCAGCTACAAGAGAGCCGGTATCTTGAGATGTCGACATGATCAGTGTCGTTTTTGCAGGGATTTGTGGTGAAACTTCTACAGGTTTACGCGCGACGATAATGAAGCGAGTATGGTTTTCTGTTTGATTGGCTATATTATCTTGAATAGCTTGTAAGCCATATATTTTGCCTGATGATGCATTGCCTATTGCGGCGACGTCGGAGCGGTTGAGCTCGCGTACTTTTTGCATTGCATCAGCGGTACTAGCGCAAGTTTTTAACTCAATATTTTTTAAGCGCCCTAAGAACTCACTGCATTGCTGGTGTGGTTGAGGATGCGAATAGAGTGTAGTGAGGTCTTCTAAGCGAATTTCTTCAGTGGCCACTAAGCAGTGTTCAATAGGTAATGTTAACTCGCCAACGATGTACAAAGTGGTGTGTTGTAGTAAATCGTAGACTTCATTGATAGAGCCGGAGCTTGTATTTTCAATTGGTAACACACCATAGTCCGCGTGACCTGATTCAACAGTTGTAGCGACTTCTCTAAATCCTTCACAATTTAGCTCAATAAGCTCAGTGTTCTTGCGACTAAAGTATTCTCGGCTAGCGAGGTGAGAATATGAACCTTTTGAACCTAAAAATGCCACACGGGCTAGCGGTTTTCTACTTAACTCTGGGTTGGCTAAGTTTTGTAAGTAGGCTTGCTGAAGTAAAACCGAATCTTCAATGATGGAGTGGAACAATTTGGTGATGTATTGGGCATCTAGGTCGTATTTTTTTAGTCCACTATTGATCAGTTTGACGAGTAGTTGTTGCTCTCGTTCTGCGTCGCGAATTGGTTTTGAAGTATGAACTTTGCTTTTCGCAACCTCAATACTCATCTTTCGACGTTCAGAGAGTAGTTGTAGCAATTGGTCGTCTAACTCGTTTAATCGAAGTCGAATTTCATCGAGTGAGTATTGGTGTTGATTCATGCTAATTTCCCTACATAAAAAAACCTCCCTTAGAGGGAGGCTTCCTGTTCGTTTTTGACTTATCTTCCGCAAACGAGTCAGCCTCCAAAGCTATTGGAGAAAAAACAAGTCAAAAAAGAACAGATGGATTGGTTTCATTGTCATTATTCATTTGGAAAGTTCTTAAACACAATAAGCAACCGTGTTTTAAGCGTCAAGAAAAAAAATAGCGCCAAAGGGCGCTATTTTCGATATCAGATAATTATTCGGTCTCAGCCTCAGCCTCTACTTCCGCATCTGCTTCTTCAAGATCAAGCTTTTCGTTACGGCGAGCTTCAGGTTTATGACGTAGCTTATTTAGCTGTCGTTCTAGTTTTTGTTCTACCTCATTAACGGCAGCGTATAAATCTTCATGAACAGCGGAAGCAACAAGTTTGCCTTTTGGTACCGTGATGACTGCTTCAAATTTTTTATGTTTATTCGGTTCCTCGCTGAAGGTCGCTTGGCAGCCAATGATATCTACTTGCCACTTTTCGAGCTTTTTGAATTTGCTCTCAATGTGATTCCGGATTGCAGAGGTAATGTCGATATTTTTGCCAGTGATGTTTACTTTCATAGATGTTTTCCTCTGTTGCATCCCTCATGGGTTAACTCCAGATTACGGATTTCACCATAAAAAAATGTGATGAGCGTCACTTTTTGTGTGTGATGTTTTTCGTGCGAAACCAATTGTGATCTCACTCAAAGTGTTTTCGGTTTGTTGCACGAAAAAGCTTGTGAAAGTAAAAAAAAACGCTAAATTGGTAAAGGTGTCTAGCTAGAAATCGCCTGTTTTTTAGGGCACGAATTCGACCTAAAGAAATGGTTTGTTTAATCTTCGCTCAGACAACATTGTGATCATCCCCCCCAATATTTTTTGATTTCCGGTCCCGTCGCCAATTTAAGGTGAGAGACGTGTGTATAAGTTAAGCTGACTACTTCATCTCTATTGGAAAAATAAGCGGATTTAATTCAGTTTTGTTGTTTTCATCTCTGGTTTTTTGCAATTCAGAGAGCTGTTTGTATATGACAAAATAACGATTGATGTTCGATACGTACTGAACGGGCTCTCGTCCTATATTTTTTCGCGTTACAATTTCTACATTCTTGAACCACTTATTTGCGTCATAGCCTTGTTGTGTTGCTATCCGACGCATCTTGCGTATGTTTCCTGGTCCAGCATTGTATGCAGCAAGCGAAAAGTAGACTTGGTTATCAGCGCTGATACCGTGGTCATTAAAGTAGCGATCTTTAATAAAGCGCATGTATTTCACTCCTGCATGGATATTGTTATCAATCTTATAAATATTGCTAATATTGACGTTGGGATCTCTGGCGGTGCTAGGTAGAACTTGCATGATACCTACAGCCCCGCGATGCGAGACTTTATTCTGATCAAGACCGGATTCTTGGTAACCTTGTGCTGAGATCATTAATGGGTCAAATTGGTATTCGTTTGAGTATTGGATGAATATCTTGGATATCAATTCAAGCTTGTGGATGTTTTTGGGGTCTAATACTTTTTTTAACCAGTGAGTATTTCCGAGATATTTACCATAAATAACATTGCCCATCAGTGTCCCAGTTCGATGCTCAACTAGATATTGATCGACGAGCACCTTCAATTTCGGGCTGTTTTTTCTAAATGCCCACGCAATCTTACCTTGGCTGCGAATCGGTAGTTCTTTGTGTGCTTGAATGTTATCCATTACATTTAGCCATAACTCGCTTTTGTGGCTATCGAGTATTGTTGCCTTTAAATGTCCTTGATTGACCATTTCCATGATTTCAAAATCTTGCAGTGTTTCTTCTAGAAAGCGGATTAAAACGGGCGGGCTACCAAGTTTATTGAGCTGGTGGTTAAGTTGCTGCAAACTTTCGAAGTAGCTAGAGCTTGCGCGAACCCAAAATTCTTCGCCACTTAATTGAGTAATAGTTTGGTATTTTGGGGTGTCCTTTGAAGTTATTATCCATTCTTGAACATTTGTACGAACTGGTATGCTAAATGCCACATTTTGTTTGCGTTTGTCGGTAATGGTGAGGTTTGCGACAGCGAGATCACCATACCCTTGCTTGAGTGAAGGCAATAAATCATCGCGATCAATGGGTATGACTTGTAAGTTTAAGTAAGAAGAACGTTGTTTAAGTTGCTTTTCAAAATGATAGAGCAGTTCAGCAAGAATGCCTTTGGGCTGACCTCCTTCAATGTAATAGAAGCCAAGATCAGCGGAAACTAGTACCCGTATGACCCCTTTTTTTTCTAAAGCAGGTAGATCTCCGTAGTAAGGATCTTTATTTAATGGCGTGAGCGATAGCGCCATGCTGTTATATGACGCTAGAAGAAATATAACAGTTAACAACAAAATTCGAAGCATTCGCTAACCTTTTAATATCTATATATTAAAAGTAGCCTTTGTCTGCCACTTAACAAGCGTCTACACCCAGTCAGAGGAAAAAAATCAAGAACTGAAGGATTCGCAGTGTTTAATCTACCGAGATTAAAATCATATGTGCGTTATGAGTATTCACTATTCACAATCATTATCGCAGTTACAACCCTACAAAATTATTCACTTCAAAAAACACTTTGGAAGCATGGTTGTTACGTTTTTGCAGCAATAATCCATATAAATATTTGATTATCTTGATAATGCGATTTAGATAACAGTTAGTTTTGTGATTTGACACGCAATTATTGGTCCAATGTCATTATGGGTTTCTTTGTGGGGATATAAACTGGTTTGAATAAAATTAGCAGGTTAATTATCTCGAATAATTAACCTTATCTAGAGATATTCATTGGTGTTGTATGCGTTTTAAAGATTTTAATATTAAAAATAAAATAGCGGTTATTTTCATTGCGATAACGATGGTAGCGGTCTGCCAGGTTTCCTTTTTTTTGAAGCAAATGGATCATGTGAGAGATGCATTGCTTGAATTTGCAGACGCAACCGTACCAAGCGTTTTGTCAGTTAAAGATATGCAAATTAATATCGAAGAAATTCGACGTGATCAGTATGCATTGGTAGCAAACCCTCAGCATGATTTAGTGCCAATATGGCATCAAAATATGGATAACTTCGAGAATGAAATTAATCAGCGCCTAAATCTTTATCGTGAGGGGCTTTGGGATGATAATGATCGCGCTGCTTTTGCCAACTTAGAGAAACATTGGAAAGCGTATACTCAGCAGCTCAATCATTTTCGTATTTTGATGGACACAGGAAAAATAGCTCAAGCGAACAGCCTCACTGTTGATGGTTACGAGCTCTATCAGAGTACTTTCAATGCGATGACTGAATTAGAAAAGCTAAACCAAGGGTATATCGCCGCAGACAAGCAAGTTGCCAATGATCGAGTAAGCGAAACTTTTGTTCTTAGTATTATTAGCGTTGTGGGTGTAATAGGGTTCATGCTGTTCACTAGTTGGTTGTTAACCAAACAGATATGCACGCCATTGAATTTAGTTATGGATCTTGCACGCCATATTACCAATGGTGATTTGACGCAAAAAATTGATCGTACAAAAATAGGTAATGATGAACTTGGAGTGCTTGCTGATACTTGTCATCAAATGCAAATGAACTTACAGCAGATGGTTGAACAAATTGTTAGCGCTGCGACTCAACTTGCGACTTCAATTGAAGAGGTGAGCGCTGTATCCGTTCAAACAGAGCAAGGCATGATCAATCAACAAAACCAATTAACACTGGTTGCTACAGCGATGACTCAATTACAAGCGACAGTGAATGAGGTCGCAAGTAATACAGAGGAAGCATCTTGTGCTGCAACTAATGCTAGTGACACTGCTCGTGAAGGTGCTGGCGGGGTTGGCGTAGCCCTGAATCAAATTGTTCATGCTCAAAGTGTGATTGAAGAAACAGGCACAATGGTTGCTCAGTTGGAAAAAGATTCAAGTGACATTAGTATGGTTGTCGACGTTATTCAAAATATTGCAGCACAGACGAATTTGTTGGCACTGAATGCGGCAATTGAAGCTGCGCGCGCTGGAGAGCAAGGTAGAGGTTTTGCTGTTGTTGCTGACGAAGTTAGAACCTTGGCTGGTCGTACACAAAGTTCTACTGAAGAAATTGTGCGCATTATCGAACAATTGCAGCAGCGTGCTAAAAGTGCGGTAGTAGGTACGACTGAAAGTTGTGACAATATAGGTATTTGTAAGACACAAGCAAGCACGGTTGGCGGTATTATTGAGGGGATCAGTAGTTCGGTTGAGAATATTGCTAGCATGAACATTCAAATAGCAAGTGCTTGTAGCGAGCAAAGTTCGGTGTCCGAAGAGCTGCAACGTAATGTGGACAGTATTCATCATTCGTCTATTGAAGTGGCAGCAGGCTCAACGCAAACCGCTCAAGCTTGTGTAGAGTTAAGTCAGTTAGCAGCCAATATGCAGACGATTATTCAGCAATTCAAAGTGGCTTAATTCTTTTGCGTTTCGCTGGAATATAGAGATAAAAAAAACCGCTTTCTAGAAAGCGGTTTTTTTATGTGAAAGATTTAAATGGCAGTTAAACCGGGTTTTTAGCCATTAACTGACGAGTGCGATTTGCTGCTTCCGTTAATCCGAGTTCTTCATAGGCAGCTAGCTGAATAGCAAGAGATTTACGCGCAGCCGCTGTATTTGGATAGGTTTTTTGCAGTTCCTGACAACGATTGATTGCCGCAATCCAAGCTTCGCGGCGTAAATAGAAATCGGCTGTAGCCAAATCGTACTCTGCCAAACGGTTTTTCAAAGAGAACATGCGTTTTTGTGCATCTTCGGCATAAGCACTATTAGGGTAGCGATCGAGTAGCTTTTTAAAATCTGCAAAAGCCGATTTTACTGGTTCTGGATCGCGGTCACTTCGATCGATATTAAATACGTCGTGCATGAAATTACGATCTTGCGCCATATGAGTCAGTCCGCGCATGTAAAGTACCCAGTCTAATTTTTCGTTAGTTGGATTTAGGCGAATGAAGCGTTCGATCGTCGCGAGACCTAAAGCTAGGTCGTCATTTTTGTAATAGGCATAAATAAGATCAAGTTGAACCTGTTCAGAATAAGCACCAAATGGGTAACGAGAATCGAGTGCCTCAAGTTTCTCTATGGCTGTTGTCCAACTACCTTGTTGCAGTAATACCTGAGCTTCGGAGTAAAGCTCTGATGGCGGTACATCTGGAACAATCTCTTCGCTGCTAGTACATCCGAAGAGTAAAGTGAGAGCCAATAATCCAGATAAAGTATGCTGTTTCATGTCAGGATTCTATTCCTTGAAGTAAATAATTTTGTCGCTTCCGTTACTTTTATGTCGGTAGCAGATACAATGGAACAATATTCTTCCACACTGTAGACAATTAGTCTCACAGTTTTTGAAAAAGTTCGATATGGCTCAGCAGATTGAATTAACTAATACAGTAAAAGATAGTCAATTAGGTCAACGCCTTGATCAGGCTATCGCAGAAATATTCTCCGATTTCTCTCGTTCGCGACTCAAAGAGTGGTTGTTGGCGGGTAACGTTCAAGTCGATGGCGTGGTTATTACTAAACCACGAACTCGAGTTATGGGCGGAGAAGTCATTACATTGCAAGCGGAGCTAGAAGATGAAGAGCGCTGGGAAGCGCAAGATCTACCTCTAGATATCGTTTATGAAGATGATGACATCATGGTCATCAATAAACCACGTGGTTTCGTAGTGCATCCAGGTGCGGGTACGCCAGATGGAACAGTGTTAAATGCTCTACTTCATCATTACCCTGATATCGCGGAAGTACCTCGTGCAGGTATTGTGCATCGCCTAGATAAAGACACGACAGGTTTGATGGTGGTAGCGAAAACGGTACCAGCGCAAACTCGTTTAGTGCGCGCTCTGCAAAAACGTAATATTACGCGTGAATACGAAGCTATTGCGATTGGTCGTATGACAGCTGGTGGTAAAGTTGAACAGCCGATTGGTCGTCACTCTACTAAGCGTACGCTAATGTCAGTAAGCCCAATGGGTAAACCTGCGGTTACTCATTATCGAGTGGCGGAACACTTCCGCGAACACACGCGTATTCGCTTGCGTCTTGAGACGGGACGAACTCACCAAATCCGTGTGCATATGTCTTACTTGCAGCATCCTCTGCTAGGTGATTCAGCATATGGTGGACGTGCGCGCATTCCTTCAGGAGCGTCACAAGAGCTAACTGAAATGATTCGCGGTTTTGACCGTCAAGCGCTTCATGCTGTGATGTTGAGATTCGAACACCCAGTTACAGGTGAAGAACTTGAATTCCATGCACCAGTACCAGATGACATGGTTGTGTTGACTGATGCATTGCGTCAAGACGCTCAACAATATGGGCTAGAAGAAGACTATTAAGATGTCATTTATTATCCCTAACTGGAAAGTTCCGAAAAATGTAAAAGCTATTTCCTCTACGCGGATTGGTGGTTACTCGTCGGAGCTTTATCAAGGCTTGAACCTTGGTAGCCATGTTGGGGATGATTTAGAGACAGTCTTAAGAAATCGTCAAGCTTTGGTTCAGTTATCCGCAATGCCGAGTGCACCTATTTGGCTCAATCAAACACACTCAACTAATGTGGCTACAGTCAGTGAACCGACAGAGGTTACATTGGATGCAGATGGTATATTTACCTCACAAACGGGTATTGTTTGCTCTGCGATGACAGCTGATTGCTTACCTGTATTGCTAACTAATACGCAAGGTAATCAGGTTGCTGCTGTTCATGCGGGTTGGCGTGGATTAGCCAACGGCATTGTAGAGAATGCAGTAAAGATGTTTGATGGGGAAGTCATTGCTTGGCTTGGTCCAGCAATTGGGCATAATGCTTTTGAAGTTGGTGAGGACGTATTGCAAGCGTTCTGTGATTTTGATGCTGAAGCCATTCACGCTTTTAAACCTACGGGTAACGAGGGGAAGTGGTGGGCAGATATGGATCAAATTGCAACTCAACGTCTCAACAAACTGGGTGTTAACCAAGTATTTACTAGTAAACTATGTACTTACTCTGAACCAGAACGCTTTTACTCATATCGCCGAGAAGGTGTCACTGGGCGACAAGCCAGTTTGATCTGGCTAGAATAACTTATAAAGGCTGACTTGTTGTCAGCCTTTTTCATTTCATATCCCTTGAAAATTTCCTTGTGCGTATCCATCTTTCATATTGATTAATAGAATTATCTCAGTTGAGTTTAGGAAGGTTGATATGCGTCTAGACAGATTTACGAGCAAGTTCCAAATCGCTATTTCTGATGCGCAGTCTTTGGCGTTGGGTCGCGATCATCAATATATTGAGCCAGTTCACCTCATGGTGGCACTCATGGATCAAAATGGCAGCCCGATCCGCCCATTGCTTACTATGTTGAATGTGGATGTTGCCCATATACGTTCAAAGCTTAGTGAAATGTTAGATCGCTTACCTAAAGTGAGCGGTATTGGTGGTGATGTTCAGTTATCAAGTGGTATGGGGGCTATGTTCAACCTCTGTGACAAAGTGGCTCAGAAACGTCAAGATACCTATATTTCTTCGGAAGTTTTCCTTCTTGCGGCTGTTGAAGACAAAGGACCGCTGGGGGCACTATTAAAAGAGTTCGGAATTACAGAGCTAAAAGTTGCTGAAGCTATTGATAAGATCACTGGTGGTCAAAAGGTCAATGATCCTAATGCAGAAGAATTACGCCAAGCTTTAGAAAAATTTACGGTGGATTTAACCGAGCGTGCTGAACAAGGAAAGCTTGATCCGGTAATCGGTCGCGATGATGAAATTCGTCGTACGATCCAAGTGCTTCAACGTCGTACCAAAAATAACCCTGTCATTATAGGTGAACCGGGTGTGGGTAAAACGGCAATTGTAGAAGGGTTAGCACAGCGGATTATTAATAATGAAGTACCTGAGGGATTACGTGGTCGCCGAGTTCTTTCATTGGATATGGGGGCGCTCGTCGCTGGCGCGAAATATCGTGGTGAATTTGAAGAACGCTTAAAATCCGTGTTGAATGAACTATCCAAAGCCGAAGGTAATATCATACTTTTCATCGATGAAATTCACACAATGGTAGGTGCAGGTAAAGGCGAAGGCTCGATGGACGCAGGTAATATGCTGAAACCAGCTTTGGCAAGAGGCGAGCTGCATTGCGTTGGTGCGACAACGCTCGATGAGTACCGTAAATACATGGAAAAAGATCCCGCTTTAGAGCGTCGATTCCAAAAGGTCTTAGTGGATGAGCCAAGCGTTGAAGATACCGTGGCGATATTGCGTGGTTTAAAAGAGCGCTATGAGCTACACCATCATGTTGAAATTACCGATCCTGCAATCGTTGCTGCCGCCAGTTTATCGCATCGTTATGTTTCCGACCGACAACTACCAGATAAAGCTATCGACCTAATAGATGAAGCGGCATCGAGCATACGTATGCAGATAGACTCAAAGCCAGAGTCACTTGATAAGCTGGAACGAAAAATTATCCAGTTAAAGATTGAACAGCAAGCATTAAGCAATGAACAAGATGAAGCGAGTGAAAAGCGTTTAGATATCTTGAACCAAGAGTTACAAGAAAAAGAACGTGAGTTCGCTGAGTTAGAAGAAGTCTGGAAAACAGAAAAGGCAGCTTTGCAAGGAACACAGCACATCAAATCAGAGCTGGAACAAGCACGTATGGATATGGATCTTGCTCGACGAGCTGGTGACTTAAGTCGTATGTCTGAATTGCAATATGGTCGTATTCCTGAGCTCGAGAAGCAGCTCGACCTAGCCGCTCAAGCTGAAATGCAAGAGATGACCTTATTACGTAATAAGGTTACCGATGCAGAAATTGCTGAAGTATTGTCAAAACAGACAGGTATTCCGGTCTCTAAAATGCTGGAAGCTGAAAAAGAAAAGCTGCTCCGCATGGAACAAGTGTTACATAAGCGCGTTATTGGTCAAAAAGAAGCGGTTGAAGTTGTGTCGAATGCAATTCGACGAAGTCGAGCTGGGCTATCTGATCCTAATAAACCTATTGGTTCCTTCTTATTCTTAGGTCCAACCGGTGTCGGTAAGACTGAACTGTGTAAAGCTTTAGCCAATTTCATGTTTGACAGTGAAGGTGCCATGGTTCGTATCGACATGTCTGAGTTTATGGAGAAACATTCAGTCGCAAGATTAGTGGGTGCTCCCCCTGGCTATGTCGGTTATGAGGAAGGTGGTTACTTAACAGAAGCCGTTCGTCGAAAACCATATTCTGTGATTCTTTTAGATGAAGTCGAAAAAGCGCATCCTGATGTGTTTAACATATTGCTGCAAGTACTTGATGATGGTCGCTTGACTGATGGGCAAGGTCGTACGGTTGATTTCCGCAATACCGTCGTGATCATGACGTCTAATTTGGGCTCATCCCAAATTCAAGAAAATTTTGACAACCTTGATTACCAAGGCATTAAAAATGAAGTGATGAACATCGTAACTAAGTACTTTAGACCTGAGTTTTTAAATCGAGTGGATGAGAGTGTAGTGTTCCATCCATTAGGGCAAGATCATATCAAATCAATAGCTGCTATCCAGTTATTAAGCTTGGCAAAACGAATGGAAGAGCGCGGATATCAAATGGAAGTGTCTGAAAAAGCGCTAGAGTTGATTTCTCAAGTTGGTTTTGATCCGGTGTACGGTGCGCGACCATTGAAACGAGCTATTCAACAAAGTGTAGAAAATCCGTTAGCAAAAGCTATCTTATCGGGGCGGATACTGCCGGACAAAACCGTCAAATTAGTGGTGCATAACGATCAAATCATCGCTCACCAATAATGTTGTTGGTGTTAGATAGGGGCTGCAGAGCCCCTTTTTGTTGTATATTTAACAGTTTTGTTTAATTCCTAACCAAACGGCTCAAAAGTGCAAAATAACGGTTGTGTTGGAGAAAGAACTCCCTATAATTCGCATCGTTGTCACGGGTTACCGAGCTGAACATAGCAAGACAATAGAGACGGTGAAAGTTGTTCAAGTAACTTTCAGAGAAATAAGCAAAAAGTGTTTGACACTAATGGTTATATCGCTAAAATGACCGTCCGCTTTAAAGTGAAAACTTAAAGCGCTGCTCTTTAAAAATTAAAACCTATCAATCTGTGTGGGCACTCGTTGATGATAATCCAATAAGTTTTCCTTCTCTTTTATAAAGAGCGGCGAAGGCTGTTTCTTCGGAAACACATTGGGTTCAATGAACTGAGTGACCAATCGAGATTAAGTCTAACTTAGTCTTGGCACAGTCAATTCATTATCATTCTGTTGGAATGATAATAGCTTTAGAATTACATGTTTATCTTCGGATAAATATTAGTTTTGAAGTCAGTATTCATTGAGCCGAAAAAACTTTAAATTGAAGAGTTTGATCATGGCTCAGATTGAACGCTGGCGGCAGGCCTAACACATGCAAGTCGAGCGGTAACAGGAAGAAAGCTTGCTTTCTTTGCTGACGAGCGGCGGACGGGTGAGTAATGCCTAGGAAATTGCCCTGATGTGGGGGATAACCATTGGAAACGATGGCTAATACC